>NZ_JAFIBI010000001.1:4377316-4706869 GCF_017832975.1 Arthrobacter sp. PvP023
GGACGGTGGAACTGCTGGTGGACCATGCCGAGGAACTGATCCCCCGTTCCAGCCTGGGGGTCCAGTTCCTGAGCCCGGAATCGCTGATCAACACGGCCGGCCTGCCGTTGCACCCGGCAGCCGCTGCCGCCTACCGGGAACTGCACGGGTAACGGAGGACGCTCTCTCACTTCCGGCAGCACATACCGAATCGCTCTCTCACTATCGCCAAGGGAGTGAGAGAGCGTTTCGGAAAAACCCGCAGGAAGTGAGAGAGCGTTTCGGAAAAACCCGCAGGAAGTGAGAGAGCGTTCAGCTCCCCGAGTGCGCCTGCAGGAACGAGTAGACCTCGGTCTCGTCCACGCCGGGGAAGGCGCCCGGCGGCATCGCGGCGAGCAGGTGCGAGTGCGCCCGCGCCGACGGCCAGGCGTTGCCCGCCCACTCGGACGTCAGCGACACCGGCGGACGGCGGCAGCAATTCTCGTCCGGGCAGGTGGACTTGGACCGTTCCGTCGTATCCCGGCCGCGGAACCACTTCACCTGCGCGTAGGGGACGCCTACGGAGAGTGAAAATTCGCCGTTGGCCGAGCGTTCGGTCCGTGCCGTGCACCAGTAGGTTCCCGCCGGTGTATCCGTGTACTGGTTGTACGCGCTGAACTTGTCCGGCACATCGAACACCACCCGCGACGTCCAGTTCTTGCACGACGGCTGGCCCTCAATGGCACCGGTATGATCCTGCGGGAACGTCACGCCGTCGTTCTCGTACGCCTTGTAGATGATGCCGCTCTTGTGCGTCTTCTGGAAGTGCGTGCGGATGTCCAGGTGCTGCGTGGCCAGGTTGGTGAACCGGTGTGCCGCGGTCTCGTAGGACACCGCAAAGGCGTCGCGGATGTCCTCCACGGCGATTTCCTTGGCCTGCTTGGCTTTCTGCAGGAACTCCACGGTGACCTGCTCGGGCAGCATCAGCGCGGCGGCGAAGTAGTTCGTGGCCACGCGCTGCATCAGGAAGTCCCCGTAGTTCGACGGCGTCTGATGGCCCAGGACATAGTGGCCCAATGCCTGCAGCAGCACCGAACGGGGGTCATGATCCGAGCGCTGGTTTTGCGTGAGGTAAATTCGGCGGTTCTTAAGATCCGTCACGGAGCGGGTGGAATGCGGCAGATCGCCCACATGGTGGAGGCTGAAACCGAGGTGCCCGGCGATGTCGGCAATGACGTGATGGGACAGCGGGCCGTTCTTGTGCCCCACCGATGCCAGGACCTTCTGCGCCTCCGCCTCATATTCAGGGAAGTAGTTGTTGCGTTCGCGCATCATGGCCCGCAGCTCTGCGTTGGCGCGGCGGGCCTCCTCCGGCGTCGCCACCTGTTCGTTAAGCCTGCGCTCCAGCTCATGCTGCAGGCCCACCATGGACTCCAGCACATCCATGGGAAGCCGCGAGCTGATGCGGATTTTGGGCAGGTTCAGGGACTCGTAGAGGGGGCTGCGCTGGTATCGCTCCAGCTCGATCTCCAGGGCCGCCCGCCGGTTGGGCGGCTCTGCCCCGAGCAGCTGATCGATGCTGACATTCAGCGCGGCTGCCAGCTGCTGCAGCAGCCCCAGTTTGGGCTCCCGCTTCCCGTTCTCGATCAGGCTCAGCTGGCTCGGTGCGGTCCCGACGGCGGCACTGAGGTCATCGAGTGTCATGGCCGCCGCTTTGCGCAGGTGGCGGACGCGGCGGCCCAGGCTGATGACGTCCAGTTCGGGGGTGGCAGGGGACGACGGCGGGGTGGCGGCTTTGCGGTTCCAGCTCGTAGGCGACATTTATTGAGCATACGCGAAGAAACGCATTTCTTTCCATGGATTTCATCTAGTAACCCTCTTGAAAGTGCAGAAAAGTAGATCTCACGGAAAGAAACACCGCACCGGTCCAGCCGGTCCCCCACTGCAAAGGCGCAGGGCGGGGCCGGCCAGGACACCCGGAGCACAAACAAGGAGACAAAGATGACTGCAGCATTTGAGCCCACCCAGCAGACGCCCGAGCAGCAGGCCGCCGCACTGGAGCTCGAGTGGGCCGCCAACCCCCGCTGGGAAGGTGTGACCCGTGACTACAAGGCAACGGACGTCGTCCGACTCCGCGGCCGCGTCTCCGAAGAACACACGCTGGCCCGTCGCGGCTCCGAGAAGCTGTGGAAGCAGCTGACCGAAGAGCACAAGACCGGCGGCTACACCAACGCCCTCGGCGCCCTGACCGGCAACCAGGCCGTGCAGCAGGTCAAGGCCGGACTCCGCGCCATCTACCTCTCCGGCTGGCAGGTTGCCGCGGACGCCAACAACTCCGGCCACACGTACCCGGACCAGTCGCTGTACCCGGCCAACTCCGTTCCCACGGTGGTCCGCCGCATCAACAACGCCCTCCTCCGCGCCGACCAGATCGAGTTCTCCGAAGGCATCCAGACCGTCGAGGACTGGATGGTGCCGATCGTCGCTGACGCTGAGGCCGGCTTCGGCGGCCCGCTGAACGCCTACGAGCTCATGAAATCCATGATCCAGGCCGGCGCCTCAGGCGTTCACTGGGAGGACCAGCTCGCTTCGGAGAAGAAGTGCGGCCACCTCGGCGGCAAGGTGCTCATCCCCACCCAGCAGCACGTCCGCACCCTGAACGCGGCCCGCCTGGCCGCCGACGTCGCCGGCACGCCGTCCGTGGTCATCGCACGCACCGACGCCGAGGCCGCAACCCTGATCACCTCCGACGTCGACGAGCGCGACCAGGAATTCATCCTCCGCGAAGGCGGACAGCCGGTCCGCACCCCGGAAGGCTTCTACAAGGTCCGCAACGGCATCGAACCCTGCATCGCCCGCGCCAAGGCCTATGCCCCGTACTCCGACCTCATCTGGATGGAGACGGGCACCCCGGACCTCGAACTTGCCCGCAAGTTCGCCGAAGCCGTCAAGGCCGAGTTCCCGGACCAGATGCTCTCCTACAACTGCTCGCCGTCGTTCAACTGGCGCAAGCACCTGGACGACGCCACCATCGCCAAGTTCCAGCGTGAACTTGGCGCCATGGGCTTCACGTTCCAGTTCATCACCCTGGCAGGATTCCACGCCCTGAACTACTCGATGTTCGACCTCGCCCACGGCTACGCCCGTGAAGGCATGAGCGCCTACGTCGAGCTGCAGGAAAAGGAATTCGCCTCCGAGTCCCGCGGCTACACCGCGACCAAGCACCAGCGCGAAGTCGGCACCGGCTACTTCGACGACATCGCCACTGCGCTCAACCCGAACGCATCCACCCTCGCCCTGGTCGGATCGACCGAAGAGGGCCAGTTCCACTAATACTTCCCGTTCGACGGCGGACTGGTCACTTCCGGCCTTCGGACCGGCATCGCTCGGCCTGCTATTCCCCACGTCCCGGTTCGACCTCGCTGAGCGAGGACGGACCGGGACGCAGGGCCCCTTTTACGCAGGCTGCCGCGATACCGGCTCCTTCGGCCTTGTGCCTCGGTCACCGCAGTGCCGCTATACGCCGTCGAACTTCCCTTTCGTCTTTAAGGAGACTGAAATGAACAGCTTCACTGACAACTTCACCATCAACGGGATCACTTTGACCGCGCAGCCTATTTGCCGGCAGGGCGAGGTTCTTACTCCGGATGCTTTGGCGTTTGTGGCCAAGCTGCACCGGGCCACCACGGAACGGCGACAGGAGCTTCTCAAGGGCCGCCGCAACCGTCGGGCCGAGATCGCCAAGGGCCAGGATCCGCGGTTCCTCCGCGAGACCGAGTCCGTGCGCAATGATCCGAACTGGCGCGTTGCTCCGCCCGCTCCGGGACTGGAGGACCGCCGTGTCGAAATCACCGGCCCGGTGGACAAGAAGATGACCATCAACGCACTGAACTCCGGCGCCAAGGTGTGGCTGGCGGACATGGAAGACTCCTCCACGCCGTCGTGGCGCAACGTCATCCAGGGCCAGCTCAACCTGACGGACGCACTGGAACGCCGGATCGACTTCACCTCCCCCGAGGGCAAGGACTACAAGCTCCGCCCGGCCGGCGAACTGCCCACCATCGTGGTCCGCCCCCGCGGCTGGCACCTGCCGGAAAAGCACATGCTCATCGACGGCGAACCGATCGCCGGCGGCATCGTGGACTTCGGCCTGTACTTCTTCCACAATGCCCGCCGCCTGCTGGCCCAGGGCAAGGGACCGTACTTCTACCTGCCGAAGATCGAGAACCACCTCGAAGCACGCCTGTGGAACGACATCTTCATCCTGGCCCAGGACCTGCTGGGCATCCCGCAGGGCACCATCCGCGCCACCGTGCTGATCGAGACCATCACGGCCTCCTTCGAAATGGAAGAGATCCTCTACGAGCTGCGCGACCACGCGGCGGGCCTGAACGCCGGCCGCTGGGACTACATCTTCTCCATGATCAAGAACTTCCGCACCCGCGGCCCCCGCTTTGTCCTGCCCGACCGGGTGCAGGTGACCATGACGGCCCCCTTCATGCGCGCTTACACGGAGCAGCTGGTCCGCGCCTGCCACAAGCGCGGCGCCATGGCGATCGGCGGCATGGCCGCAGCCGTCCCCAACCGCAAGGACGAGGAAGCCAACGCGATCGCCTTCGAAAAGGTCCGCGCGGACAAGACCCGCGAGGCCAACGACGGCTTTGACGGCTCCTGGGTGGCGCACCCGGACCTGGTGCCCGTCTGCCGGGAAGTGTTCGACGCCGTTCTCGGCGAAAAGCCGAACCAGCTGGACCGCCTCCGCGAAGACGTCACCCCGGACGACCGCGCGCTGCTGGACATTGCCTCCACAAAGGGCACCATCACCGAGCAGGGCATCCGGAACAACATCGAGGTGGGCATCCGCTACATCGAATCCTGGCTGCGCGGCAATGGTGCCGTGGCCATCCACAACCTGATGGAGGATGCCGCCACCGCGGAAATCTCCCGTTCGCAGCTGTGGCAGTGGATCTTCTCCCGCGCCATCACCGACCACGGCGAAATCATTACCCGTGAGTGGGTGGAGGACCTCCTGGACGAGGAATTCGCCCGGCTGGAACGCTTCGAGGGCGACCGCTTTGCCGACGCACGGGACATCTTCGAGGAAGTCACCCTGGCCGAGGCATTCCCCACGTTCCTGACGCTGCCGGCCTACGCCCGCTTCCTGCACGAGGCCCGGGACCGTTCCGAGGAACCGGTGGAGGACGCGGAGCTCGTTGCCGCCTGACCTGCGGTAGTCGAGCCTGACCCGCGGTAACCGGGAAGATTTCCGTTCGCCGGGCTGCCACGCCCTCCGCAACAGGCACCCCGAAATCCGGGGCGGCGGCCCGGCAACGGAAGAACCATTGAGCGCGAACTGGCAGCTAATGACCCGAAAACCCAAGGTTGAGGGCCTTAGCTGCCAGTCCGCGCTTTTTTGTGCGTGAAAGTACGACGACGGCGGGACGCGTCAGCGGGTCTTCGGCACCTTCCGCACGGAGAGGGTGGTGCCCAGGATGAACGCCGCCACCGATGCAAGGATCAGCAGCAGCGGGTTGGTCCAGGATCCGGACAGCCCGTGGACGTAGCCCAGGAGTGTCGGGGCCACCGCGCCTACCGAGTAGCCCACGCCCTGGACGACGGCGGACATCCGGCCCGCCGATGCCTGGTCGCGGGCCAGCTTGATGATGGCAATGAAGATGACCGTGATGCCGCCGCCCTGCGCCGCGCCGCCCACGGAGGACCAGAGCCACCACAGTTCCGGGGCCAGCAGCAGGCCAAGGGGAACGGTCAGCCACATCAGGCCCAGGGTGACCGCCACCGCCGTCGTACTGGCAAACCTGGCCACCATCGGCACCCCGAGGCCGCCCACAATGGCGAGGATCTGGAAGAGCGAGGACCCGGCCCCGGCAGCGGAGGGCGCCATGCCCAGTTCGTCGATCAGGAAGGTGGGCAGCCACGCGGTGACGCCGTAGTAGGAGAAAGCCTGCCCGGCAAAGCCCGCTGTCAGCCCGGCCGTGATCCAGCGGGACGCCGGCCGAACCCCGGCGGGGCGGGGATCGGACTCTTCGACGGGGGAGGGAACGAAGGCATGCCGGCCCACTGCCATGACCCAGAAGACTGTGGCAGCCACGGCGAAGACCCCGCTGGCCGCCAGCGCGAGCCGCCAGCCGGCCACCTCGGCCAGGGGCGCGGTGACCACCGAAGTGAGGAAGGACCCGATGTTAAGGGCCGCGGTGTAAATACCCATGGCGGTCCCCTGCCGCTGCGGCGAAAAGTCCCGCCGGATGATCAGCGGCACGGCGATGTTGCCGATGGTGATGGCCACGCCGATGATCGCGGTGCCGAACAGCACCAGGCCGCCGTTTCCGGCCGAGCGGACAATCACGCCGGCCAGCACGCCCAGAAGCGTAAGCGTGATGGCAAATTCCGCCCCGAATTTTCGGCCTGCAAACGACGCGAGCGGAGCCGCCAGCGAAAAGCACAGCACCGGAATACCGGTCAGCAGCCCCAGTTCCACGGGTGAGAACCCGAGGTCCTGCTGCATCGGCCCCACTACCGGGGCCACCGCCACGAACGGGCCGCGCATGTTCAGCGCGATGAGTCCGATGCTCGCCAGCAGGATCCAGCCGCGCGGAATCTTGGCGAGGATGTTCGCCGTCATGAGGCGGGCTGCGGCTTGGTGCGGGAGCTGGAAATCCGTGTCATCAAGTCATTGCTATCATGCCCGCGGCAACATAACGGACGTTACCCCGTTGCCTGCAGGGTGGCTTCTATCACGGCAGGAGACAGCACATGTTGCGTGACCATCTGGCTGGCGCCAAGGATGGCGGCCTGGTCCCCGGCCATCGAAAGGGCTATCCGAAGATGTGACGTAGCCAGCGGCAGCGACCGCCGGTAAACCACTTCGCGCACTCCCGCCATCAGGTGCTCGCCCGCCTGGCCGAGGCTGCCGCCGATCACGATCACCGACGGATTCAGCAGGTTGACCACCGTGGCCAGCACATCCCCGACGTCACGGCCGGCCTGGCGGAGCGCCTGGATCGCCTGCAGATTTCCCTCGGCGACGAGGCGCAGCACATCGCTTCCCTTCTCCGCCGGAAGCCCGTGGCGGGCCAGTTCCCGGGCGACGGCGGGGCCCGAAGCCAGTGCCTCGAGGCAGCCGTAGTTGCCGCAGCGGCAAAGGACTTCGTCGCCGCGCGGGACCCGCACGTGGCCAAGGTCCCCGGCCGTTCCGTTGGCGCCGCGCTGGAGTTCGCCGCTGCTGATGATGCCTGCGCCGATGCCGGTGGCCACCTTGATGAAAAGGAAGTTGTCGTGCTCGGGCCAGTACGCCGTGCGTTCGCCGAGCGCCATGATGTTGACGTCGTTGTCCACCAGCACGGGAACCGGCAGCGAGCGCCGGACGTAACGCACCACGTCGAACCCGTCCCAACCGGGCATGATCGGCGGCTTCACCGGCATGCCGGTGGCATGCTCCACCGGCCCGGGCAGTCCGATGCCGATGCCGGCGAGGTCCGCGGCAGTCCGGCCTGCCTCACCGAGGAGTGTTTTGCCCTCTTCGACGACGCGGCCCAGGACCGCTTCCGGACCGTCGGCAACGTCCTGGACGAGGCGGTGCTCGGCGAGGACCTTGCCGCCCAAGTCGGTGACGGCAACGATCACGTGCGTGGCGCCGACGTCGACTGCCAGGACTGCGCGGGCGGCCGGGTTGAAGGCAAAGCGCGACGGCGGCCTGCCGCCGCTGGAACTGGCCTCACCGGCCGGGCCCACCAGTCCGGAGGAGATGAGCGCGTCTATGCGGGCGGCCACCGTGGACCGCGCCAGGCCTGTGGTCAGGGCCAGTTCGGCCCGGGTGCGGGCCTTCCCGTCGCGGAGGAGCTGGAAGAGGTCGCCGGCCCGGGAAAGGCTCCCGGCACCGTCGGCAGCAGTGTCGGTTCCGGGCTCGGCTCCGGGCTCTTTTCCAGACGTTGGACTCATGAGTCAGTGATAGCACGAAGCTCTTATGCATGTCACGCCGTCGAAAGATTGTCGATAAGTCTTCAACTTTTGCTTGACGATCGACAAAAGTAGTTCTAGCTTGATGTGTGAGCGGTGTCACTGAGACGCCGAAAAGTTTCAGATAATGCACACGCTCCAGCTACTACAAAGAGGTAAGCATCTTGTCGAGCCAAGAACAGGCATCACCGGCCCTCCTCGGCGTCGGCATTCTGGGCGCGGGGCCTGTTACCCAGGCAATCCATCTGCCCTCCCTGGCACGGTTGGGCAATATTCTCGAAGTCCGCCACATCATGGACGTCGACCCGGCCGTGGCGGAAGCCGTGGCCGGCAGGGTTGGCGCGAAGTTCAGCACCAGTATGGAAGAGCTCCTCGCGGACCCGGCAGTGGACATTGTGGCCATCTGCAGCCCGCACCAGTTCCACGCAGCCCAGGTCATCGCGGCCTGCCGTGCCGGCAAGAAGGCTGTGCTGTGCGAAAAGCCGTTCGCCATGAACGGCGAGGAGGCCGCCGCAATCTCCGCTGTGTCAGCCGAAACCGGCGTGCCCATCATCGTGGGCGCCATGCACACCTTCGATCCGGGATGGCTCGCGGCGGAGGAAGCCTGGGGCGACCTGCCGGAGCAGGTGCACACCGTCCGGTCCTCCATCGTCCTTCCGCCGAACCCGCGCTTCGAGGACTTCGCCACCGAGATCGTGGGCCGCGTTCCGGGGCCGGCCAGTGACCCGACCGACCCGGAGGTCATCATGGCCATGCTCACGGGCGGGGTGATGGGCCTGGCCATCCACGACCTTCCGCTGGTCCGCCGCTTCACCCCGGACTTCGCGGCAGTGGAGGTCCTGCATGCTCAAATCGTCCGACCTTTCGGTTACGTCATCTCCCTCCGGGCAGGAAACGTGACCATCGAACTCCGCGCCGCGATGAACGGGACCTGGGAACCGTGCTGGAAATTTGAGGCCATCGGCGACGACGCCGCCCTGGAAATCGACTTCACGCCGTCCTACGTCCACGCCGGTTCGGCAACCGCCCGGATCCGGACGGCCCGGCGTACCACCGTCCTGGGCCCTTTCGGCCATAACGGCTACGAGGGCGAGTGGCGCGAACTGGCCGAGCTGGCCGGCGGCGCAGGCCAGCCGCCGTCGGCCGAAACGCTGATCCATGACCTTGAGTTCGCGCTGGCGATCGCCGAAGCGGCCGCAGGCCAGGGGGTCAACGCATGACGACGCAGCTGTCCGTGTACGCGGATCCGCAGGCCGAGGCGGCAGGTGCAGTGTCCGCCGTCGTTGCTTCCCTTCCCCTCTCCTTTGGTTCCGCTGTGTCCGCGCCGGATGTCACCGCCATCGCCGGCCATGCCGGCTGGACCGACCGGGCATCCGCTGCGATCCGCAACGGAGCCAAAGGCGTTGTGGTGTCCGCGCCGGTGGCCGAAGACCCTGCCCGGCTCACCGCCGTCGCAGACGACGCCGGCGCAGTGGTGGTGCTTGACCTCCAGTGGGCCGGAAATTTGGCCGTCGACTCCACGAGTGAAAACGTGCATGGCGCCATCGCCGCGGCCCTTGAGGACGCCGTCCTGCTGGACTCGGTGGCCATCGCCGCTCCGGGCACGGATCCGCTGCACCTGCTGACGGATCAGTTGGCCGTCCTGGTGCAGTGCGGGATCGAGGTCCGCAAGGTGCGGATGGTCCAGCGCAACGGCAACGGCTACACGGTTTCAGGCGTCATCGCGGACGGCGTTCCCGTCGCCCTGCAGGGCATCCTCACCTCGGCGCTGCCGGCCACCGCAAGCCTCACGATTCTGACGTCAACCGGCCGTGCCGACGTCGTACTGCCCGACCCCGCAGCAGCCTGGCCGGCCGAAGTCCGTGCGGTAACCACAGAAGGAGCGACGACGCTCCCCACGCTGTACGAATCGTCCCACCGGACCAGCTGGTCGCGGGTCCACTCGCATATCTCTTCCGGGACTCCTGCCAACGACCTGGCGAAGTTCACCGCCGTTATGTCACTCCTCAGCCAACTCACCAGCTAGACAGCCCCACCGAACCACCAGCAGTTCCAGTTCCTCAAGTCAGTATCCACTCATTGTCGAGAAGGGCCCGGGCATTCAGTCACTCCGGGCCCTGAAAGGAAACAACCGTGTCTACCAAACCCTCCATCGCCTCTTCCGCCTTCTCCCGGCGGGGGTTCCTGGGCTTCGCAGCCGCCGCGGCCTCCGCTCCCCTTCTGGCCGCCTGCGGCGGCGGTTCCGCTTCGCAGGGCGGTGGCGGCGCGGGCGGTACGATCAAGTTCTGGGACATGCCGTGGGCCACCCCTGCCTACAACGACGCGGCCAAGAAGCTCGCAGAAGGGTTCTCCGGATCCGGCAGCAAAGCCAGCTACCAGATCATCCAGTGGAACAACTTCTACCAGACGTTCTCCTCGGCCATCGCGTCGAAGACCGGCCCCGCGGTGTCCACCGGCGGCGGCTTCCAGGCCTTCCAGTTCGAGCAGCAAGGCCAGATCGCGTACGCGGACAAGGTGATCGACAAGCTGAAGGAGAACGGCCAGTTCGATGACTTCCTTCCGGGCGTCCTCGACCCCTTCAAGTCCGACAAGGGCTATGTCGCTGTCCCGTGGCAGCTGGACATGCGCGTGTTCTGGTACCGCAAGTCGTTGTTCGAGAAGGCGGGGGTAGGACTTCCCACCGACTGGCCGTCCCTTCTGGAGGCCGGCAAGGCGCTGAAGAAGGTCGGAGCCTTCGGCTTCACCACCGGTGCAGGTGCTGGCAACAACTACGGCAACCACTCCATGATCATGATGATGGTCAACAATGGCGGCGGCGTCTGGAACAAGGACGGCGAACTGGACCTGATGAACGACCGCAACGTGGAAGCCATGGAATTCGTCCTTGAGCTGGTGTCCAACGGAATCGTCGATCCGGCCGCCGTCAGCTACACCACGGACAACATGTCCGCGCAGTGGAAAGACGGCAAGGCCGGGTACGGCCTGTTCCAGGTCAACGTCCCGCAGCGCGTGGGCGACACTTCCGGAGATTTGCTCGTTGCGGACCCCATCACCGGACCGCACGGCGACAAGGCCACCATCGTCTTCCCGAACAACATCATGATGTACACGAACACCCCGTCGCAGGAGGCATCCGAAGCGTTCCTGGTGTACTACCTGGGCCAGCTCAAGGAACTGTGGCGCCAGAAGCTGATGTCTGCCCTCCCGGTCTTCAAGTCGATTACGGAAATGCCCGAATTTGCCAATGACCCCAACAACGTCAAGATCGTCAAGGACTGGCAGCCGATCGCCAAGACCTTTGCTGCCCAGGGCAAAACCCTGAACGCGAACCTCGCGGCTCTGGACGGCGGCCAGGCCCTTAACCAGTTCAGCCAGACGATCCTGACCGGCAAGGCGGACGCCAAGACTGCCCTGCAGACCTTCCAGTCCGGCCTCGAATCGGTCCTGAAGAAGTAAACGGACCTTTCCATGGCACTGACTACAGCCCAATCCGGCCTCAGCCGGGCCCGCCGGGGAGTTGCCCCCGGCGGGGCCGGCGGCCCCGCCAACCGCAAGAGCAAGCTAAGCGCGCAGACCAGCCGGACTTTCTTCTGGCTCCTGCTGCCCTCAGTTGTCCTGCTCGTCCTAATCCACGGCTATCCCCTCATTCACGCCGGTGTGCAAGCCACGCACGACGGTTCCCTGATCCAGACCGGCAACTTCGTCGGCGGAGAGAACTTTGCCACCGTCCTGTCCTCACCCGCGTTCTGGAAAGCGGCACAGTTCACCCTGATGTTCACCATCGTGGGCGTGTTCGGCTCGTGGCTCGTCGGCCTGGGACTCGCCCTGCTGCTCCGCACCAAGATTCCCGCGGGCGGGACCTTCAAAGTCCTGCTGCTCCTGCCCTGGGTCGTCCCGATCGTGGTCTCCTCCACCGCGTGGAACTGGCTGGTGGCCACCCCGGACAGCCTGATCCCGTCCCTGTTCCGGAACCTCGGCCTGGGAACGCCGCTGTTCCTCGCCGACCCGAACCTCGCTGCCATAACCGTGATGGTCTTCAAAGTCTGGGTCAGCTTCCCGTTCATGATGATGATGATTTCCGCTGCCCTGGCCTCCGTCGACACCACCGTCTACGAAGCCGCCAGCATGGACGGCGCCACCCGCTGGCAGCAGTTCAGCCAGATCACCCTCCCGCTGATCGCCCGCTCCACCTACATCAGCTGGATCCTGATGACCATCTTCTGCGTCAACGACTTCCCCACCATCTACCTGCTCACCGGCGGCGGGCCGGTCAGCGCCACCACCTCCCTGGTGGTCCTTGCCTACCGCACGGTCTTCCAGGACTTCGCCACCGGGCCCGGCGTGGCCATCGCCTTCCTGATGACCATGACCCTGGTGGTCATCTCCGTCCTCCTGTACCGCCAGATCCGAAAGTCGAGCGTCGAATAATGAGCGCAGCAGTCCACGCCCATCCCGAGTCCGGCCCGGTCCTCGGCGTCGCCGGCCCGGCCAAAAACCTACGCGTCCTCTCCGAAGCCGGCCACCGCGGCCAGTGGTGGAGGTTTGTCGCGATCCTGGCCATCACCGCAATCGTCCTCGTCCCCATCATGGTCACCGTGGTGCTCGCCTTCACCCCGGGACCGACCAGCACCGCCACGGGCCTGACCTTCGAAAACCTCGCCAACGTGTTCTCCGGAACCCTGGCCGCCACCTGGCTGCAGAACAGCCTCATCACCACCCTCTCCACCGTGCTGGTCTCCGTGGCCGTCGCCGCCCCCGCCGGCTACGTCCTCTCCCGCGGCCGCAGCAAGGCCGTCTCCGGATACTCCCTGCTGCTGTTCGTCATGCAGTCCCTGCCCATCATCACCTCAGTGGTCCCCCTGTTCATCCTCTTCGCCGGCATGGGACTGGTAGACAACCTGCTGGGCATCACCATCATCTACGTCGGCTCCACCATGACCGTAGCCACCTGGATGATGGCCGCCTACTTCGACTCCATCCCCATCAGCCTCGAGGAAGCCTCCTGGATCGACGGCTGCTCAGTGTTCGGATCCTTCACCAAAGTAGTGCTCCGCAACAGCCTCCCCGGAATCCTCTCCACAGCGATCTTCGCCTTCCTGCTGGCCTGGAACGACTACCTCGTGGCCATCGTCTTCCTGCGCTCCAACGAGATCTTCACCCTCCCCATGGGTGTCCAGTCCTTCTTCCAGCAAAACGCCACGGACTGGACCTCCGTCATGGCCCTCGCCGTGGTCATGATGCTCCCGCCCGTCATCGTCTTCGCCACCCTGAACAAATACTTCAGCGTCGGCGGCATCGGCGGATCCCTCGCCGGCCGCTAACCAGCGCCGCACCCCTCTTTTAGAACAACCGCAAAGGAACGAAATGTCTTATTCACTCCAGCTCTATACCCTGCGCAATGCCATCCAGGAGGACCTGCCCGGCACCATCCGGAAGGTAGCTGAGATCGGCTTCACCCAGGTTGAGCCCTACAACTTTGTGGCCACGGCCAAGGAGCTCGGCGCCGCCCTGAAGGAGAACGGCCTCACCGCACCGTCCGGCCATGCTCCCCTGCTCAGCCAGGACCAGGACGAGATCTTTGCCGCAGCCAAGGAACTGGGCATCAGCACCGTCATCGACCCGTTCCTGCCGGCCGAGCACTGGCAGAAGGCAGAGGACATCCAGGCCACCGCCGAGAAACTCAACGCGGCAGCGAAGAAGGGCGCCGAATACGGCATCCGCGTCGGATACCACAACCACGCCTGGGAACTGGAGTCCGGCATCGAGGGCCGCACGGCGCTCGAATACTTCGCCGACCTCCTCGACCCCGAACTGGTCCTGGAAGTGGACACCTACTGGGTTGCCGTCGGCGGCCAGGACCCCGTGGACATCCTGACAAAACTCGGGGATCGGGTGAAGTTCATCCACATCAAGGACGGCCCGCTCAACACCGACACCAAGGCGCAGCAGCCCGCCGGCCAAGGCAAGATCGCGGTCTGGGATGTCATCGGCGCCGCCAAGTACCTGGAAGTGGGCGTGGTGGAGTTTGACGACTACTCCGGAGACATCTTCGACGGCATCGCCCAGAGCCTGGCGTTCCTGAACACCGAGACAAGCGAAGGAGCGCGGGCATGAGCACCTCCACGAAGAGAGGCCCGGTGGGCGTCGCCGTCATCGGCGCCGGCAACATCAGCAAGCAGTACCTGGACAACCTGACGGTGTTCCCGGACCTGAAGGTCCACGTCATCGCCGACCTGTTCGAGGACGCCGCGGCCGCCCGGGCAAAGGAATACGGAATCGCCGAGTCCGGCGGGGTGGAAGCCGCCCTGAACCATCCCGACGTCGAAATCATCGTCAACCTGACCATCCCGGCCGCGCACGTGGAGGTAGCCACCGCGGCCGTCAACGCCGGCAAGCACGTCTGGACCGAGAAGCCGTTCTCGCTGGACCGCGAATCCGGGCTGGGGCTGCTCAAGGCCGCCGACGCCGCGGGGCTGCGGCTCGGCTGCGCCCCGGACACGTTCCTCGGCGCGGGGCTGCAGACCGCCCGGCGGATCATCGAACGCGGCGACATCGGCACCCCGCTGACCGCCATGACCACGTTCCAGACCCCCGGCCCGGAGTCCTGGCACCCGAACCCGGCGTTCCTCTTCCAGTACGGCGCCGGTCCCCTGTTCGACATGGGCCCGTATTACCTCACCGCGCTGGTCCAGACCTTCGGGTCCGTCCGCAAGGTGGCGGCGATCGGTTCCAAGTCCAAGGAAGTCCGGGTCATCGGTTCCGGCCCCAAACTGGGCGAGGTATTCACGGTCGAGGTCCCCACCCATGTGTCCGCGATGGCCCAGTTCGAGGGCGGCCAGTCCTCGCACAGCGTCTTCTCCTTCGAGTCGCCGCGGCAGCGGATGGGCTTCGTGGAGATCACCGGCACGGAAGCCACCATCTCCCTCCCGGATCCCAACTATTTCGACGGCGACGTGCGGCTCTGGCGCGCCGGGGATGAAGAGTGGACCGTCATTCCCGCCACCGGCCCGTCCAACGGCCGCGGCATGGGTGTGCTGGACATGGCCCGGTCCATCCGGGCCGGGGTTCCGCACCGCGCCACCGGCAACCTCGCCTACCACGTGCTGGACACCATGGTCTCGATTTCCGAATCCGTGGAATCCGGCACGTTTGTCAACGTCGAAAGCTCCGCGCCCGCGTCCCCGGCCCTCCCCGAGGACTGGAACCCCACCGCTTCCACTCTCTAGGAATCACGCAATGAACTCCCCCGAAAGCACGGACGGCACCAACCCGGACAACCCGCCGCTGGGTGTCGCGATGATCGGCTACGCGTTCATGGGCAAGGCCCACTCGAACGCCTGGCGCAACGTGGCCTCCTACTTCGACGTCCCGGCCTTCGAGCAAAAAGTGCTCGTGGGCCGGGACGCCGGGCAGGTCGCGGCGGCCGCGCAGAAGTACGGCTGGGCCGAGTCCGCGACGGACTGGCGCTCGGTCCTTGACCGGGACGACATCCACATCGTGGATATCTGCGCGCCGGGCTGGATGCATGCCGAGATTGCCATCGCGGCACTCGAGGCCGGCAAGCACGTCCTGGTCGAGAAGCCGCTGGCCAACACCCTCGCCGAAGCCGAAACCATGGCGGACGCTGCCCGGTCCGCCCGGGATCGCGGCGTGCAGTCGATGATCGGTTTCAACTACCGGCGGGTCCCGGCCCTGGCCCTCGCGAAGGAACTCATCACCGAAGGCCGGCTCGGGACGGTCCGGCACGTCCGCGCCGCCTACCTGCAGGACTGGCTGGTGGACGCCGACTCCCCCATGACGTGGCGGCTGAACAAGGAAACCGCCGGGTCCGGGGCGCTGGGCGACATCGCCTCACACGCGATTGACCAGGTCATGTTCCTGCTCGGCGGCACGGTCACCGAGGTGTCCGGCCGGCTGCACACCTTCGTTTCCCACCGCCCCGGAGCGGGCGGGCCGGAAGAGGTAACGGTCGACGACGCCGCCTGGGCCACGCTGACCCTGGACACCGGGACCATCGCCTCGGTGGAGGTCTCCCGCATGGCCACCGGGCAAAAGAACTCGCTCAAACTGGAGATCTACGGGGACAAGGGCTCCCTGCTCTTCGACCTTGAAGCCATCAACGAACTAGGCTTCCTGGACGCCACCGTCCCCGTCCGGGAGCAGGGGTTCCGGCGCATCCTGGTCAATGAACCTGAGCACCCGTACATGGCCGCCTGGTGGCCGCAAGGCCACGTGATCGGCTGGGAACACACTTTCACCCACGAGATCCGGGACTTCCTGGCCGCAATCGACGGCGGCACCCCGCCGTCGCCGTCGTTCGAGGACGGACTGGCCGTCCAGCGCGTGCTGGCCGCCATCGAAGAATCCGCCAACGCCAAATCCTCCATCATCCAGCTCGCCACTTCCCCTGTCCCCGTTACCGAAGGAGCCTGACATGCCCCGCCCGTACACCCTGTTCACCGGCCAGTGGGCCGACCTCCCTTTCGAGGAAGTCGCCCGCCTGGCCTCCGGCTGGGGCTACGACGGCCTCGAAATCGCCGTCTCCGGGGACCACCTCGACGCCTGGCGCTGGGACGAACCCGGCTACGTCGAGTCCAAGCTCGCCGTCCTGGAGAAGTACAACCTGAAGGTCTGGGCCATCTCCAACCACCTCAAGGGCCAGGCCGTCTGCGATGACCCCATCGACTTCCGCCACGAAGCGATCGTCGGATCCAAGGTCTGGGGCGACGGCGACCCCGAAGGCGTCCGCACCCGCGCCGCCGAAGAAATGAAACACACCGCCCGGCTCGCCAAAGCCCTCGGTGTGGACACCGTCGTCGGATTCACCGGCTCCTCCATCTGGCAGTACGTCGCGATGTTCCCGCCCGTCCCCGAAAAGGTCATCGAGGCCGGCTACCAGGACTTCGCGGACAGGTGGAACCCCATCCTGGACGTCTTCGACGAATGCGGCGTCCGCTTCGCCCACGAAGTCCACCCCTCCGAGATCGCCTACGACTACTGGACCACCGTCCGCACCCTCGAAGCGATCGGCCACCGGCCCGCGTTCGGGCTGAACTGGGATCCGTCCCACTTCATGTGGCAGGGCATCGATCCCGTCTCCTTCATCTGGGACTTCAAGGACCGGATCTACCACGTGGACTGCAAGGACACCAAGCTCCGCCCCACCGGCCGGAACACCGTCATGGGCTCCCACCTGCCCTGGGGCGACCCGCGCCGGGGCTGGGACTTCGTCTCCGCAGGCCGCGGCGATGTGCCCTGGGAATCGTCCTTCCGGGCCCTCACCGCGATCGGCTACAACGGCCCCATCTCCGTCGAATGGGAAGACGCCGGCATGGACCGCCTCCACGGCGCCCCCGAAGCCCTCGCCGCCCTGAAGAAATTCGACTTCCCGCCGTCGAACACCTCCTTCGACGCCGCCTTCAGCAGCAAGGACTGACCCACCCCGAGGAGTTTTTGTCCAGATAACGCGAGCAAAAGTGCCTTTTGGGGACGTTATCTGGACAAAAACTCCAAGGAACAGCAAAGGAATCGACAGATGCACAAGCCACTGAACAGCGCTGACGGCAAGAACGGTTTCGTCCGCTGTTCGACGGCGCGAGCCTGGCCGGAGCTCTGAGCATGCTGCGAACCTTCCGGCCCGGCCAGCGCTGCGAGGTCTGGATTGCGTCCGTCACCGGCGAGCGCGAGCTGGTGTTCACATCCAACGATGTACTCCTGGAAGCGCCCAACTGGACCCTCGACGGCCGTTTACTGGTCCTCAACGGGGACGGTGCACTGTGGCGGTTCGACCTGGGCAGCCGGACACTCAGCCAAGTCCCGCTCATCGGCATCCCGGACCTCAACAACGATCACGTCCTTGCCCCGGACGGAAACAACATCTTCCTCTCGGCCAACGACGGCCACATCTATCGTGCCGCTCTTTCCGGAGGCCGGGCCACCCGCCTCACCGAGGACGACGGCTCCTTCCACTTCCTCCACGGCGTCAGCCCGGACGGTAAGGAGCTGGCCTACGTCGGCATCCAGTCAGGCGACTTTACGCAGCCCGGCCGGCTCATGACAATACCGTCCGACGGCGGCACAACCGCCGCGGTTGATGTCGGCCCCGGCCACTGCGACGGTCCCGAATATTCGCCGGACGGACAGTGGCTGTACCTCAACACGGAGTCCTTCACGTCGCGTCCCGGCCATGCCCAGCTTGCCCGGGTGCAGGTTGACGGGACCGGGTTCGAACGGCTCCTCGAGTCCGCCACCGTCGACTGGTTCCCGCACCTCTCCCCCGATGGAGAGCTGGCGAGCTACATCCGTTTCCCCGGCGGGACCGAAGGCCATCCCGCGGACCTGCCGGTCGACGTCGTGCTGGTCTCCACCGGCGACTGGACCGCACCGCTGCAGACGTGGCCGCTGTTCGGCGGCCAGGGAACGCTGAACGTCAACAGTTGGTCGCCGGACTCCGCCCGTTTCGCGTACGTCGCGTACCCCGTCAGCTGACGGCGGCCGGGGAACTAGAGTTTTGGGCATGACGCACACCATCCGCAAAGCGACAGCGGACGACGCCGGGCAGCTGGCCGCGCTCGCCGCTGTCACCTTCCCGCTGGCCTGCCCGCCGGAATCCTCCCCGGACGATATCGCCGCGCACCTGGCGAACACCCTTAGCGAGGCAAAGTTCCACGGCTACCTGGCCGACCCGGACATTACGGTCCTCGTAATCGATTCCGGCGGCGACCTCCGCGGCTACAGCATGCTCGTGGACCGTCCGGCCGGCGACCGGGACGTTGCGGCCGCACTGACCATCCTGCCGTCGGCCGAGCTCAGCAAATGCTACGTCCACCCGGACCACCACGGGCTGGGTGCCGCAGCAGAGCTGATGTACGCCAGCTTGGACGCGGCCGCAGCTTCAGGTGCCCGCGGGATGTGGCTGGGGGTCAACAGCCAGAACGCCAAAGCCATCCGTTTCTACGAGAAGTCAGGTTTCCGGAAAGTCGGCACCAAGTCGTTCACCCTGGGAACCACGGTGGAACACGACTTCGTCATGGAGAGGGCAGTCCCCCGCTCCGAAACGCGAACGGACAGTTGAGGCCCCGCCCGCCACAGGGTGAGCCACATGACATGCCGCAAGGGGAATGGAACCGGCGGGAGCAGGGTTGTTGCCAGCATGAAGATTGAGATCTGGTCCGACGTCGCCTGCCCCTGGTGCTACATCGGCAAGCGCCGTTTCGAAGCAGCCCTGGCCGAATTCCCGCACCGCGATTCCGTGGAGGTGCAGTGGCGCAGCTACCAGCTCGATCCCGGCCTGCCCGAGCACTACGACGGCACGGAACTGGACTACCTCAGCACCCGCAAGGGCATGGCCCCGGCGCAGGTCTCACAGATGTTCGAACATGTGGCGGAGCAGGCCAGGGGCGAAGGGCTCAACTACCGGTTCGACACCGTAGTGGTCGCCAACAGCTTCACGGCACACCGGCTGATCCACCTGGCCGCCGCGCACGGCAAGCAGGACGCCGCCAAGGAGCGCCTCCTCAGCGATCACTTTGAGCACGGCAAGGATATCGGCAGCCGGGAGTACCTCACCTCCTTGGGCCAGGATCTGGGAATCGACGCCGGGGAGCTGGCTGAGCTGTTCACCACGGACAAGTACGCCGAGGACGTCCGGTTCGACTTCGAAGAAGGCCGCGCCCTCGGCATCAGCGGCGTGCCGTTCTTCGTGATCGACCGGAAGTTCGGGCTCTCCGGCGCCCAGCCGTCGGCGATGTTCAGCCAGGCGCTCAACCAGGCGTGGCAGGAGAAACAGCCCCTCGTCATGGCCGGCACCGGCGCCCCGGGCAGCGAGGGAAGCGAAGGCACCGCGGGAGCGTGCGGCCCGGACGGCTGCTCGGTCTGACGCGCCCCTGGGTAACCCCGGGTTTTTGTCCAGATAATGTGGCCAACCCACGTCTGGCTCGCGTTATCTGGACAAAAACTCGAATAGGTTTGCTGACAGATCACTGTAAAGTGTCTGTATGCCTAGGATTTCGGCCGCCACGAATGCTGCCCAACGAGCCGAGACCCAACGCCGCATCCTGACCGGCTTCGGCGAACTCCTCTTCACCCACGGCCTGCCCGGGCTGACAATGACGGATGTCGCCCGCCATGCCGGCATCGGCCGCACCGCCGTGTACAACTACTACGCGGACATCGAAGAGCTGCTGATCGCCTACGCGCTGGATGAAACCGAGCGCTTCCTCGACGGTCTGCGGGAGTCCCTGCAGTCATTGGAGAACCCGGTGGAACGCCTGGCGCTCTACGTCCGCGCGCAGGTGGAGGACCTCAGCCGCCGCCACCTGCCGCCGGGTCCGGCCATGGCCGCCGTGCTCTCGCCGTCGTCCTTTTCCAAGCTCGCGGACCACGTGGGCGAACTGAGCCTCCTCCTGCAGGACATCCTGCGCGATGCGATGGCAGAGGGCTACCTGCCCCCGGCTGACATTGCGCAATTGGCCCAGCTCATCCATGGCACGCTGTCCTCCAGTGCCGCGCGCGGCGACGGCACACCCGAAGCGGTGCTCCGCACCGTCCGTTTCATCCAGCTGGGCGCGGGCGCACGGTTTGACGACGACGGCCGTCCTGTCAGGCTCAGCCAGCCGTAGGCGGCCCATCCGGATCCAGCCACCAGGCCGCGGCCCGGCTCAGCCTGCTTTGGGGATCACCGGCCACTTGGCGCTGTCCACGATCCGGCGGCTCTCGCGGGGGCAGCTGAGCTGGCCGGGCGTCTGGTCCACGAGGCCCGGAGCGACTAATTCCTTGAATTCACTGGTCAGGATCACATCCACGCTGCCGTCCGAACGGCCGTCCTGGAAGTAGTCCGATTTGGGAAGGTTCCGCTGGACACTGAAAGCGGCCGACTGGCCCGCCGCCCCGGACACCACCGCGGCCACGCCCCTGTAACCGGACTGGGTGTTGTCCACGGCGGCCACCGCGAATTTCCTGGCCAGGAACTCGTCGGCCACGGAACGGGCCAGGCCCGGCCGGTTGGTGGCGTTGTAGACGTTGAGGCTGACCTTCTCGTTCGGGGTGTAATCGAACGTGGTTGTGGGACACGCGGAAGCGGCAGACTGGCTACGCTCCGCCGTCGGGATCTTGATCTGTCCGTTCATGATGGCCAGCGCCACGATGATCGCGGAGATGATCAGCCCCAACAGCAGAACCAGCACCACGCCGTGCAGGATTCGCCGGCGCAGCCGGACGGGGTCTTCCGCGGTGTCGTCCGGCTCCACGAACGTGGCCCTGAGCTCCGATCCGGAGACGACGCGGTGCCCGTGCAGGACCGTGATGTCCTTGGGTTTCCTAGCCATCTATCACCAGCACACGGGCGTGGATGGCGGTGCGCTGATGCAGTGCGGTCCGGACGGCACGGTGCAGCCCGTCCTCGAGGTACAGGGTTCCGCGGTACTGCACCACGTGGGGAAAGAGGTCGCCGAAGAACGTGGAGTCCTCCGCCAGGAGAGCCTCGAGGTCGAGGGTGCGCTTGGTGGTCACGAGCTCGTCGAGCCGGACGGGACGCGGCGGAAGGGCAGCCCATTCCTTCGGGGTGTTGTAACCATGGTCGGGGTAAGGGCGTCCCTCGCCCACAGCTTTGAATATCACCCTGCAAGCCTAAGGATGTTGCCCGCCCAAGGGAACGAATGACCCCACACAGTTCCAAGGTTGTAGCCAAACAGTGACCATTGGCTGCCCGCGGGACGCAAGCAACATTCTGCGCCGGACCTGCCCGGACTGAGAGAATGGAGCCATGACTGCATCCGAGAACCAGGCCGCCGCGTCGCCGTCGGCTCCTCCCCTTGCCCTCCTGCTCGACGTCGACGGCCCGGTGGCGAGCCCCGTCACCCGGAACGTCAAGCCGGAGATCATCGCGGACATGGTGGCCCTGGCCACCGCCGGGATTCCCGTCATCTTCAACACCGGCCGCTCGGACGCGTTCATCCGCGAACAGGTGATGGAGCCCATGATCGCCGCCGGCATGCCCGCGGGAACCATCATCCATGCCATCTGCGAGAAGGGTGCCGTCTGGTTCAGCTACACGGCTGCCGGGCCCGGACCGGTGCATGTGGACCACGATCTCGCCGTCCCCCGCGCCTACGGCGATGACGTCCGCCGGCTGGTGTCCGAGGACTACGCCCAACACATGTTCTACGACGAGACCAAGCGCGCCATGGTGTCCGTGGAGCAGCATATCGACGTGCCCAGCGGGGACTACCTCGATGAACAAAAACTGTTCGACGCCGACGCCATGGTGCTTATGGCCCGCCATGGCCTGGGCGTGGTCCGGTTGGACCACCATGCTCCCGATTCGGACGACCAGATCGACTACCGGGTGGATCCCACCATCATTTCCACGGACATCGAGTCAGTGCGCCTCGGCAAGGATCTGGGTGCCAGCCGGGCCGTGGAACTGCTCGCGGCGCAGGGCGTCCGCCCCCTGGCCTGGCGTACGGTGGGTGATTCACGCACCGACTACGCCATGGCCGACTGGCTGCACCACAACGACCACGAGGTGAAGCACGTGGACGTCCGCCCCGCGGACGGGGTTCCCGTCAAGCCCTATGCAGTCCTGACGGCCGCAGACCTGGGGCTCGCTGAAGACGTGATCCACGACGACGCCGGCGGCGCATTCCTGCGCAGCTGGCGGGAGGCTCTGGCCGGCTAACTCCGGATTAGTCGAGTTTTTTTACGCGGGTTATCATGCAGGTAGGACCTCTATAGACAACAGCTCGGAGAAACACCATTACAGACGCACTCGTTCAGGATGAGATCTACTACGGCGGTCAGGCTTCCGACGACGGCAGGAGCCACGCCGAAGTAACGTCGCCGGCGGCTGTCGCACGGCTGAAAAACCGCCCCGATGTGGTCCGCCACCGAGGGCGCTACGCGCTGATCAACGACACCCGCACGCCCTACCAGGCCATGGTGGAGGACCTGCTGTTCATCCGCAATGTCCTCGCCAACGCGGGCCTCGACTACCTCCTGGTGCGCGGCAACAACCACCGGCCGGTCATTGCCCTGGACTGGGAGAACCGGAAGAAGCTCCGGGCCGCGCTGGTGGAAGCCTGCCGCGACGAACCCGTCTATTCCATGACCGTTGATGCCAAGAAGAAGTCCTCTGTCCTGGTGGCCGACGGCGAGCTCTCCCCGAACCGCCAGGCCCGGATCTTCCGGCTCTACCGGCCGCGTGTTGAGCCCAATGGCGGTTTCGAATTCGGTTCCTCGGCCGGCGTGCAGATCGAGCTGTGGAGCTTCGAAGGCAACCAGCTGATCCTGCCGATTGAAAACTCCCTTACCCGCCGGACCATGCTCACCACCGACGCCGTGCGCGGCACCGTGGAGCGTTACGGCCACACCTGGCCCACCATCGAGAACATGTTCGCGGACCACGCCAGCGACATCAGCTTTGACATCGACATGGTGTTTTCCTGGGTGGACGGCAGTTCCCCGGAGTACATCGCGGCGCGGCGCGCCAGGATGACCGGCATCGTTGTCGGCGAAGGCGATGACCACGAGGCCCGCTACCGCCAGATCGACGAACTGAAGTACGCCCTGCGCTCGGTGTACATGTTCGCTCCCTGGGTGCGGCGGATCTTCATTGCCACGGACTCCCCGGCGCCCGCCTGGCTGGCCGACCACCCCTCGGTGACCATCGTGCGCAGTGAGGAATTCTTCGCGGACCCCTCAGTGCTGCCCACGCACAACTCCCAGGCGGTCGAGTGCCAGCTGCACCACATCGAAGGGCTCTCTGAGCACTTCCTGTATTCCAACGACGACATGTTCTTCGGCCGTGCGGTGGGACCGGACATGTTCTTCACACCCGGCGGGGTCACCAAGTTCATTGAGGCGGAAACCCGCATCGGGCTGGGCGACAACGACGCGGAACGCAGCGGTTTCGAGAATGCCGCGAGGGTGAACCGGAAGCTCCTGTGGGACCGGTTCGGCCGGATCACCACCCGCCACCTGGAGCACACCGCCGCCCCGTTGCGGCGGAGCGTTGCAGCCACCATGGAGCAGGAATTCCCGCAGGAGTTCGCCAAGACCGCGGCCAGCCGTTTCCGGGCAGCGGACAACATCTCCGTGACGAATTCCTTCTACCACTACTACGCACTGCTGACCGGGCGGGCGGTGACCCAGACGGCAGCAAAGGTGAGGTACATCGACACCACGATGCGGTCCGGCCTCAATTACCTGCCCAAGCTGCTGTCCAAGCGAAACATGGACTTCTTCTGCCTGAATGACGGCAGCTTCCCCGAAGTGGAAGCCGAGGAACGTGCCCAATTGGTCACTGACTTCCTGGAGAAGTACTACCCGATCAAGGCACCCTGGGAAAAGTAGGGCTCCCCCGCCAAGGGGAGGGTTCACCCACCAGCGCCGGTCAGCGTCCGGAGCCCGGGCTGATCATCGGGACGCGCTGATCATCGGGATGCTCTGGGTGGGCGGGTGTCCCTGCGTCTTTGCCTGCCGCGGAATTCGGATGCCTGCGGCCGCCAGTCGCCGTTGTGTCTCGGCCGCGCTCACAACCTCGCCCACCGCAGCTGCGCTGCCGATAGGAACCACGGAATGCACGATTGTGTGTTCATAAACGTGCACGAGGTTGAACGCCTGGCCGCCGTCGATGGGCCGGGTACCGCCGACTGGCACGTTCAGGTCCTGGGTGTAACAGGTGGCTGAGGCCACCGATACCGGGATGCCGGCGAAGCTGGCGGTGGTGGAGTAATGCAGGTGCCCGGCAAGGATGGTGCGGACATCCGAGTTACGGAGCACCGCAGCCAGCGCCTGCTGGCCGCGCAACTCCACGAGGACCGCAAGGTCCAGGATGGAGGGTACCGGCGGATGGTGCAGCGCCAGGATGGTGCCGTCCGGTGCAGGTGTGGCGAGTTCGGCGGCGAGCCATTCCAGCTGCGACTCGCTCAGTTCACCATGATGGAAACCCGGCACCGAAGTATCCAGGGTGATCACCCTTAGGCCGTTGATGAAGTAGCTGTGGTCCACCGGCGCGTCGTTTCCGGGCTGGTCGAGCAGGCCGGAACGGAAGTTGTTACGGTCGTCATGGTTTCCCATGGCCCAGATGACCTGCGCGTTCATCGATTTGCAGGCGGGTTCGACGATGGCCCGGAGCTTTGCGTAGGCCTCCTTTTCACCGCGGTCGGCCAGGTCGCCGGTGAAAATCACGGCTTCCGGACGGGCCCCTGAGGCCTTGACTTCCTCAAACAATTGTTTAAGGCGGGCTTCGCTGTCCACTGCGCCATAGAGATGATCCGGACCTCCCAACAGGTGGGGGTCGCTCAGGTGGAGTAGAAAATGACGTGGCCGCGGATGTTCGGCCTCGATGAGCTCCATTACTGCCTTCCTGGTTGGGTGGAGACTGTAGCCCCCAACTTCCCTCTCAGTAATGTCTATCCAACCAGACATTCGGCAAATAGTGTGCAAACTCCAGTATTCATATTTGGAAAAACGGCAAGAACAAGTAGTTCGGCGGCCACATACCCGACTATGGAAGTGACCGCCGAACCTGACTACTCAAGTACTTTGCAGCTAGCTCAGGTAGCCGTTGGGGTTGAGGACGTACTTCGTGGCGGCACCGGCGTCGAACTCGGCGTAGCCCTTGGGCGCGTCTTCCAGGCTGATGGCCTTGGCATTGACGTTCTTGGCGATGTGCACCTTGTCGTGCAGGATCGCCATCATCAGCCCGCGGTTGTACTTCATCACCGGGCACTGCCCCGTGGTGAAGCTCAGCGACTTCGCCCAGCCGGTGCCCAGGCTGAGCGAGAGGGCACCCTTCTTGGCCGCCTCATCAATGCCGCCCGGGTCGCCGGTGACGTAGAGCCCGGGAATGCCGAGCGCCCCGCCGGCCGCCGTGAGTTCCATCAGCGAATTCAGCACCGTGGCCGGAGCCTCCTTGGCATCGTGGCCATGCCCCTTGGCCTCGAAGCCGACGGCGTCCACGGCACAGTCCACTTCGGGGACCCCGAGTATCTGCTCGATCTGCTCTGCCGGGCCGCCCTGGGACAGGTCGACGGTCTCGCAGCCGAAGCTGCGCGCCTGCCTCAGCCGGTCCTCGTTCATGTCGCCCACGATCACTGCAGCGGCGCCAAGCAAGTGGGCACTCGTGGCCGCAGCCAGGCCCACAGGGCCGGCCCCCGCGATGTAGACGGTGGAGCCAACGCCGACGCCGGCGGTGACGGCGCCGTGGAATCCCGTGGGGAAGATGTCCGACAGCATGGCCAGGTCGAGGATTTTTTCCATGGCCTGGTCCTTGTCCGGGAACTTCAGCAGGTTCCAGTCCGCGTACGGCACCAGGACGTAGTTGGCCTGGCCACCCACCCAGCCGCCCATGTCGACGTAGCCGTAAGCGCTTCCCGGCCTGTCGGGATTGACGTTGAGGCAGATGCCGGTCTTGCGTTCCTTGCAGTTCCGGCAGCGGCCGCAGGCAATGTTGAACGGAACGGAGCAGACGTCCCCCACCTTGATGAATTCGACGTCGGGCCCGACTTCCACTACCTCACCGGTGATTTCGTGGCCCAGGACGAGGTCCGGGGGCGCTGTGGTGCGGCCGCGGACCATGTGCTGGTCCGAACCGCAGATGTTGGTGGCCACGGTCTTAAGGATTACGCCATGGCGGACCGAACGGCCCACGTTGGCGGGGTTGACGCCCGGGCCGTCCTTGAGCTCGAAGGTGGGGTAGTCGATGTCTATCAGTTCGACTTTTCCCGGCCCCTTATAGGCAACGGCTTTGTTCCCTGTCATCTCTTTCCTCCTGGTTTCACGGGCACCGAAACAGGCGCCCAGTGTCATTCACGAAGTTCTGATGCGCCCTCCGGGGCAGGCATGGACCGGCCCGTATCGTCCGGCGATGCTGCAGCTGGAAACGCCACGGCTGTGCAGGACAGATTGGAGGGTTCGGCCAGTCTAGGCGGTAAGCATACTTAGGGATAGGGGCCGTTGGGCCCTAGCTGCCGCCGTCGTGAATCATCCGCGCGCGCGTCAGGCGAGGGCTTCCTCAATGGCAGCGATGACCTCCGGCGAGTCCGGTTCCACGGTGGGAGCAAAACGGGCCACCACAACGCCGTCGCGGTTTACCAGGAACTTTTCAAAGTTCCACTTAACGAGACCCGGGAGCAACCCGTTCTTGAAGCGGGTGAGCTCCGCGTACAGCGGGTGCTGGTTCTTGCCGCGAACATCGGCCTTCGCAGTCAGGGGGAATGTCACGCCGAAATTGCGCTCGCAGAATTCGGCGATTTCGTCGTCACTGCCCGGTTCCTGCCCGGCGAACTGGTTGCACGGAACCCCCAGGATTTCGAACCCCTGGTCCTTGAACTTCCCGTAGAGCAACTCAAGGCCGCCGTACTGCGGAGTGAAGCCGCATTGGGAAGCTACGTTGACTACCATCACCACGCGCCCCTTGAAGCGGCCAAAATCGGTTTCGGTGCCGTCGTTGAGGGTCAGCGGAATGGAGTGGATCGAATTCACGGTGGGCTTCCTTAAGAAACTGGTCATGGCTGCTATTCGTTGACAACGGCCAAGTGTATGGGTTGGTGCCCGGGTGAATTCGGGTGGCGGGATCCTGTCAGGGCGTTGGCGTCGGGGTGGAGGTCCCGGTCGGAGCCGGTTCCGCTGTCATTGTCGGTTCGGGGGCGGTCGTCGGTTCCGATGTGGCCGTGGGTTCCGGCGAAGGGTTCCCGGTGGCCGTGAACGTGGGTTCCGGCGTGTCAGTGACCGTGGGCCCGGCCGCAGACTCTGTTGTGGGCATGCCGGTGACGGTTTCCGTCGGCGACGCTGCCGCAGTGGCCTGCCCGGTCGTGGTCGGCGACGGCGTTGGCGTCTCGGTCAGAGATGGTGAGGGTGTCGGCGTGGCAGTTGAGGTGCCGGTGGGCGGCGGCGCGCTCGTCGTCGAACTCCCCGGCGCCGTGGCGGTAGCGGAAGTACTCGGCGTCGGAGACGCAGTGGTGGCCGTCGCCGGGGCCGACGGTGTTCCGGTCGCGGTGGCGGAAGGCGTTCCCTGCACGGGCCCCTCGGTCTCCCCGCCCGCCACCATATGCGAGTTGTCGGCGGCGACAGGGATTGCCCAGGTGGGGTCGCCCTTGGGGGCGTCCACTCCAGGGACGTAACTGATCATGTCAATGGTCCCGAGCTCGTCCACCTGCTTGGTAGGCAGGAGCTTCCATTGCAGCGGGTTGACATGGACGCCGTCGAGGATGGTTTCAAAATGCAGATGGCATCCTGTGGACGAACCCGTGGTGCCAACTTTCGCGATGACCTCGCCCACCTGGACGGAGTCCCCTTTCTTGACGGCGATCCCTTCCAGGTGGTTGTACGTGGTGATCAGCCCGTTGCCGTGATCGATCTCCACCCGGTTGCCGCCGCCCCAGGGGTGCCAGCCGACGGCCCTGACCACTCCGGCGTCGGCCGCGTAGACCCGGGTGCCACACGCGGCTGCGAAGTCCTGGCCCCAGTGGAATTCCCCGGCGGTGCCGGTCAAAGGGCTGACCCTGAGCCCGAAGCCGGAAGTTTCGGTCAGCATTTCGAGGGGCGCCATGAGCGATCCCGCAGGCGGCCGCCTCAGTTCTTCGGACGCAACGTTCAGTTCGCGCTTGCCGCTTTTGGAAATGGTCCGGATATCGCTGCGACTGAAGGAAACGAGGGCATTGGCGTTGGCGGCAACAGCCCCCGGTGCAATGCCCAGCGGTTTCATGAAGGCGCCCGGCCACGAGGGTGCGGTGCCCGGGCCACCCATCCCGGCCTGCTGCGAGGTGGCGGCAACCACAGCCGCCGGCGGTGAGGCTGGTGCCTGGAGACTAAGTGCAATCACGCCAAGCGTTGAAACAGCGCAAACGCCAAGTATGCGCGCAGCGGTTAGGCAGGGCCTGCCTGGATGTTCGTCGCGTCCGTATCCCCAGTGATTTCCCACGTGCTGACTCCTGCGATAGGCCCGCCAGACCCCAATCTCGACGGACTTACGAATCCTATGGGACCACAGCCCACCGCCTCTGTGAACCCCCATCACGGAGCACCTTGATAGACTCCCGCGGGATTCCGCCCTTTCACGCCAAAATTCCCAGCTGGCTCACAGCCACCGGGTCCCGGAACTGGAAACTCCCTCGGCCGGATGTTCCTCCGGCGGCGGCCCGCGGCAGAGTGCGCGACAATGGACCATGCGCAATGTCCTCAGGGAGTGGCGGGCCGAGCTTAGGCAAACATTCACAGGATCACGGGGGGCCGTGCCGGGCTGGGTTCCCCTGCTCGAAGAGGGTGACGACGCCGGTTATCACCTCCCGGGGTCCGCAGTCTGGGCGGTACACGGGTCAATGACCACTATTGTGGCGGGAATCCGTGCGCTCTTGATGCAGGCACTCCACCCCGGCGCCCTTGCCGGCGTGCACGACCATTCACGGTTCCGGGAGGATCCGCTGGGGCGGCTTGCCGGAACCATCCGCTGGATCTTCACCGTGTCCTACGGTTCCACGTCCGCGGCGCGTACAGCATCCGGCTGGGTCCTGCGGCTGCATGAATCGGTGCGGGGCGAGTACGTGGACGCTCACGGTGTCAAAAGAAGCTACGCAGCCAACGATCCCGAGCTGCTCCGTTGGGTGCACATCGCGTTCACCGACGCATTCCTCTCCGCCCACAAGATCTGGGGGCGCCCCATCCCGGGCGGCCCGGATGCCTACGTCCGCGAGTGGGCGCACGCCGGACTGCTGATGGGCGTGGACTCACCGCCGCTGAGCGAGCCGGAAATGCGGCAACAGCTGGACAAGTGGTACGACGACGGCGACCTGCGCTCCGACGAAAGGGTGGCCGAAATTGTGGCCTTCATCCGCAACCCGCCGCTTCATCCCTCACTGCGCCCCGGCTACCGGATGCTGTTTGCCGCAGCTGTTTCCAGCCTCGAACCGAAATACCGGGACATACTGGGACTCCGTCCGCCACGGCTGGGGCCTTTGCCGCTGCCGGTGCGGTTTGGCACCAAAGTGACTCTCGGCGTCGTCCAATTGGCGCTTGGCGGTGCCGGTCGCGGCGGCAGGGTCGGCCCGAGTGAGCAGGCTGCACGGCGACGCCTGCGCCGCCTTGGATTTGCGGCCTAGGTCCTTAGGACGCAAAAAGGCCCCGGTCCGAGGACCGGGGCCAAACGCGGAGAATGGGGGATTTGAACCCCCGAGGGCGTTAACCCAACACGCGTTCCAGGCGTGCGCCATAGGCCGCTAGGCGAATTCTCCAGTAGCTTCTGAATCAAAAGCAGATACTAGAATACCTGAACTTTTCGGCATCACCCAATTGGGCCTAACCGAGCGTTACGGCAGCACATTCAGGGGCCGTCCCCGGACCGCGCATTTGCGGCCAGATCCGGCGGCCGAAAGTGTCCTTAACGTAAAAATGGACGCCCCCAATGCGCCCACTCTTCCGGAACACCGTTGAGCTGCCGGGTCCGGCCCTCGCGCCAGGCCCTGCAGCTCACAACCTTGAGTTCAACTTGAGATTGCCCCAATCGGTGTACATATCCATGGTCCGCTTTGTACCGGTGATAAGCAAGGGGTTCCTCGCCGTTATCGGCGGACCGTTACCGTCTTGTGCCGCTAATCGCCTGCCTGACCCGCTTGCCGAAGTACTGCCAAAATGGGCACATGACGCAACTTCACGCCCTGGTGACCTATGTTCCCGCGGACCACGCGGAGGCTGTACTGGCCGCCGTGGGTGACGCGGGCGCCGGACGGATCGGCAACTATTCGCACTGCGCCTTCACAGCCCCAGGCACCGGCCGGTTCACGCCCCTCGCCGGATCCCGGCCGTTCATCGGTTCGGAAGGCCGCAGCGAACAGCTGCCGGAGGTAAGGATCGAATGCGTCGTTGAGGAAGAAGTGCTCGAGTCCGTGGTGGCCGCGCTTCGCGCCGCCCACCCTTACGAGGAGCCCGCTCTGATGAGCTGGGCAGTCGACGGACACCGCCTGTCCCCGCCGCCATTGGACGGCCGCGAAGCGTAGTCGAGCGTGCCCTAAACGGGCCGCCGGCTGCCGATTCGGGGCACACGAAATCATCGGGTAAACTCATTGACGGCCCCTCATGTGGCGTCATCCTGTTGAACTCCCCCAGGACCGGAAGGTAGCAAGGGTAAATGGGCTCTGGCGGGTGCATGGGGGGTCTTTACTATTCCCCCACAGGGCGGCAAACTGTCAGCCCGGATTGGTAGGGTTTTCTCTGTGAGTGTTACAACCGCCCTTTACCGCAGATACCGTCCAGATTCCTTTGCTGACGTTATCGGGCAGGAACACGTCACGGAGCCGTTGATGACGGCGCTGCGAAAGAACCGCGTCAACCACGCCTACCTGTTTTCCGGTCCCCGCGGTTGCGGAAAGACCACTTCGGCCCGCATCCTGGCCCGCTGCCTCAACTGTGCCGAGGGCCCCACCGACACTCCCTGCGGCAAGTGCCCCAGCTGCGTCGAGCTTGCACGCGGCGGCTCCGGCTCCCTCGATGTGATCGAGATCGACGCCGCGAGCCACGGCGGCGTGGATGACGCCCGGGACCTCCGCGAACGCGCCACGTACGCTCCCGTCCGGGACCGGTACAAGATCTTCATCATCGACGAAGCCCACATGGTCACCTCGGCGGGCTTCAACGCCCTGCTCAAGATCGTGGAAGAGCCGCCGGAACACATCAAGTTCATCTTCGCCACCACGGAGCCGGACAAGGTGATCGGCACCATCCGTTCCCGGACCCATCACTACCCGTTCCGGCTTGTCCCGCCCGAGCCCCTCATGGCCTACCTTGAGCTGCTCTGCAACCAGGAAAACGTTCCGGTGGCACCCGGAGTGCTGTCCCTGGTCATCCGGGCCGGCGGCGGCTCCGTCCGGGACTCGCTCTCGGTCCTGGACCAGCTCATGGCGGGCGCCGGTCCCACCGGACTGGACTACGAGCTCGCCGTCGCACTGCTGGGCTACACCCACGCGTCCCTGCTGGACGACGTCGTTGAAGCCGTGGCGGCGTCGGATGCCGCCACCGTCTTCCGGGCGGTGGACCGGGTGATCCAGACGGGCCACGATCCGCGACGCTTCGTGGAGGATCTCCTGGAGCGCTTCCGCGACCTCATCATCGTCCAGGCGATGCCGGAGAGCGCCCAGTCCATCCTGCGCGGGATGCCGGCCGACCAGATAGCCCGCCTGCAAAACCAGGCCCACAACCTTGGCGCAGCCGAGCTGAGCCGGGCGGCGGACGTGACCAACACGGCCCTCACCGAGATGACGGGGGCAACGTCGCCGAGGCTCCACCTTGAGCTGCTCTGCGCCCGCATCCTCCTTCCCACGTCCGAACAGACCGAACGCGGCATCGCCGCCCGGATCGACCGCGTGGAGCGGCGCCTGAATTACGGCGGGAACGACGTCGGAACTCCCGCCGCTGCTGCAGCGGCGCCTTCCGCACCGGCAGCGGCTCCGGTTCCCGTGGCGGCTCCGGCCGCGTCCCCGGCAGCGGCTCCGGTTCCCGCAGCACCCGCGCAGCAGCCATCCGCAACACAACCCACCGCGCCACAGCAGCCCGCGGCTCCCGCTCCCGAAGCTCCCGCCCGCGAATCCCTCACTCCGCCGCGCGTCTCCACCACCGATTGGCCGGTCGACGAGTCACAGCCGGCGACCCGGGGTGCGTCCGGCTCTGCCCCGTCGCGTCCGGCCGGCCAGCAGACTGCCGCCCCGCAGCCTGCCGGTCCGCAGGCTCCGGCGGCACCTGCCGCCGGATCGGAACCCGCAACGCCGGCTCCCGTCGAACCCGTAGCGGCAGCGCGGACAGCCCAGCGGCCCGAAGCGGGCCAGCCGGCGTCGGAGCGCAACGTTCCGGCGCCGAATGCCGGCGGTGACGTCGAAGTGCTCCGCCGTGCCTGGCCCGAGGTCCTGCAAACGCTAAGCAAGATCAAGCGCAGCACGTGGGCGCTCGTGGAACCGAATGCCCAGGTGGGCCAGTTCGACGGCCAGGTGCTCACCCTGGCGTTCACCACCTCCGGACTGGCTGGCGCTTTCGGCCGGGCCGACCACTCGGAAAATCTTCGGCAGGCAATCCACAAGACCGTGGGTATTGACTGCCAGATCCATGCAGTGTCCGGCGGCGCCAGCAGCTCAGTGAGCTCTGAGCCAAACCCAAAAGCACCGGCTAGCCCGGCGTCGCCGGAGACGCGCGCTGGCCCGCCAGCGCCGGCGAAGGCCGCTAGCCCGGAAACCCCGGCGACGCCCGCTGACGTTGCCTGGGGCCTTGCCCCTGCGTCCGCCGCAACGGTCGCAGATCCCGACGTGAGCCCGGCGGGTGCACACCCGGCCGCTACCACGGCGGCCGCCGCCGCCACCGTGGCCACCCCGGCCGAGCGTCCAGACACGGACGCCATGCCTGTCCAGGCCGCCGACGCGGCACACACGGCCACCGCTGCCGCCGCCGGTGCTGACGCTGGGCGGAAGGCCGTGCAAGCTGAGCCCGCGCAAGCCCCGCAAGCGCCGCCGGCGCCGCGGCAGCACGACGACGCGTCCGGTTCCTACAGCTACCCGGACGACGACTGGGGGCCGCCGCTGGACGAAGATGCTCCCCCGCTGGATGAAGAGCCTCCGATGGACTGGACTCCGTCCGTTCCTGCGCAGTCACGGCCGATCCAGGCAGCTGCTGCCTCTTCCGGCGCACCGGCTCGTCCGGCACCGGACCGTCCGGCACCGGCAAGCCGTGTCTCGTCCGACCAGCCGGCCGGCATCCCCGCTTCCGCCGGCTCTTCGCGGGCCGCAGGCGTTACCGCCAACGACGATCCATGGTCCCGCGCCACGGAAGATGCGCCCGGTGTCTGGACCGTGGGTGCGGAGTCGAACGTTGGCAAGTCCGTGGAAGATCCGGACCGAGCAGGCCTGCCTGTGGTTCCCGAGCCCCAGGCGCCGCACTACGAGCCGGCGGCGGCACAGCTCCCCCGGTCCGTGGAGACGCGGGAAGCCCCCGCCCTCCACACCGGTGATACCCCGCACCCGGCCGAAGTCCGGCAGCCAGTGGGTGCACTCTCCGGTGCCGGCAGTTCCGCTGGCGCAGGCTGGGCAACGTCCGCGCAGTATGGTCCTGCCACGGCAGCGGACCCGTCGCCGGCAATGTCCGGCCCGGACGTCAGGAGCATTGCGTCACCTGCACCTGCGGCTTACGCATCACCGCAGGCCCAGCCTGCCGCTGCCCCGGCAGCCGCTCCCGGCGGGACAGTGAAGCAGAGCCTGTACCAGCGGCTGTCCAACAGCCCCGAGGCCGAAGCCGGCCGGGCCAAAGCCCCCGCGCGACAGGCCGAGGCCGTCAAGACGTACGTCCAGGACACACCCAGTCCGGACGACGAAACGATTGAGGAATCGAACGTCTTTGGACGCGCCGCCGTCGAGCGTATTCTGGGCGGAAAGCTGGTGGAGGAACGGTCCTTGGACGGGAGCCCGATCGCACCCCGCTTCTAGCCTGCCCCGCCGGAAAAGCACCCTTGACCCGGACAGCCACTAACGGGACTCCGTCGCAGCGGGCTGACCCTCCCGGGTTCCCGGCAGGGAACGGCGCGCCTGCGTCCGCCGGCCCATCGATCTACGAACCCAACAAACGATTCAAACGAACGAGGACATTGTGTACGAAGGTGCAGTTCAAGAGCTGATCGACGAGCTTGGCCGCCTTCCCGGCGTGGGGCCCAAGTCCGCCCAGCGGCTGGCGTTCCATATCCTCGAGGCGGACCCGCAGGACATGAAGCGGCTTGTCGAGGCCATCACCACCGTGAAGGAGCGCGTGAAGTTCTGCACGGTGTGCGGCAACGTCACGGAGCAGGAACTGTGCAACATCTGCCGCGACCCGCGCCGTGACCCCTCAGTCATTTGCGTTGTGGAGGAATCCAAGGACGTCCTGGCAGTGGAGCGCACCCGTTCCTTCCGTGGCCGCTACCACGTCCTGGGCGGGGCGATTAACCCCATCGCCGGCGTGGGCCCCGAGCAGCTGCGGATCAGGGAGCTCCTTACCCGGCTGAACGACGGTGCCATCCAGGAAATCATCATCGCCACGGACCCCAACCTCGAGGGTGAAGCCACGGCCACTTATCTGGCCAGGATGCTTAAGTCCATCGGCATCACGGTCACCAGGCTTGCCTCGGGGCTGCCGGTGGGCGGCGACCTGGAATACGCGGACGAGGTCACCCTGGGGCGCGCGTTCGAGGGCCGCCGCAACGCCCTGAGCTGACCGGGCACCGACGGCAATCCATGGAACCGCCCGCCTCCATCATCACGCAACGCTTGGAACTGCGCCTTCTGGCGCAGGCCGACGCCGCCGCACTGCGGGGATTCCGTGGAGACGCAGATGCCGTCCGCTACCTCTCGCACCAGCCACTGACCGCGGGACAAACGGACCGGCTCCTCGCTGATCTGCTGAGCCGCGCGGAACGCTCAACACCCGAGTGGTTCCACTTTGGCTGGGCAGTGGTTCTCCGCTCAACGGGCGTGGTAATCGGCGATGGCCGCACGTGGAACACAGCCGAACCACCGCTGCCGGGTAGCCTGCCGGCCCGCTGCGCCAGCCTCGGCTACCTGCTCCACCCCGACTATCACGGCAATGGATACGGCCGCGAGGCCGCCGGAGCTCTTGTCCGCTGGCTCTTTACTGAACGCGGAACCCACACCGTCTACGCGGGGGTCTACGAACCCAACACTGCCTCACGGCGCCTCCTCGAAGGTCTGGGGTTCGCCCGGGATCACTACTTCACGGCCAGCCAGGACACACACGGCAAAGCGCTGGCATCCTGGCGATACCGCCTGGACCGGACGGCATGGACCCTTGCCGGCAGTGACTAGCCCGAGATGACTAACGGGAGGCCACCATGCGGTCACAATTCAGCGCCGCGCGGTTCCCGGCGATAAACTGGGCACATCAGTTACGCCGTCGCGCCGTTTTGGTTGCTTGGCCCCGGAACCCCGATTTGATGCAGTGAGGGTGCGCGCATGAGTATGCCCACTACCGAAGTGAAGACAGAGAACCAGCCCTACGTGCTGCCCGTCGCTACTGCCCGCACCAAGCAGCTCATCGTGCAGAAGTTCGGCGGCTCCTCCGTTTCCGACGCGGACGGCATCAAACGGGTCGCCAAGCGCGTCGTCGACGCCCAAAGGGCGGGAAACGAAGTGGTTGTGGTGGTCTCCGCAATGGGCGACACCACCGACGAACTGCTGGACCTCGCCGCCCAGGTCACCGACTCTGCCCCCGCGCGTGAGATGGATATGCTCCTGTCCTCGGGTGAGCGGATCTCCATGGCCCTGGTAGCCATGGCCATCAACAAGCTCGGCGCTTCAGCCCAGTCCTTCACGGGCTCCCAGGCGGGCATGATCACCGACGGCATTCACGGCAAGGCGCGCATTATCGACGTCGATCCCCACCGGATCCGCACCGCACTCGACAAGGGACACATCGCCATCGTTGCCGGCTTCCAGGGCATGAGCCGCACCACCAACGAGATCACCACCCTGGGCCGTGGCGGATCCGATACCACTGCGGTGGCCCTGGCCGCCGCCCTTGACGCCGACGTCTGCGAGATCTACACGGATGTGGACGGTATTTACACGGCGGATCCCCGCGTGGTGCCCTCCGCCCAGAAGATCGACCGCATCTCCAGCGAAGAAATGCTGGAACTGGCTGCGTCCGGCGCCAAGATCCTGCACCTGCGCTGCGTGGAATACGCGCGGCGCTTCGGCGTGCCGCTGCACGTGCGTTCATCATTCAGCCAGAACGAAGGCACCTGGGTCATGCCCGGAGCCGACGACAAGATTACGACTCAAGAGGGAGTTGCCTTGGAGCAGCCAATCATCTCCGGCGTTGCGCACGACCGTTCCGAAGCCAAGGTCACGGTTGTGGGTGTGCCCGACATTCCGGGCAAGGCCGCAGCGATCTTCCAGGTCATCGCCGACGCACACTCCAACATCGACATGATCGTGCAGAACGTTTCCACTCACGGCACGGGCCGGACGGACATCTCCTTCACGCTCCCCATCGTGGAAGGTGCGGACGCCCTCGCTGCCCTCCGTGCGGCCCAGCCCGAAATCGGCTTTGAAAGCATCGAGTACAACGAGCAGATCGGCAAGCTCTCGCTGATCGGGGCGGGCATGCGCTCGCACCCGGGCGTCTCGGCCACCTTCTTCAAGGCACTTTCCGACGCCGGCATCAACATCAACATGATCTCGACCTCCGAAATCCGCATCTCGGTCGTAACGCACGCCGACCTGCTCGATGACGCAGTCCGGGCAATCCACAGGGCCTTCGACCTGGACAGCGAAGACGAAGCAACGGTTTACGGCGGCACCGGCCGCTAAGGCCGGCCCACCCGGGACGTCGCTGCAGGAACTGCACAGCTTCATAGAGAAAGGCACAGTGGCCTAAGCCGCTGTGCCTTTCCTGTTTTGCCGTTCCTTCCACTGCAACAGGCTATTTAATGTCTTCCTTGCGGACCGCGTAGTGGTGTCCCTCGGAATCCGTCTCCACTTCGAAGTGGGCCAGGTCCTCTTCGGAAGCGGCCTCAAAGTCGTCGTGCCTGTGAACAACGGGCACGGTCGGATCACCCCGCGTGGCGGGCCCGAAGAAGAACCGCAGCTTGTCGGTCTTGCTCATGAAGCGCTGTATCGCCTTTGCCACAATTCCCACCCCCTTTCCCTTTTTCGGGTCAAGCAGCGATGCATTGGCCGGTTGGTACCTGTGCCCATATTTTACGCCCGGGAAGTGAAAAAGGCCCCGGGCGGCAGGGCCGTCTCCGGCCTAGCGCAGGGACTTGTCGTCCGGGTTCCTGGGCACCACGTAAGTGCTGCCATCCGGCCTGCGCATGGTTTCCCACTGCTGGGTCTCCGCTTCGCGCCGGGCAAGGAGGGCCTTATTCTCGTCGGTCATCTCATGGCCCAAGGAACTGCGGTTGGCCGGCCCGAAGATGGCCCGGAGCTTGCCTGTTGCGCGCATGAACCTTTGGGCGGCGTTTTCCTTGTTGGCCATGGTGGATTCCCTTCAGAACGGTCTCGTCCAATCCAGTGTACGCTAATCATTAGCCCACTAACGATTGAGGAGAAGACGATGAATCAGCGCTCGGCTGCGGCCATCGAAGCGTCTGACGAAGACCTCCTGCTGGAACACCAGCTCTGCTTCGCCCTGACGGTTGCGTCCCGCAGCGTCGTGGGCGCCTACAAGCCGGTGCTGGACACCCTCGGGCTGACGCACCCGCAGTACCTTGTGATGCTCTGCCTTTGGGAGTCCAGCCCGCGCTCGGTCCGGGACATCAGCGATGCACTGGCCCAGGAGCCGGCCACCATCTCGCCGCTGTTGCGCCGCCTCGAAGCGGCCGGCTACATCACCCGCGGCCGCGCTGCCGGAAACGAGCGGGCCCTTGCCGTCGGGCTCACCCCGAGCGGCGCAGCGCTCCGGCAGCGGGCCACGGCGGTTCCGGGCACCATGATGGAGCGCCTTGGCCTGACCCGCGACCAGGTGGGCGCACTCCACCAGGCAATGACTGACCTGATCGCTGCCACCAAGGCCGCGGCCGAACGCGATGCCGCCGGACGGGACGCCGCCGGCGCCTAGCCCGGACCCGCAGTGACCCCGTGGCAGGGACTCACTGCACCACTCACGGCGCCGGCACGGACACGTTCAGTTGGGTGGACGGTCCCGTACCGTATTTGATCAGGCCCACCCAGTTGCCCGCCGCTAGTCCGGTCCAGCTGGCAGTGAGCTCGCCGGTGGCGCCGTTTTCAATAGAGAGCGGGTTGGGACTGACCGTGAGGTTACCGGCATCGCCGGCGAGAATCATCGCTTCAACCGAAGCTGCCGTTGCTGCGCCGCCGGGGCTGGCGAACAGGTTGGTGGTCACCTTCCAGTCGCCCGCCACCGGATCGGGGATGGAGACTGCCTCGTTGGCTGCAGGCGTAGCCCCCGGATAGAGCAGGCCGGCAGGCGAAACCACGTAAAGGTCGAAGTCCGCTGCCGGGTTGGCGGAGGTGACCGCAAACCTCGCCAGGGAAGAACCTGCCGGCACGTTCACGATCTGCACGTCGTTCGCGGCGTCCTTGACACCGGTATACGGCCCGGGAACCAGGCTGATCGCCGTCGAATTCGCCTTGGCAAGGCCCTTCACGGTCACATCGATGGGCTCCGGACTTCCGGACGTTACCGGAATGACGATGCTGCCGCTTCCGCCGGCGGACGAGGCGTTGACGACGGCCGGTGCAACCGCCGTCACCGAACGGACCGCAACCGGTGAGCGGACGGTGGCCGCATCCGAGCTCCAGGTAAGTGAGCCGCCAACAAAGGCGTCGAGCGCGGCACCGGAGTTCGTGAACTGCACCGTGAACGTGGCTTTCTCCCCTTCTGCCAGGGTCAGCACGTCCGGCGTCACCTCAGCCGTGATCCCGGAAACATCGACTTCCGCACGGTAGCTTCCGGCCGTCAACGCCGTCACCGTCCTGGTGACGGTTTCGGTGCCGGTGAGGCCGCCGAGGGCGATGGACGGCAGGTTGACGTCCTTGGCGGCCACCGGAGCAACGCCCAGCTGATAGCCCTGACCCTGCAGGAAACCCAGCCAGTCGCTCGGGCCCGCGTCGTACACCAGCCCGGGCATTGCGATCCGGGCCGGATCGATCTGTCCGGCGCCTTGGGCGAAGACGTCGTGGACCGGGGTTCCTTCGGCATCCACCAGATCATAGGCCGTGGTCATCATCGCTGATTTCACCGTCGCCGCGGACCACAAGGGGTACTTGCCCAGCAACAGTGCCCCGAATCCGGCAATATGCGGCGCTGCCATGGAGGTTCCGGACAGGAACCCGAAGTTCTGGCCACCGTCGTGGCCGGCAGGCGAGACAGCCGCCAGCACGCCTACCCCCGGAGCTGCAATGTCCGGTTTCAGGAGGTCGCCGTTGGCTGCGAGGGTGGGCCCGCGGGAGGAGAACCCTGCGATCTGCGGGACCGGTGGCGGGTCCAAGCCGGTAGTGTCCGTGGCCACGAGGCTCGCCGTCAACGCCGCGTCCGCCCCCACCGCGTCCTTAATGGCGGGGTCGTCGAGGTGGACCGTTGGAACGCTGTGCAGGTCCACGTCCAGTGAATTGGGCGTCAGGTTGACCAGGACCATGCCTACGCCGCCCGCCTGGGCCACGGTCATGCTCTTGGCCGTCCGGTCCACCACACCGCGGTCGCAGACCACGATCTTGCCGGCGGTTTTGGCCGGGTCCAGGGTGCCGGGCGCGCACAGGGCTGCGTTGGCATCGACGGCGTCTGCCGTCTTGAGAGTCGCGGCGAGCGCGATGGGCGCGTTCGCGACTTCAGTGGACATGATGCTGGCACCGGCGAACTTCTCGCCGCTGGACAACTCCACCGCGCCGCGGAGGCTGCTGCTGTGGGTGGAGGCCGCCACGCTGGTCATCCAGGGAGCGGCATGGTTCACGGTACTGGCCGCCGGGCCGGAATTGCCGGCCGACGCGGCCACGAAGATTCCTGCCGCCGCGGCATTCAGGAAGGCGACGGACACCGGGTCCACCGTCGAGTTGTTGGTGCCGGAGATGGAGTAGCTCAGGACGTCGACGCCGTCCCTGATGGCATCCTCGATGGCCTCCACGCCGCTGGAAGCGAAACAGCCGGTGGTTGCCGGGCTGACACCCTCCCAGCAGACCTTGTAGATGGCGAGCTTCGCCGCGGGAGCAACACCCGATCCCTTGCCGAAGTCCCTGCCGCCCACTGCCTGGCTGACATCGCTGTTGCCCGCTGCGGTGCTGGCGGTATGGGAACCGTGGTTGTTGATGTCCACGGGCGAGTACGTTTCCTTCGGCGAGCGCAGGCCCGGAGGGACGGCGGCCTTGAACGCTGCATCGTAGTAGCGGGCACCAATGACCTTGCTGTTGCATTCTGTTCCGGCGAATTGGTCGCCCGCCTGACAGACGCCTGCGAATGTGCTTCCGTCCGCCTTCAGCATGGTGATCTGGTTTCCGGCCGACAGGTACGGTTCGCCCACGTGAGGGGCTCCGGACAGCGGCTTCACCTGCTCTCCGGCAAAGAAGGGATTGCCCGGCGTGTAGCCCGTATCGAGTACGCCCACCACCGTGCCCTTGCCCGCGTTGGCGTCGCCGCCAAACTGTTCGGCCCAGACTCCCCCGGGACCCGGCAGGCCCAGGAATTCGGTGCTCGAGTAGTCGATTTTGTACTGGCTGTCCTTAACGACAGCAAGGACGATTCCGTCCTTGGTTAGTGCGTTTGCCTGCTCCGCGGTCAGCTCCGCACTGAAGCCGTTCACCGCCAGCGTGTAACTGTCGTCGATGGCCACGCCTTCCGCCGCGGCCAGCCTGCTCTGCTCTGACTCCAGGTGTGCCGAGTAGCGCCGGGACTCAGCGCTGTCCGCGTCGAGCTTCCTGCCGTTGGACGCTGCGGTCCCCGGAATGCCCTCGACGCCGCCGGTGTAGGCCGCCAGGGGCCTGTCCTTCAGCATGACGATGTAGCGGCCCGCGTCCAAGGATGGCGTTTCTTCCGCCACCGGATCGGCGGCCGCCCAGGCGGGAGCCGCCAGTCCCTGGCCGATCATCAGGGAAACACCCAAAGCGACGACGGCAGCGAGGCGGATGGCAGGATTCCTGCTGTGAACGCGGGAGCCGACAGGCGGGTAAGTCATGACAAACTGCCTCCTAGGTTGCCGGACCGGTGGCGTAAACCGGTCCCACCTCCCGGATGTATCCGTCCACATCGGCGCAACGTGGGCGTGAGGCCATACATCCAGTGATGGGAGAAACATACCGGAGTGGGGCTGCGGAATCGAGGTCTTCCGGACAGATTTAATCTCCGCGCCCGCCAGTCCCGGGTTCCTCAGACGGCCGCAGCCCGGACCCCGGGCCGAACGGCAGGGTTCACCGTGGGCCTCCGGCGATAGAATGGACCAAAATGAGGAGGACCGGCAATGCGTAAGGCATGGATTCACGCACTCGTTCTGCTATCCGTTGCCGGTCTCGCCGCATGTTCGCCGGGCGGCGGGGGCGGCCCGGCTCCTTCGCCCTCGGCCACTTCGAGCACCGCCGGTCCCACGGCCACGCCGTCGCCTGACACTGAAACAACTGTCCCGGCCCCCTCGCCGCCGCCGACCGCGGCGCCAGCAACGTCCGGTCCGGGCAAGGGAAACGCCGAGCTCGCCATCATGGTCAAGCCGTCGGAATCGGAAGCGGTCCTGAACTACACCCTGGTATGCAAGGACGGCGTTCCGACGGCTGAAAGCAGCCATCCCTCGGCCGCGGCGGCCTGCACCGCGCTGAAGGAGAACCCTGCCGTGCTGAGCCCTGCACCCCGGGGCACGGACCAGGCCTGCACTCAGCAGTACGGCGGCCCGCAGGAGGCCACCGTCACCGGGATCGTGGATGATTCCCCGGTGGATTCGTCCTTTGCCCGCAGGGATGGCTGCGAGATCGGCCTGTGGAATGCGGCCAAGGACATCCTGGGGTCCGCGGGCGGAGCTTCCTAGGCTGATGCAGATTTTGAAGCACGGGCGGCAAACGGTGCTGCCGGCGGACACCTGGAAACAGCACGAAGCGGACCACCAGGCCCGGGTCAGGCGCTATGCCGACCCCTACCTTGCCCGCCGCTCCGCCGGCAGGAAACACCCCGTTGAGGATTTCCTCTTCACTTACTACACGCAAAAGCCGGGCCAGCTCATGCGCTGGCACCCGGGTGCCGGAGTGGTCCTTATGGGGGCTGGGGCCGCCGCCCGCGCCGATTGGAAGTATTACCGGATGCTCGACGACGGCGACCTCGCCGCCGCTGGCCTGTCTCCCGGGACCACCGCGGCAACCGTTGACCTCACAGCCTTTCTGGCCGAACGCAAGGAGGCACTGCAGTTCGCCGAAATCATCCTGCGCGGCACGGCATCGCGGCCTGCCCAGTTTGGCTGCTTCGGCCTGCACGAGTGGGCGATGGTGTACCACCAGGACAAGTTTGAGCTGCGCCACGAATACCTGCAGCTGCGCCTCGGGTCACAGGGCACTGACCGTGTGGTGGAGGACAACCGGATCCGGTGCTCGCACTTTGACGCCTTCCGCTTCTACACGCCGGATGCCACGCCCCTGAACGAACTCACTCCGAGCCGGGACAATCAGCGCGCCATGGAGCAGCCGGGGTGCCTGCACGCCAACATGGACCTCTATAAATGGGCGTACAAGCTGGCGCCGGCCCTGCCCAGTGAACTTGTTATGGATTGCTTCGAACTGTCCTGGCGGGTCCGCGCCATGGACATGCAGGCCTCGCCGTACGACCTCGAGGAGTGGGGTTACCCGCCCATCCCGATCGAAACGGCCGCCGGCAAGGCGGAGTACGTTGAACACCAGCGGGCGTTCTCCATGGAGGCGCAGGTGCTGCGGGGGCGGTTGCTCGAGGCCTTGGCACCACTGATCGACCAGGTCCGGGGCAGCTGATGACCGCCGACGTGGATCTGACCGTCCGGTTGACCGAGGCGCCGGGTGCCCCGGAGCACGAGTTCCGCCTTGTTGTGCGCCACGGAGTAGTGCCACAGGCCGCCGCAATGAAAGGGTCAACCCTGCCGGACCCTGCTGCGGCGCTGGCCGCCGTCGAGCGTTTCGGCGACGAAGTGTTCTTCGTGCCCCGGCGGCGGGACATGATGTGCACCCAGCAGTACGGCGGCCCGCAGGTGGCCATAGTTACGGGGACATTCCACGGCCGTCCTGTCCACAGCCGGTTCAGCCTGACCGACGGCTGTGAGATTGCGCGGTGGCGATCGCTCGCCCCGCTGTTCGGCGGCACGCCCGGATCCACCGGTCAGACCTGACCGGCCAGCCACAACACAGGAACGTCCCGGGAGCCTTGCGGCTGCCGGGACGTTCCTGGTGACGCTGTTTACTGATGGTGTTCCGGACTAGGTTCCCGGTACCGCGTCAACGGCGGTGACCGCCGGGGCACCGGCCGGGGCGGGCGCCGTGTCGGTGCCCACCTTGACGTTGATCCACGTCCTGATCCCGTTTTCCCCCAGGCTCAGCCGGCCCAGGTAGGATCCCGATGCCAGGCCGGTCCAGTTGGCTGTGGCCGTGGTGGCCGTGCCGTTGGGGGCAACGATCGGGTTCGGGGTGACAGTCAGGTTCCCGGAATTGCCGAGGAACGAGGCAGCCTGGACATGCGCGGAGGTGGGCCCGTTGTCCGGGGTGGAGTACAGGTTCGCCACGAGGTAGTAAGTGCCTGCGCGGGGCGATTCCAGGTCCAGGAACTCGCTGGCCGATGCCGTTGCCACCTGGGTTGCCACGAGGCCTCCGTTTCCGTTGGGTGCGTAAACCACCATGTCCCAGTCGACGTCGTCCGTTTCGGCCTGGATGCCCAGACGCGCGAAGGTCGCGCCCGCCGGCACCTCCACTTTAACGACGGCGTTGTGTTCGTCATTCTTTGCGGCGTAGGCGCCGGGTGTCTTGGTGATGGCCGTCTCGGACAGCGGCGCAAGCCCTTCAACACCCACCGCTATGGGCGAATCCGAGCCGGAGACCAGGTCCATGGTTCCGCTGCCCGTGCCGGTAGCGGAACTGAAGGAGAACGACGGCGCAATCTGGGCGTCCACCGGGCGGACCGCAATGGGCGAGCTGACGGTGCGCGGCCCCTTCCACGTCAGCGTGCCCGTGGTGAACTTGCCCACCGGAGCGCTGACATTCTTGATGGTGATGGTGACCTCACGGGTCTGCCCCGCCTTGGCGAAGTTAAGCACCTGCGGCTCCACATGGACACTGACACCGGGCATGTCCACTGCGGGCCGGTAGCTGCCCGGGACCAGCGCGGTGAGCTGGCGCTTGACCTGGATCTCGCCCACGAGGCTGCCCAGGGCAATGGAGGGCAGGTTGAGGTCGCGAGCGGCAATGCTGCCGGCCTGGGGTGCTCCGGTCGCCACGCCCTGGCCGTTCAGGAAGGCCAGCCACTGCTTGATGTTCGAGTTGTAGACAAGCCCCGGATCCAGCACGCGCGTGGCGTCAATGTGCCCTGCGCCGCCCTCGAACGGGTTCCGGTTCGGAGTGCCGTCCGCGTTGACCAGCGGGTAGGCGGTGGTCATCATGGCGGACTTGACCATGGCAGGCGACCATGTGGGCTGCTTGCTGAGCACCAGGGCTCCGAATCCCGCAATGTGCGGGGCAGCCATGGAGGTTCCGGACATGAAGCCGAACTGTGCGCCGTTGTTGCCGATGGTGGAAACGCCCGCGAGGACGTTCACGCCGGGAGCGGAGATGTCCGGCTTCAGGAGGTCCCCGCCGGAGGCCAGGCTCGGGCCTCGGGAGGAGAAGCCGGCCACCTGGGGTGCCGGCGGCAATGGCTCGCCGGTGAGGTCGCCCTTGACGAGGCTCACCGTAAGCGCCGGGTTGGCAGAAAGCTTGGACTTCAGTTCCAGGCTCTTGGGGGCATTGACGTGCACGGTGGGCACGACGTGGTTGTCCGCGTCCTCGGAGCTGGAGGTCAGGTTGACCAGGATCATGCCAACGCCGCCCTTCGCCTGGACCTCAAGGCTCTTCGCCGTCCGGTCCACAACACCGCGGTCACAGACCACCACCTTGCCGGTGACCTTGGCGGCGTCCAGCGTTCCCGGGCCGCAAAGGTTCGCGGCAGAAGGCGCATCCGGGGCAGCTGCGTCGGCGGCCACTACCACGGCTGCGTCCTTGACTTCAGACTTCATGATGGACGCGCCCCGGAACATGCTGCCGTCGGATACCTTCACCGTGCCGAGCAGGTCGCTGGGGAAAGTCGATGCCGCGACGGTGGTCAGCCACGGCGAGGCGTGGTTCACGGTGGACACGGCGGGGCCGGAGTTGCCTGCCGATGCCGAAACGAACACGCCTGCGGCAGCCGCGTTCAGGAAGGCCAGGGCCACGGGATCCGTCGTGCTGTTGGTGTTGCCGGAAATGGAGTAGTTCAGGACATCCACGCCGTCCTTGATGGCCGCGTCAACGGCTTCGACCGAGGCGGAGGAGTAGCAGCCGCCGGTGTTGGGATTATCGTCTTCCCAGCAGACCTTGTAGACGGCGACCTTGGCGGCGGGGGCAACGCCGGAGCTCGTGCCGAAGCTGGCGCCGTCGATCACCTGTTCCACGTTGGCGTTGCCGGCGGCGGTGGTGGCCGTGTGTGTGCCGTGGCTGCCCACGTCCACCGGGGAGATCAGTTCCTCCGGGGCGCGGTGTTCGGGTGTCACGTACTGACGGAAGGAGTCGGCGAAGTAGCGGGCGCTGACCACCTTGGAGTTGCAGAGGGTTCCGTCGAAGGAGGCCCCTGATTCGATGCCCTTCTGGCATTCGCCCTGGAAGGTCGTGCCGTCCGACTTGAGCATGGCGATCTTGCCGTCCGCGGTGGGATACGGGACGCCCACCTGTGCCTTGCCCTTGAGCGGCTGCACTGGGTCCCCCTGCAGGAAGGGGTTGTCCGGGGCGTAGCCGGAGTCGATCACGCCGACCACCACACCCTTGCCGGCGCCGGATTCGCCGCCGAACTGCTTTGCCCAGGCGCCGTCGCTGCCTGTGAGCTTCAGGAAGTCGGTGGTGGTGTAATCCGGTGCGTTCTCCACGTCCGGTGCCACCACCAGCACGTTGCTGTCCTTGGCAAGCTCGGCAGCCTGCACCGCGGTGAGCTCGGCCACGAAGCCGTTGAGCGCGCCCGTGAACTGCTTGGACGGGGCGACGCCCTGCCTGGCCGCGACGTCCCGCTGGGCCTTGCGGAGGTGCGCGTCGTAGGCCTTGTAGTTCTGGCTGCCGGGATCAAGTTTGCGGCCCTGTTGCGGCTTGGTTGCCGCGATGCCGGCCGTTCCGCCGTCGTACGCCGCCGCAGCCTTCTCGGCGAGGACCACGATATAGCGGCCGTCTTTGTAGTCTGTCGGGTTGACGTTTTTGGCCTGTTCGACTCCGCCGGTTTCGGTGGGCGCCGCGGTAGCGGGACCCACTGCGACGGAGGAGAGAAGCAGCGGGAGGCCAACAGCCAGCGCTGCCGCCTTCCGGAGTCCCCCGACCCGGACAAGGCTTGTTCCTTTTGATTTCACGAGCGACTGAAACCTTTCATGAGGTACGGGTCCGGCGGTGCGGCCGGTCTCGGTCAGCTGGGAAAGAGGCAGCCGGACTGACAGTTCCTGTCATCCGGCGAGACCAGCCGTGTCAAACAGTACAGAGTGAGAGCCGAATATGACATAGGACACAACAGTCGTTGTACTTTTGTCATTCGAGGCTCGGGCCGGGCACAGCCAGAAGCCCTGGAAGGGAAAACCGTGGCGGCGGGCGGGCGGTTCCCCGCCGGCCCGCCGCCACGGTTCACGACGCGGTCACTATGCTTGCTCCACGTCAGCCGATGGACCCTTTGGGCGTGACCTGCAGTCGGTCAAAGGAAACCTGCTTCCCTTCGGAATCCAGGACCACCACGTCGTCCCGCCCGTTCTGCACGGTGGATGGCAGGAGGAACTCCACGGTGTCCGCCGTGGTGGGAAAGATCCATCCGAGGCGGAAGCCGTGCTTGTTCAGGTAGACGTAATACCACTGGCCGTAGGGAAGGCCGCGGAGCGTCACCTTCTCGCCGTTACGGTATTTTTCGTTGGTGCCCAGGTCGACGGGCGGAACCTGCCCGTCGAAATCCTGGACCGTCAACGCCGGAACGGCCGCCGGTTTGGCCGGCTGGAGCCGCAAGGCCACCGCTTCGGCCTGCACGTCAACGCGCACGTTCCGCGACCCGTTGGATGCAGAGGCGGCAAACGGAGAGGCCGGCAACTGGCCGGCCGCGATATCTGCGGGGGTCAGGATGTGCACCCGGGTTGCTGTTGCTGTTTCCCCGATGCCCAGCCTGTCCACTGAAATGCCGGCATCCGGAGCCGTGACGCCGGTCAGCGCGACGTTGCCGGCGTTTCCCACGCCATAGGTGTAGGTGACGGAATCCCCGGCACTCGCGTAGCGGTCGCCGTCGGCATCGGTCCATTCAGCCGAGACCGTGCCGTCCAGCTTCGGGGTCCGGACCGCGAGGTCCACTTCGCCGCCGTCCACACGGTATTCCCGGCTGCTCTGCCCGGACGCAGCAACTGTCCAGGTTGAGTCGGCACGGAAGAATCCTTCCTCCGCCTCTTCCCGGGTCACGGCGTGCCGCGGTGTGGAGCATGCGTAGGATCCTGCCGCGGCAAGGTTGAGCCATCGGCAGTTTCCCGAACCCGGGGGTACGAGGGGTGAGAAATTGCCGGCAGTCGGCACAAAGTCCGCGGCCAGGGGGCCGGTGTTGCTGACGGTAAACGTGTAGGGCACCTGCTCGCCGGCGGCGTACGGCTGCGCGGCGAGGTCACGTCCGGCATCATTCCGGGCACCGGTGATCGATCCGGCCAGCAGGCCATCCCTCAACGGTTCGGCCGCTCCCTTGAAGGACATTGCCTTCGTCAGTGCCGTATTGCCGGAGGCCGTGACGGTGAACTCAGCCACCGGGACGAGGTAGCCGCGCGCTATGTCTTCAGGAGTGAGCGTGTGCTTCGGCGTGGTGCAGTTGTAGCTGGCACCGGCGGCAAGGTTGTTGTACCGGCAGTTGGGGGCCGACGGCGGCAGGAACCCGGTCTCGAAGGTCCCGGAAACGGGGACTGCATTGGACGTGACGTTCGACGTGCTCTTGACCGCGAAGGTGTAAGACAGCACCTCGCCTTCCTTATACGGGTTCGCCGCCACGTCCCGTGCCGGCGCTGAGCCGGCGACGGTCAGGCCAACCTGGGGGGCTACCGGGCTGTTGGCAACGAACGTGTACTGGGACACCTTTCCGTCGGCCGTGGTGAAAGCCGCATTGAGGGATGTTGGACCCGAAGCTCCGGCCGGCGGCGTGAGCTGGATGTTCACCGTGGCAGAGCTACCCGGTGCGAGGTCAGGAACGTCCACCGTGGCGGCGGACCATCCCGTTGGCGTATAGATACTGGCACGGGCGCCGGACAGGACATGGGCTTCCTGGTTGGTAACCGTCACCGGAACCTGCTGCGCAACACCGGGCGCAATGGTTTGTGCGGGCACGTTCACAGGAGCGCAGACATAGTTCAGCCATGCGTCGTCGAAACTGGCGAACTGCATGTTGTCCGTGTAGTTCGCCTCGTACAGGACGCCGAACTTGCCGTCGGCCAGGCGGGTAATGGTTGAATACGCGGAGAAGCCTGGACGGATGGTGCGGACACCGGGCCACGTTGCTCCGTCGTCACAGGACACGCGCGCCGAGACGTTTTCCCTGGCGGTCTTGGAGTTGGAATTGGTGAAGATCAGCTTCCTTGCCTCGGCAGAGCCCTCCGGTGCGGCCGGGTATATCCGGGAGATTGACCCGTTGTTGGCAGGGTCCGGCAGTTCAGTGTCCTGCGTGACCGGTCCGTAGCTGGCGCCGCCGTCGGTTGACACGGCCACTTTGCGGTAGCCGCCGTTCGCGCTGTCCCTCGAATTCAGCAGCACCCTGCCGTCAGAGAGTTCCACGGTCTTGTTCTCGTCCATGCGGTCGCCGATCGGGGCCCCTTTGTGCCACGTTGCGCCATGGTCATCCGAGTAGACGCTGTAGGCCTGGAAGAGTTCTGAACCGTTGGCTTGACGCACGTAACCCGAGTACTGCTGAATCAACCGGCCTTTGTGAGCGCCGTATTTGAGCTGGATCCCCTCACCGGATGCCGCGAAGTTGGTGCGTACGTCACCCGGCTGCGGGTTGGTCTTACTGCTTCCGGGTTTTGTGACGCTAGTGATGAACCGGGGCTGGCTCCAGGTGCGGCCTTCGTCGGTGGACTCCACCACGGCAGACGAAATGACATTCCTGTCGGCGTCGTCGTTGCCGTAGGTGCTGGCAGAGAAGCCGGCGTCCTTTGAGTAGACGAACAGGGCGAACACTTTGCCCGCCTCAGCGTCGTAAATGTACGACGGATCACTGAACCCGTATTTGGGGCCGCTGGCGTCAGCCACATGGCCGGCAGCGATGACGGTCAAAGGACCCCACGTTGCGCCGCCGTCGATGCTGCGGCGCTGCACGATGGAGTTCGGGTTCGGCGCGTCGGCCGAGCTCCCGGGCCTGCCGTCCCACGCTGCAAGTACAACGTCGTTCCCGAGGTAGGTGAGCGCGGGAATACGGTAGAAGAAATTGTCGGCCGTCCGGTCTGCGGCAATGTTCGCTTCGGCGAACGTGCCCGGGGCGACTGCCGGATTGGAGGGTGGAGCCGGCTCGGCCCTGGCCGGCAACCCGGGCCCCGCGATCAGCGCCATCCCAAGTAGCCCTGCGGCGGCCACCCGGCCCACGGAGCCCGCCTTGCCGGCCGGCCGCCTCTTTTTGAATTTCAAATCCACTGTCCTTTCAGGTCGCCGCCCTAGGGCAGCAGTGCGGAAACGTACGGGTCATGTTGGCTTGTCCCACATGCCACATACAACGTCCTACAACCTTAGAGTGCAGTGAATCACATTGACCAGAGGTGTCAGGTGACTATCTTGCGGCCCTCATGGTGCCGGGCATGCGGCTACTGGCGGGGCGTACGGACCACTTCGCTGATCCAGGCGCGGGTCTTCTCATCAATGGGGCCGGCCACATTTGTTTCCCTGGCGGCACGATCGGCTTTGATCTTCTGCATCACCATTCGACCCAGCCCAGCAAACACTGCGGCGGCCATGACCGGAAGTAGTACGGATTTGGGTTTCTGAGCCATGCCGCAATCCTACTGAGCGTGCCAGCGCGCCACCAGAGCCGGCGTCGCGCTTCACCCTCCGGCGAGTGCCCCATTTCACAGTCAACCCGCGAATGCGGCCTGACGCATTCCGCCCGGTAGAATGGGCAAGCAAGCTCGCGGAGCGCTCGTTCCCGCTGTCTTATGTTTGGAGTCCGCAGTGGCTGTAAATACAGCAGCAGACCAGCGTGAGACGGCACCACTCCGCTGCGCCCTTACCCAACGCTCACGCACAGGAGTTGCCGGATGCCCCGGATCGTTGTCGACGTCATGCCCAAGCCCGAGATTCTGGACCCGCAGGGGAAGGCCATCGTGGGTGCACTCCCCCGGCTGGGCTTCACTGCCTTTAGCTCTGTCCGCCAGGGCAAGCGCTTTGAACTCACTGTCGACGGCGAGGTGACCGAGGAGATCCTGGCCCAGGCACGGAACGCCGCAGAAACCCTGCTGTCCAACCCCGTCATCGAGGATGTCGTCAACGTCGAGGTCGTCGAGGCCTGAAATGACTGAACTCCCCCTGATTAGCGAGGCGGTAGCCGTTGCGGCCAACCCGCGCCTCGCCGGCGCCCGAATCGGCGTCGTCACCTTCCCCGGAACCCTGGATGACCGCGACGCCGCCCGCGCGGTCCGACTGGCAGGCGCCACCCCGGTGGAACTCTGGCACGCAGACACCACCCTTGGCGACGTTGACGCCGTCGTGATTCCCGGCGGTTTCTCCTACGGCGACTACCTCCGCGCCGGCGCCATTGCACGCTTCGCGCCGCTGATGGCAAAAATCATCGACGCCGCAAACTCGGAAGCCAAGCTGCCGGTACTGGGCATCTGCAACGGCTTCCAGATCCTCACCGAGTCGCACCTGCTGCCGGGCTCGATGATCAAGAACGACCACCTGAAGTTCATGTGCCGCGACCAGGTCCTGCGCGTGGAAAACAACACCACCGCCTGGACCAGCGACTACGCCGCCGGCCAGGAAATCACCGTTCCGTTGAAGAACCAGGACGGGCAGTACATCGCCGATGAGAAGGTCCTGGACGCCCTTGAGGCCGAAGGCCGCGTGGTGTTCCGCTACGTGGGCTTCAACCCGAACGGCTCCCGCCGCGACATCGCCGGCATCTCCAACGCCGCCGGCAACGTGGTGGGCCTCATGCCCCACCCGGAGCACGCCGTGGAGGTCGGCTTCGGCCCCGAGTCCCTGGACGGTGTCGGCGGTTCCGACACCGACGGCCTCGGTTTCTTCACCTCCGTATTGAACAAGATTGTGGGAGGCGCAAAGTGAGTACCTCAGCTGAAACCGTCAGCAAGAAGTTCAACATCGACACCGTGGAGAACGCGGCCAAGACCCCCGACGTCGAACTCCCCTGGGCCGAACTGGGCCTGAAGCAGAACGAGTTCGACGAGGTCGTCAAGGTCCTGGGCCGCCGCCCGACCGGCGCCGAGCTCGCCATGTACTCCGTGATGTGGAGCGAGCACTGCTCCTACAAGTCCTCCAAGAACCACCTGCGCCAGTTCGGCGACAAGGTGACGGACGAGATGAAGAAAGACATGCTGGTGGGCATCGGCGAAAACGCCGGTGTCACCAACCTGGGCGACGGCTGGGCCGTGACGTTCAAGATCGAGTCCCACAACTCTCCGTCGTTCGTTGAGCCCTACCAGGGCGCCGCAACGGGCATCGGCGGCATCGTCCGCGACATCATCTCCATGGGTGCCCGCCCGGTGGCCGTGATGGATCCGCTGCGGTTCGGCGCCATCGACCACCCGGACACCGCACGCGTCATGCACGGTGCCGTGGCCGGTATCGGCGGCTACGGCAACTCCCTGGGCCTGCCCAACATCGGCGGCGAAATGGTCTTCGACTCCGTGTACCAGGGCAACCCGCTGGTGAACGCGCTGGCCGTCGGCGTTATGCGCCACGAGGACATCCGCCTGGCCAACGCCTCCGGCAAGGGCAACAAGGTAGTGCTGTTCGGTGCACGCACCGGCGGCGACGGCATCGGCGGCGCCTCCGTGCTGGCCTCCGAGTCCTTCGACGACACCAAGCCGTCCAAGCGTCCCGCCGTCCAGGTGGGCGACCCGTTCGCCGAGAAGGTCCTGATCGAGTGCTGCCTCGAACTGTTCAAGGGTTCCCTCGTTGAGGGCATCCAGGACCTCGGCGCCGCGGGCATTTCCTGCGCCACCTCCGAGCTCGCCTCCAACGGCGACGGCGGCATGGAAGTCGAGCTGACCTCCGTGCTGCTGCGCGATCCCACACTGACCCCGGGCGAAATCCTCATGTCCGAGTCGCAGGAACGCATGATGGCGGTGGTGACCCCCGAGAACGTCGCCGCCTTCGAAGCCGTCATGGACAAGTGGGCAGTGGAGTACTCCTGGCTGGGCGAGGTGACCGACACCGGCCGCCTGATCATCACGTGGGAAGGCGAGGTCATTGTCGACGTCGACCCGCGCACCGTGGCCCACGACGGTCCGGTCTATGACCGCCCGTTTGCCCGCCCGGAATGGCAGGACGCCGTTCAGGCCGACGTTTTCACCGGATCCGTCCAGGATGCCGGCCGCCCTTCCGCTCCCAAGGAACTGGCCGCCGCCGTCACCGAGCTCATTTCTTCGCCGAACATGTGCGACAAATCCTGGATCACCAACCAGTACGACCGCTACGTCGGCGGCAACACCGCCATGGCGTTCCCGGACGACGCCGGCGTGGTCCGCGTTGACGAGGAAACCGGCCTGGGCGTGGCCTTGGCCACCGACGCCAACGGCCGCTACACCTACCTCGACCCGTACCACGGCGCACAGCTCGCGCTGGCCGAGGCGTACCGCAACGTCGCCACCTCCGGCGCAGTGCCGATGGCCGTCAGCGACTGCCTGAACTTCGGTTCCCCCGAGGACCCGGACGTCATGTGGCAGCTCGCCGAGGCCATCCGCGGCCTGTCCGACGCCTGCATGGTGCTGGGCATCCCGGTCACCGGCGGCAACGTCTCGCTGTACAACCAGACCGGGACCACGCCCATTCACCCCTCCCCCGTGGTGGCAGTGCTGGGCAAGCTCGACGACGTCGCCCGCCGCACGCCGTCGGGCTGGAAGGAAGACGGCCAGGCCATCTACCTCCTGGGCACCACGGCGGCAGAACTGGACGGTTCCGAGTGGGCCAACCTGCGCGGCCACCTTGGCGGGCAGCCGCCGAAGGTTGACCTCGCTGCCGAACGCGCGCTGGGTGAAATCCTGATCAACGCCTCCCGCGACGGCATGGTGGACTCCGCGCACGACCTCTCCGAGGGCGGCCTCGCGGCAGCCCTGGTTGAGTCCGCGCTGCGCTACGGCGTGGGTGCACGGATTGCCCTGCAAGACGTCATGGACCGTGACGGCGTGGACCTCTTCACGGCACTGTTCTCCGAGACCCAGGGCCGCGCCATTGTTGGCGTGCCGCGCTCCGAGGAAGTCCGCTTCACGGACATGTGCACCGCCCGCGGCTTCGCCCACACCCGCATCGGCGTGGTGGACGCAGCAAGCGGCCAGCTGGAGATCAACGGCGTCGAGACCATGAACCTCGACGCCCTCCGCGAAGCCCACGAGGCCACCCTGCCGAAGTACTTCGGCTAGGCACTCCGTCCCCGTCGATTGCTCCGTAACTGCCGTTTTGAACCCTCAGAACGGCAGTTACGGAGCAATCGCTCGTTAACGGTCCGGCCGCCAACCCGCTTGCACTAGCGCTGTGCGTATTTTGGATACTGCCGGCTTTGCTTCGTTGAACATGTGGCGGTTGGAGATCCGGACTTCGGTCCAGCCAAGGGCCGCGTAGCGCTCGGAACGGGCGATATCCCGGACCACCTGGCCCTCCTCACCGTGGTGCTCGCCCTCGTACTCGATCCCGACTTTGTATTTCCGGTAGGAAAGGTCCGGCTCATGGTGGCGGCGACCATCATGGCCGATGATGGGCACGTTCAACTCCGGTTCCGGCAGGCCGACCCTGACGATGGCCAGCCGAAGGAGCGTCTCCTGCGGCGAGTCAGAGCCCACCCTGATGAGCTTGATGGCTTCCTTTGCCTTGCGCAGGCCGCGCTTTCCCTTGTGCCTGTCAATCATCCGCTGAAGGTCAGCCACACTACAGAGCGGCACGTTCCTGTCCTCCAGGCCCGCCCGCGGCACCCGAACACAGCTGTCGCCCATGGCTACAAGCTCGTCCACTGACAGCATCTCCGCCATGTCCAGCCAGGTCCGCTCCGGAGTGGTCACGGAAATCCCGTCGACTGTGGTGACCTCGTCGCTGAACAGCTTCATCCGGTGCACAATGACATGCGGCCGGTTCAGATAGGCCTCGCCCTCAGGCCTGATGACATGAAACATATCCTGCGATCCCTGCTGCTGACGTCGCGGCAGCGCGAGCAGTTCCGCCGCAGTGAGGTGCGACGCGGCGCATCGCTCGTTGACCTCAATGAAGGGCCGCACCCTGATACGCAAGGGGAGCTCCGCCGTCGCGCTCTCCACGCGTATTCCCTTCCCAAGGCGCTTCAGGGAGCTGTGCCGCAGCCGTTTGGGTGATACTCCGGCGCGCGCCGCGTCCACCGCGGTGAAGGGTCGATCCTGGAATTCAACGGGAAGCGGGCGTGCAGTCTTCATGGGTTCATGAGAGCAGAATGCCGCCCGAGTCCGCAGAAGTTATCCACAAGACCTATCGACTGCTCCGTAGCCGCCGTTTTGGGATGCCAAAATGGCCCGTGCGGAGCAATCGATGAATCAGTCGTCGCTGCGGAGCTCGCGTTGCCTGGCGCTGAGGAGTTCCAGTTCGGGGCGGTTGGCAACGAAGCGTTCGACGGCGGTGAGCACCTCCACGAGGTGCGTCCGGTCTGCTGCAACCAGCCCGGCGCCAAGCTGCGTGCGCCGGTACTGTTCGTGGTCCCCCACCTCGGCCACGGAAACCTCAAAGCGGCGCTTCAGCTCCGCCAGCAGCGGCCGCACCACGGAACGCTTCTCCTTGAGGCTGTGAACGTCGCCCAGGAGAATGTCGAACTCAATCCATCCGATCCACATGGGGCGGTCCTTCCCGGGCGGGCTAGGCGATGGTGAGTTCGCCCATGCGGTCCCAGCCGTCGCCGTCGAGCTGGCGGCTGATGATGCGGGGCGTCTCAGCGAGGGCCTGGGGCATGTCCGCCATCGCCTTCTGGAAGTGTGCGCTATTGACGTGGTCGCCGGCGGCATCGTCCTTGAAGGCTTCCACGAGGACAAACTCGTTGGGGTCCTCCACGCTGCGGGACCAGTCGAACCACAGGTTGCCGGGCTCCTGACGCGTCGCCTGGGTGAAGTCCTCCACCAGGCCCAGCCACTTATCCGACCAGTCCGGCTTGACCTTGAACTTGACGACAATGAAGATCACGGGGTTATGCCTTTCGTTGTTTTTCTACGGCTCGTTGTCTTGCTACGGCCGGCCGGCGGCGAGGGAATGCTGGCACTCCTCGATCGCCTCACGGGCCCATTCCTGCTGCTGGGGTGTGCCGACACGTTCCGCCCACTGTTCGGCAAGCTGGAACTCGACCAGGGCCTCGGTGAAGCGGCCGCCCTGGTGCAGCGTCCAGCCCAGGTTGTTGTGCAGCGAGACCATCCACCGCCTGGTCCGAGGATCGTGCACCGTGGAAGCATACTCGAGGGCACTGCGGGTCCAGGACTCGGCGTGCTCAGGGTCCGCGATCGCCAGCATGTGCAGCGCGTCGACGGCCAGGAATTCCTCACTGAGGTGGTCCGCCAGTTCGGCGGCCTGTTCAAACAGCGGCACGGCCATCGCGGCGTGCCCGCTGGAGTTCAGCAGGCGGCCTCGCTCCAGGAGCACGCGGACGGCCACGGTGGGCTCGTCGGCGTCGATCGCGTCCAGGAGTGCGTCGGCTTCCTCGTAGCGGCCCTGCAGTCCGATGGCCCGCCCCACCTGGGTGGCGAGCTCGGCCCGTTCATCGGCGTCGTAATTTTCGTCTGTGGCAGCCGTCCGGAAACGGGCTTCCGATCCTGCGGGGTCGTCGAAGTTCCACAATTGGTCAAGGGTTTTCTGTTCCAGCATCCACCTGCTCCTGATCAGCTTTCACCTGCGGCCAGTTCGTGCGCACTCCCAATGTATCGGGAAGTGACGTGTCTTTGTGCGCGTGCCGTGACGGCGCTGCCGGCCGCGTAAAACCAGTTGGAGGGCCGGCTGAAGGCAGTGATCTTCAGGAACACGCGCCCCTGGCCGTCCAGTTCCACTTCAAAGGCTTCCTCGCCCCGCACCGGATGGCCGGGCAGCGTGCCGTACCCGAAACCGGCGCTTTGCGGGCCGTCGCCGGGCACCGGCCGGCGCACCCACACCACCTCGCAGGGCGCGTTGATCCGGAAAGGCCCGACGCCGAATCCGCTCACTACGCGGGCGCCGGGCACCACGACGTCGGAGTCGGAGCGGACCCGCAGCCCGGACCGTTTCTGCAGCTGCCAGGCCAGGATCCCGTGGGCCACCCGCCGGTAGAGTGCCGCACCCTCGCCGAGGTACGCCTGGGTCACCAGCCAGGGGATGCCGTCCGGCGGCCGTCCGTGTTCAGTGGAACCAACGCCAGGGTAATTCAGGTTGCCCCTGGCGACGCGGCTGACACGGCCGGCACCGCGACGGCTCTTCATGCGCCTTCACCCCGGGCGAGCCCGGCCCATCCCAGCTGTTCGCGCTGCTTCCGGCTCAGTGTGGCCACCACCAGGTCGTAGGAGTCCTCCACCATGTCCCGGATCATGTCATCCGGCAGCGATCCGTCCAGCCGGACCCCGTTCCAGTGCGTCTTGTTCATATGCCAGGCGCCGGTAATTTCCGGATGGATGGCCCGGAGCTGTTCTGCCAGCGCAGGCTCGCACTTGAGGCTCACGGACCAATCTTCAGAATCCATCGCGGATGCGGCGAACATCTTGGCCTCCTGCCGCGAACCGCCCGCCACGGCTGCCCGCACCTTGAAAACGGAGGTTTCCGGGCCGAACGGAAAATCTTCGAAGGCGCCGGGGAAGCTCAGGCAGATCTTCCGGAGGGTGTCAACGTCCATGGCACGAGCCTATCCGGCGGCAGGGACAAACCGCAGGTGCTAGATGCCCACGCGCCAGCCTTCGCGGGCCGGGCACGAGTTGACCACCACGTCCAGTCCGGCGGCCTTGGCACGCTCAACGGCAGCGTCGTCGAAGACACCGAGCTGCAGCCACACCGCCTTGGCGCCCACCGCGATGGCCTGGTCGATGACAGCACCCACCTTCTGGGAGTTAACAAAACAGTCCACGACGTCGATCGGGTGCTTTTCCGCGGGGATGTCCGCCAGGGACCGGTATCCCTTCTCCCCGTGAACGTCATCGCCGGGGAGGTTGACCGGAATGATGTCCATGCCCATCCGGTCACGGATGTAGAGGGAGACGTCGTACGCCGAGCGCCACTGGTTGGTGGTCAGGCCGACGATTGCCCATGTGCCTTTGGTTCGCATGAGTCGGTCAATGACTGCCGGATCGTTAATATGGGACATGCATCAACCTTACTCCTGCGGACTTTTCGGACAATTCCCGAATAAGTGAATGAAACAGTGCCTGCGCACCGGTGATGACCGAATATGACGGCGCTGAACGCGCGGATTTTGTGAAATCGTGCATCTCGGTTCTAGTAGGTAATGACCATCCCGAGCGGCCGAGAGACCTGGATCGATGAAGCCGCAGCAACCCCGGTGACGTGAGACGACCATTCCCACGAAACTGTTCCTCCTCTTTCGAGGAATTTTTGGAACGAGGGGTGCTACTGCCAGGACCGATGGAGTGCTGTAATGACCCCTGATAGTTCTTCTGCCCTGCCCACCCTTGCCCGGATTCCGTCCGAGGCAACTCCACAAACCACTTCGGACGCGACGGCGAACGAAGCAGGGCTGCGTGACGCGCCCGGCTCCTCTCGCGGCTCTTCGGGATGGTCCCTGACCGAGCCCACGGACGGCGCAGTGCACGGCGTCCCCACTGACGGACCGGCGCGTCACCGCAGTAACCCCAACGTAGCGTTCTGGGAAGAACGAGCCCTCCGCCTCGACTGGGCGGCACCGTCCGGCGGAGCCCTCAGCGGATATGCCAGCGGCAAGCCCTGGCATACCGCGCACCGGCGCGTTCCGGCAAACCTGGATGCCGGCACCGGACCGGACATCACCTGGTTTGAGGGCGGCAAGCTCAACGTCGCCTACAACTGCGTGGACCGCCACGTTGCCGCCGGCCGCGGGAGCAAGGTGGCGCTGCACTTCGAAGGCGAACCCGGCGACCGCCGTGCCGTCACGTACGCCGAGCTTCAGCGCGAAGTGTCCAAGGCCGCGAACGCGCTCCTCGCACTCGGCATCACCGAGGGCGACCGCGTGGTCATCTACCTCCCGGTCATCCCCGAAACCGTCATCATCACCCTTGCCGTGGCGCGTATCGGCGCCATCCATTCCCTGGTGTTCGGCGGCTTCTCCGCCGAGGCGCTGAAGTTCCGGGTGGAGGACACGGGGGCCAAACTCCTGGTCACCACGGACGGCCAGTTCCGCCGCGGGGTGGCAGTGCCGGTCAAGGACAATGCGGATGCCGCAGTTGCCGGGGACAACGCCATCGAACACGTGCTGGTGGTCAACCGCACCACCCCTGCCGACCAGCTGGCAACGGTCCCCATGGCTGAAGGCCGGGACGTCTGGTGGCACGACGCCGTCGGGCAGGCCTCCGACGTGCACGAACCGGAAGCGTTCGACGCCGAGACTCCCCTCTTCATCATGTACACCTCCGGAACCACGGGCAAGCCCAAGGGCCTGGTGCACACCTCCGGCGGCTACCTGACGCAGGCGTCGTGGAGCTTCGAGCACCTGTTCAGCAACCCGGACCCGGCGCTCCGTGACCAGGACGTGCACTGGTGCACCGCGGACCTCGCCTGGGTCACCGCGCACACCTACGAGATCTACGGCCCGCTCTCCAACGGCGTCACCCAGGTGATCTTCGAGGGCACGCCGAACACGCCGCATCCGGGCCGGCACTTCGAGATCATCGAGCGCTACGGCGTGACGCAGTACTACACAGCACCCACCCTGGTGCGCTCGCTCATGGGCTGGTTCCCGGACGGAGTACCGGACAGCTACGATTTGTCCTCCATCCGGATGCTCGGCACCGTGGGCGAAGCCGTCAACCCTGAGGCCTGGCGCTGGCTCCGCCAGAACGTCGGTGCCGGCACCGCACCCGTGGTGGACACCTGGTGGCAGTCCGAGACCGGCGCCACCATCCTCTCCCCCGCACCGACGGACACCGAGTTCAAGCCGGGCTGCGCGGCCCGCCCGCTTCCCGGGGTCAGCACCCGGATCGTGGACGACGCCGGCAACACCGTTCCACCGGGCGTCCAGGGATTCATTGTGGTGGACTCCCCCGGACCCGCGATTGCCCGTACCGTCTGGGGCAATCCGCAGCGCTACTTCGATTCGTACTGGCGCAAGTACGCGGAGCAGGGCTGGTTCCTCGCCGGTGACGGCGCCAAATACGACGACGACGGCGACATCTGGATCCTGGGGCGGGTGGATGACACCCTCAACGTCTCAGGCCACCTGCTGTCCACGATCGAAATCGAATCGGCCCTCGTCACCCACCCGGACGTAGTGGAAGCCGGCGTCTGCCCGGTGGCTGACCCCAATACCGGGCACGCCATCGTCGCGTTCGTCGTGCTGAAGGGCGGGGTTCCGACGGAAGTGGCCGCCGAACTCCGGAACCACGTGGCGAAGGAGATCGGACCGATCGCGAAGCCGCGCGACGTCGTCGTGGTTCCCGACGTGCCCAAGACCCGCAGCGGCAAGATCATGCGCAGGCTCCTCACCCAGCTTTTCGAGGGGACCACCCTCGGCGACACCACATCACTCCAGAACGAACCGGCAATCGCCGGAATCCAGGAAGCCCTGGCCGGCTACGCCGCCTCCCTCATTGGGCAGAAGCAGTCTCCCCTCAACGGACAGAAGTAAAGGAACAATCATGAACGACATCAGCAGCGTTGCCCGTCTTTCCGAACCGCTCAAGTTCGCCTACTGGGTGCCGAACGTTTCCGGAGGCCTGGTGGTCTCCACCATCGAACAGCGCACCGGCTGGGACTTCGACTACAACAAGAAGCTGGCCCGGATCGCCGAGGACTCCGGCTTCGAGTACGCCCTGACCCAGACCCGCTACGCCGCCTCCTACGGCGCGGACAAGCAGCATGAAGCCACATCCTTCAGCCTGGCCCTGCTGGCCGCCACCGAGCGCCTCAAGGTGATCTCCGCCGTCCACCCCGGCATGTGGCACCCCGGCGTGCTGGCCAAGTTCATCATCACCGCGGACCACATCTCCAACGGCCGCGCCGCCGTCAACATCGTCTCCGGCTGGCTCAAGAACGAGTTCACCAACTTCGGCCTGGAGTGGCTGGAACACGACGAACGCTACGTGCGCACGGAGGAATTCATCAAGGTCCTGCGGGGCCTGTGGACCGAGCAGGAGTACAGCCAGTCCGGCAAGTACTACAACATCACCGACTTCACCCTGAACCCTGCCCCGGTGGACGTTCCGGGCCGCGCGCATCCGGAAATCTTCTTCGGCGGCAACTCCACCGCGGCACAGGCCACCGCCGGCCGCGTGGCGGACTGGTACTTCTCCAACGGCAAGGACCTGGAAGGCTTCAAGGAGAACATCGCCGGCGTGGTTGCTGCCGCAGGAGAAAGCGGCCGCGGCACGGATGGCTCACTCCCGGCCGCTTTGCCCTCTCCGAGGTTCGGCCTCAACGGCTTCGTCATTGCCCGCGACTCCGAAAAGGAAGCCCGCGACACCCTGCGTGAAATCGTGGAGAAGGCGCACAAGCCCGCCGTCGAGGGATTCCGGGCCGCGGTCCAGGAAGCCGGTCCTTCCACCAAGGACGGCAAGGGCATGTGGGCCGACTCAAGCTTCGAGGACCTGGTCCAGTACAACGACGGCTTCAAGACCCAGCTGATCGGCACCCCGGAACAGATCGCCGAGCGGATCGTCGAGTACAAGAAGATCGGCGTGAACCTTTTCCTCACCGGCTACCTGCACTTCCAGGAGGAAGTCGCCGCGTTCGGCCAGGACATCCTGCCGATCGTCCGCGAACTCGAGGCTGACCTCGCCCGCAGGAACGGCACCGAACTGGACCTGTCCGGCACGCCCGTAGCCGCCGACGCGTCAAAAACCACCGGGCTGGTGAACGCGTAATGGCGGACCGCAAGTTCGGCTTCCGCACCCGCGCCCTGCACGCCGGCGGCACACCCGACGCCGAGCACGGCGCGCGGGCCGTCCCGATCTACCAGACCACGTCCTTCGTCTTCAAGGACACCCAGGACGCCGCCAACCTCTTCGCCCTGCAGAAGTACGGCAACATCTACTCCCGGATCGGCAACCCCACGGTGGCGGCGTTCGAAGAGCGCATTGCCTCCTTGGAGGGCGGCATCGGCGCCGTTGCGACGTCGTCGGGCATGGCCGCGGAATTCATTACCTTCGCCGCGCTCACCCAGGCGGGCGACCACATCGTGGCGGCCTCCCAGCTCTACGGCGGCACCGTCACCCAGCTGGACGTCACGCTGCGCCGCTTCGGGGTGGACACCACGTTCGTCCCCGGCACCGATCCGGCGGACTACGCCGCCGCGGTCCGGGAGAACACCAAGGCGATCTTCGTTGAGGTGGTGGCCAACCCGTCGTCCGAAGTCCAGGACCTTGAGGGTCTGGCAAAGGTGGCGCGCGACGCCGGCATCCCCCTGGTCGTCGACGCCACCTTGAGCACGCCGTACCTGGTGCGGCCGATCGAGCACGGGGCGGACATCGTGATCCACTCCGCCACCAAGTTCCTCGGCGGACACGGCACCACCCTGGGCGGCGTGATCGTGGAGAGCGGCCGGTTCAACTGGGGCAACGGTAAGTTCCCCACCATGACCGAGCCCGTGGCCTCCTACGGCAACGTCTCCTGGTGGGGCAACTTCGGCGAGTACGGCTTCCTGACCAAGCTCCGCTGCGAGCAGTTGCGGGATATCGGCCCCGCGCTCTCTCCGCAGTCCGCGTTCCAGCTGCTGCAGGGCGTGGAAACCCTTCCGCAGCGCCTGGACGAGCACCTGAAGAACGCCCAGGCCGTGGCCGAGTGGCTTGAAGCGGACGAGCGCGTCGCCTACGTGAACTTCTCCGGCCTGCCCTCCCACCCGCACTTTGAGCGGGCGAAGAAGTACCTGCCCCTGGGACCGGGTTCGGTGTTCTCGTTCGGCGTCAAGGGCGGCCGCGCTGCCGGGCAGAAATTCATCGAGTCACTCCAGCTGGCCTCGCACCTGGCCAACGTTGGCGACTCCCGGACCCTGGTGATCCACCCCGGCTCCACGACCCACCAGCAGCTGAGTCCGGCCCAGCTGGAATCCGCGGGCGTCCCCGAGGACCTGGTCCGGATCTCGATCGGGCTCGAGGACATCGAGGACATCCTGTGGGACCTGGACCAGGCGCTGGACGCTGCCTCCTCGTCGGTGGTTGAACCTGTCGAAACCGTCGCCGCCGATGCCTGCACGATCGGAGCAATCGCATGAGCGCAGCAGAATCCAGGACCTGGGAAGGCCCGTCAGCGCCCGACCGCCTGAACCTGCTCCGGCAGGCTAAGTCCATCGCCATTGTGGGCGCCTCGGACAAGCCCTCGCGGGCAAGTTACTTCGTGGCAACCTACCTGCAGTCCTCCACCCGCTACAAGGTGTACTTCGTGAACCCGGTAGTCAAGGAAATCCTGGGACAGCCCACCTACGCGTCGCTTGCCGACCTCCCCGAGAGCCCCGACATCGTGGATGTGTTCCGCAAGCATGATGACCTGCCCGGCGTTCTGGACGAGGCAATCGCAGCCGGTGCCAAGACGCTGTGGCTGCAGCTCGGTTCCTGGCATGAGGACGTGGCGAAGGAAGCGGAAGCCGCCGGGCTCGACGTCGTAATGGACCGGTGCGTCAAGATCGAGCACGCCCGCTTCCATGGTGGACTCCACCTTGCCGGCTTCGACACCGGGGTCATCTCCTCCAAGCGGCAGGTCCTGGCCTAACCAGGCCGTGTCAGCGCGAACGGACGCTTAAGGGCCGCCGTGCGGGCCCTACAGCGTCCGTTCGAGCATTGCGGGGAGGCCGGCGCTACGGCCGGAACTTCTTCAGCCAGCTGCTGACGGGATCGATGGCGGACTCAACGGCGGAACCGAGCAGACCCGTGCCGGATTTGTGCTTCTTCGGGTTGTTTCCGCGGAGCTCCGAGCTGTTTGCTTCCGGCGCCGGGGTAGCCCTATCGGAAGGCTCGCCGGCGTTTTCCGGGGAGCCTGGTGCGGACTGTTCCTCCACGGCGGAATCCGCCTCGCTTACGCCGGCGTCCTCAGCGCCCGGCTTCCCTGCGTGGCTGTTGCCGGAGGCCGCCCCGTTTGCCCGGTCGGATACCTTGGCAGGCTGATGCACCGGCGCACCCGGCTGTGTTTCCGGCGCCTGATCGTTGGCGCGGCCCGCGACGGCGCTCTGTATGTCCGGGCCTGCCGGCTCGTCTGCATCTGCACGGCCCACCGGGTCAAGCTGCAGGAAGAGCGGCGAGACCGACGCTCTCGGTCCGCCCGGGTCAGTTGCGGCCGGCTTGAGGGGAAGCATCCAATCCGGGGTCCAGCCTGTCGTCAGCTCCTGTATGGACCAGGGCCCCGAGCCCGTTGTCGATACTTCGCTGGTGGCGGCAACCCCGCTGACCCCGAGACTCATGCCGGCCAGGACTGCAAGGCCCGCCACCGTGGGGCGGTGCCGGCGCAGCCAGCGTTTCTTCGTCAGTTCATCCCGAGACCCTGCCAGCATGGCCGCAAGCTCGGCGCCCGGGGCGGGAACCTGCATGTGCCCCAGCGAAGCTATGGACAGAAGTGCGGCCCTCAGCTCAGGCACGTCCGTGTGGCCGGCGTCGAGCAGAAGCCGGTCAACGGTCCCACCAGAAACGTCATCCCTGGTTGTCATGGCGCTACGTAGTCCTTTACGGCCGAATGTTCACGGAGTCTGTCCAAAGCACGGCGCTGAAGCTGTTTGACGGCTCCGGCGCTTTTCCCCATAATTTCGGCCACTTGCTCCACCGTGAGATCTGCGATGATCCGCAGCGTCAGGACCTCTTTTTGGTCCTCTCCCAGGATGTCAAGCAGCTGCAGCACTTCCCCGGGTGCCATCAGCAGCATGGCCGCCGCTTCAGCCGAGGCGGCTTCCCGCCGGTCAAGCCCGGGTTCGAACGGTTGCTTCGCGGGCGTCCGGCTTTGCCTTCGGTGATCGTCGACCATTCGCGCATGGGCCACCGAGAAAAGAAAGGTCCGAAGCCCGCTGGCACCCCCGCTGATGGTTTCTATCCGGGGAAGGACGGCCAGGAAGACATCCTGCATAGTGGCCTCCGGGTCCTCGACGCCACGGGCAGTCAGGTATCCCAGCACCTGCGACGCATAGCTCCGATAGACCAGATTGAACAACTCGCCATCGCGGCCCTTGAGGGCCTGCAATGAGGCGTCGGTCAGTGCGTCGGTCACGGACGGATGGCTTTCGTTCAAGGGAGATGGCTACATCATTGTATGGCCATCATGTGGCGGCCGGGCTGTATCCCGCTCCGCAACTTTACCCCGGGTAACCAGGGAAAACCGTCGGAGACCGCGCACTCCTCGGCCGGCTTCCTGCTGAACCGGCTTCGGACAAAAAAGGGCCGGGCCGGAACATGATGGGGGACAGTTCCAGCCCGGCTCTCTTTTTGCAGTCAAGCGCCGGGTTCGAACCTGATGGGGGACAACTTCGAACCCGGCGCTTTCATAGTGGTAATCGTCACGGGGGCGGCCAGGGTTACGCGGAATCAAAAAAAGTTCAAAAAAAAGTTTTCGCGGCCCGTCTCCGCCGCTTCTGCCGCCGCTCCGACGACACAGTCAGATGCGTCGTACGCAATGCCGGCGTCCTGCTATTCACTCAGTGTATAGATGGAGGCGTGAACAACTCACTTACCCTGTTGGGCCTTCTGAGCCGCAAGCCAAGCTATGGCTACGACCTCAAGCACTCATACGACCGCTACTTCGGGACCCAGAAGGCCTTGGCCTTCGGCCAGGTCTATTCCACACTGGCCCGCCTGGTCCGGGACGACTTGATCCGCGCCCTGGGCGAGGAAACCGGCGGCGGCCCGGACCGCAAAAAGTACGAGATCACCGCTGCCGGCCGCGGCAAGGTCCGTGAGTGGCTATTCACCCCGGATGTTCCGTCAGAGACGCTGCAAAGCAACCTCTTCGCCAAGACCGTGATCGCTTTGCTCGTCGATGACGACGCCGACCGCTTGCTCGACATCCAGCGCGCGGAGCACATGGCCCGAATGCGGGAGCTCACCCGCCTCAAGCAGGATTCGGACTTGCTGCACGTGCTGATGTGCGACCACGGACTGTTCCACATCGAAGCCGATCTTCGCTGGATCGAACTCACCAGCGCCCGCCTGACCCGACTCAAGAAGGAGCTCCTGAGCGCATGAGTACGATCGACACCCTGTCACCCATCCTCAGTGCCCGCGGGCTGCACCACTCCTTCGGACAGACACGGGCCCTGCGCGGAATCGACCTCGACGTCCAACGCGGCGAAGTGCTCGCCATCATGGGCCCCTCCGGATCGGGCAAGTCAACGCTGCTCCACTGCCTGGCCGGCGTGCTCGTGCCGACTAGCGGCACGGTGGCCTACACTCCGCCACAAAGGCAGACACCGGTGGTGATCAGCGCCCTCGCAGAACCGAAACGGGCCCGGCTTCGGCTGACCGATTTCGGATTCGTCTTCCAGTTCGGCCAGCTCCTGCCTGAGCTCACCGCAGTGGATAACGTCAGCCTCCCCCTCCTCCTGGGCGGGGCCAAACGCCTGGAGGCCACGCGGCGGTCCGCTGACCTGCTGGACCGACTGGGACTCGACGGCCTCGGCGGCAAGCTGCCCGGCGACTTGTCGGGCGGCCAGGCCCAGCGTGTCGCCGTCGCCAGGGCACTGGTGAGCTCCCCTGCCGTGTTGTTCGCCGACGAGCCCACGGGGTCCCTGGATTCGCTCGCGTCCGAGAACGTCCTCACTCTCATGCTGGAGCTTGTCCGGGAGGTAGGAACGACCGTGGTAATCATCACCCACGACGCACGCACCGCCGCGTACGCTGACCGGGAAGTCATCGTGCGCGACGGTGCAATCGGCGCCGGCTACCGGGCATCCCGATGAATCCGGGGTTGCTCAAACTGGCAGTCGCCGGCAGCCGGTCCGCCTACGGGCGGCTGGCAGGCATCGCCGGAGGGGTCGCCGTCGGAGTGTGCCTGCTGCTGTTGCTCTGGGGTGGCGCCAACGGCCTTGGCGCCCGCGATGACCGCGGCGCCTGGTTGCGCGAAACCGGCCAACCTTCCTTGGCCGTTCCCGTGACGACGGACGATCCGGCCGCGTCAGGACCGGCAACACCCGTACCTTTGACCGCGGATACGATCCTCATGACGGCCAACCCGGTGGAAGTCTTCCGCAACCAGCTGATCAACCGCCGGGATGTCGCGGCCCTGATCCCGACCACCGTAAGAATTCCGGGGATCGGCAGCCCTCCGGAGCCGGGCCGGTATTACGCATCGCCGGCCCTCCAGCATCTGATCGAGTCGACACCCCGGGACCAGCTTGGCGATCGTTTCGGGGAATTCGCCGGCACGATCGACGAGGCTGCCCTGCCCGGTCCGGATTCCCTGATCGTTGTCACCGGCGCCACGGAAGCCGAACTCCGCCAGAGCGGGAGGGCGTCCCTCGTTTCCGGGTTCACTGCCAACCCTTATGGAGGCAGCGCGGCCGCCTACAGCACCGTGCTGCTCATCGGTGCCATTTCGGTGTTCTTCCCGGTCCTGCTGCTCATCAGCATCGTCACCGGCCTCGGTGCAGCCCGGCGCCGGGAACGCTTCGCAACCCTGCGGCTCATCGGCGCATCACCGAACGTGGTCTCGCGGATGGCCGCCGCCGAAACCGCCGTACCCAGCCTGGCCGGTGCGGTGCTGGGTGTCGGATTGGCCGCCCTGTTGAGGCCTGCTGCCGCGCACATCCCGGTAAATGGCACCCGGATGTTCGAAGCTGATCTGGCCACCGGCTGGGTGGCTTCCGCCGCCGTCGTCGCCGCGGTGGTTGCGGCCTCGGCCGGGGTGGCCGGCTTCCGCACGGCCAAGGCGGACGTTGGGCCCCTGGGGGTGACGCGCGCCGTCCACGAAAAGACACCCACTGCATGGCGGACGGTGCCCCTGCTGACCGGACTGGGTGCCATGATCACGGCGGTCGTCATTATCCGGGTCGTGAAAACTAGGCTGCCATGGATTGAATCACCGCTCCTCATCGGCGGCTTTATCCTGATCCTTGCGGGCATCGTGGTGATCGGCCCCTGGCTGACCTTACTGGTCAGCAGGACGGGGCTGCGCCGGGCGCGAAGCGCCGCGGCAGTCATTGCCGCCAGCCGGATCCAAAGAACCCCCGTGGCGACCTTCCGTTCCGTATCAGGGCTCGTCGTCGCGGTGTTCGTCGTCACCGTCTTCGCCGGAGCATCCAGCATCGTCGAATCAACAGAGGCGCCCACGGCCAGGCCAGGTCTGCTCCCGCCCGCCAGCCTGTACGCCACGGTGGGAACGACGGCCACACCGGCCCAGGTCTCGGACGCCGCACGCCAGGCCAGTGAACTGCCCGGAATCCGGAGCGCCACCATCGGTTACGGCCCGGCAGCCCTCTCCGAAACGGATGCAGGCCCTGACATCTATCTTCGGTCTACGGATGCCCCCGGACTGGGCTTTGAAGACATCCCGGCAACGGAGACCGTCAGCGTTGATGCGTCGTTCCTCCACTACGGGACAACCCGGCCCCTGGCACTGACGCCTGCGCCCGGGGCATCCCTGGACGGACTGGTACCGGTGGTGATGATACTCGGCACCGACGGGACCCCCGCGGCCATGGACCGAGCCCGGACGGCGCTGAACGGCTCAGGCGTCACTGCGATCCCGGCCACCTCACCAATGGACATCGGGTTGCAGTCCACCACCCGCCTGATTCAGGGCCTGGCCGTGCTCGCCTACCTGGGCATGTTCGCCGCGATCGCAATCGCAGGGCTTTCATTGGCCGTCGCCACCGCGTCCGCTGTCCTGGACCGGAAGAGGGTACTCGGCCTCATGCGATTAATGGGAATGCCGGTGTCCGTCCTGCGCCGGATTATCACCCGCGAATCCGCCGTCCCGCTCCTGACCGTGTTGCTGCTTTCGATCGGACTCGGGTTCCTCGTGGCCTGGTTGATGGTGACGTTCATCGACGACACTTACCGGGTGACGTGGCCGGCTTCCGACTACTTCATGGCCCTGGGCCTCAGCCTGCTACTGGCCCTCGGCGCGGTCACCGCAACTTTTAGCCTCATCCGGGGGCACACCGCGATCACGGCAACACGCTTCGAATAGGCAGCCCGGGATATTGGCTCTCAGCGGCCCGCCAGCAGACGGGAGAGGGCTGAGGCCAATTCGGCGGCGTCCGGTCCGAGGCGCCGTCCTGTTTCGCGCGCCCGGTCCATCCGGCCGGTACGGAGATCCGTATCGACCAGCAAGGCCACGAGCTCCAGCCGGGAGGCCCCCGCCATGGCCGCAGACGACGCGAGGCTCTGGGCTGCCGCGCTCGCAGCTTCAAGGTCCCCGCTGGCCAGGGCCCCGATGACGTTGTTGACCCTGGACGGGAGAAGCACCAGGAAGAGGTTCAGGAATTCAAGAAGCCGGCTTTGGGCATGAATGTTCCCGGCGAGCTCCTGCACGCGCATGCGGTCGAGGACCGGGGCCCGGTTAATCCGGGCACGGTACCGGCGCGGCCCCTGTTCGAGGGCTGCGGTCCGCTCCGGCAGCCCAGGCTCCGGACCGGTCTTGTTCTTACCTGACTTCAAGCTGAGACCCATGACGCCCATCCCCTCCCGTTAGCGGTCCGGCGACTTGCCTGTAGGAGCCGTACTCCCAGCGCAGTGCCGGTGGATCCAACATAGGGAGGGCTGACCGGCCGGTCACGAGTGGCCAGTACCCGAATCACACCCGCTATCACCTGAATCATGCGCATCACTACGTACCGGCGCCACGGCCGCCGTGCAGATCCCGATCCTGTAACGCTCCGCCCACGGGGGTTACGTGCGGCAGGCAGGAATGTCAGGATACGGGCATGATTGAGGAAGTGATGGCCGTCCCTGCCGCCGGTCCGGCAGCGACCCCCAAACATGTGACCGGACTGATCAACTCCCGGGGTTCGGCCTCAACACGGGCCATGCGCGAACAGGCACGCCGCCGCCGCGATGCCGAGGCGAAACTGCAGCAGCACCTGCTGCAGACCCGCAGCAGGCAGTCCCCCGCCTAGGCGGTATCCATCCCGGCATTAACCACGACGGCGGCGGGCCACCTTGCCAGGTGACCCGCCGCCGTCGGACGTCAGTTAGTCGGTATCAGTCGTTGATGAGGTCGTTGACCACGATGGTCTGGTCGCGGTCCGGACCGACGCCGATCGCCGAGAAACGCGTGCCGGAGAGCTTCTCGAGGGCCAGTACGTAGTTCCTGGCGTTCTCCGGGAGGTCCTCCAAGGTGCGCGCACCGGTGATGTCCTCGGTCCAGCCTTCGAAGTACTCGAAGATCGGCTTGGCGTGGTGGAACTCAGTCTGCGTCATGGGCATTTCATCGTGCCGGACGCCGTCAACGTCGTAGGCCACGCAGACCGGGATCTGCTCGATGCCCGTCAGCACGTCCAGCTTGGTGACGAAGTAGTCCGTGAAGCCGTTGACGCGTGAAGCGTGGCGGGCCAGGACGGCGTCATACCAGCCGCAGCGGCGCGGCCGGCCGGTGTTGACGCCGAACTCGCCGCCGGTCTTCTGCAGGTACATGCCCATCTCGTCGAACAGTTCCGTGGGGAACGGTCCGGCACCCACACGCGTGGTGTAGGCCTTGATGATGCCGATGGAGCGCGAGATCCGGGTGGGACCGATGCCGGAACCCACCGAAGCGCCGCCGGCGGTCGGGTTGGAGGAGGTCACGAACGGGTAGGTGCCGTGGTCCACGTCCAGGAAGGTGGCCTGGCCGCCCTCCATGAGGACCACCTTGCCCTCGTCCAGTGCCGTGTTCAGGACATACGTGCTGTCGATGACCAGTGGGCGCAGGCGGTTGGCGAAGGAGAGGAAGTAGCTGACGATCTCCTCCACTTCGATGTCACGGCGGTTGTAGACCTTGACCAGGAGTTCGTTCTTCTGGCGCAGCGAGCCTTCCACCTTCTGGCGGAGGATGGACTCGTCAAAGACGTCCTGGACGCGGATGCCCAGGCGGGCCACCTTGTCCATGTACGCCGGGCCGATGCCGCGGCCGGTGGTGCCGATGGCCCGGCTGCCCAGGAACCGCTCGGTGACCTTGTCCAGCACCTGGTGGTAGGGCGCCACAAGGTGGGCGTTGGCGGAGACGCGGAGCTTGGACGTGTCCGCGCCGCGGGCCTCCAGGCCGTCGATTTCCTGGAACAGTGCCTCGAGGTTCACCACGCAGCCGTTGCCGATGATCGGAACCGCGTTCGGGCTCAGGATGCCGGCAGGAAGGAGCTTGAGCTCATACTTCTCACCGCCCACGACGACGGTGTGCCCGGCGTTGTTGCCGCCGTTCGGCTTGACCACGTAGTCGACGCGGCCGCCAAGCAGGTCAGTGGCTTTACCTTTGCCTTCGTCGCCCCACTGGGCTCCGACGATCACGATTGCTGGCATGGGATCCTCCCCCATTCGTTCGGGCCGGACCGCAGCCGGTTCACCGAAGTGACCAGCCAGGTACAGCGCCGTTCATGAGAATGCCCCGAATTCCACTGCCGTACCTGTCCGGCCAACTGACCGTCACGCACAACGCAAGAGTTCCGGGGCTCTTACCACCCAAGTTTAGCCGATATGAGTGGCAAGCACCGCTTTCGCCCCTCAGCGGGCCGGTGATCATCGGCTCAGCCCGGCGTTTCATTTCGCTGGGCTTGATAGACTGATAAGGATCGATCAGGAATCGGTCCACTCACCACATTTTCACACCACACCGTATCTGGCGTGCCGGTAATTGGCATGCCCGCATCCGGTGTGGCAGCGTCACCGATCCCGCAGGAGACACAGCAATACATGACAGCCCTGGCTACTGAATCTTTCCGCGAGCAGCTTCTGAGCCGCCGTTACGAACCCAACGTCGCAGTTGTCAATGAGCTGTGCGACACCTTCCAGAGCCTCAAGCCGGACACCGTGGTCCCCTACGTGGACCCGATGCACGACGTCGACGAGTGCCGCATCATCAGCCTGTACTCCAACATCGGCACCGCCGATGAATCCGGTTTCATCACCGCCGGCGACAGCGAAGCTGCCACCCGCATGCTCGGCGTGCAGTGGAAGCTGGGCCTCCGCCCCGAGTTCGTCATGCCCTGGAACGTCCACCCGTGGCACATCCCCGGCGAGCCGAACGGCAAATTCACGCCGGACCAGATTTCCGCCGGCCTCAAGCCGCTGCTGAAGTTCCTCGCGCTGGTTCCCCGCGCCTCCGTGATCGTGGCCCACGGCACCGAAGCCAACCGCCTGGCCCAGCTGCTCCTGAAGACCGAAGTGCCGCTGCTGTGGCGCCGCGGCCTGAAGACCTACAAGGTCCGCTCGCTCAGCGGCCGCGCCTTCGCCGGAACCGAAGCCCGCCAGCAGCAGTACCTCGACGAAATGCACGTTGTGTACGCTGACGCCATGGCCCGCACCGGCCTCACGAAGGCTAACTAACAGCTTGAAGCACATACGACGGCGGCTCCCCACCGGGAAGGTGGGGAGCCGCCGTCGTTAATTCAGTTACTTGCCTTCGAGGGCCGCCTTGGCGGTGGGGTCGGAGTCATTGAGGAACTTCTCAATGCGCTCCGGTTCCTCTGCCTCGCCGATGGCCGACGATGCACGGCCCAGCGCGTACAGGGCGCGCAGGAAGCCGCGGTTGGGCTCGTGCTCCCACGGGATGGGCCCCACGCCGCGCCAGCCGTTGCGCCGCAGCGAGTCCAGGCCCCGGTGGTAGCCAACGCGGGCGTACGCGTACGAATCGACAATCCGGCCCTCGTTCCAGGCTTCCTCGGCCAGGATGGCCCACAGAAGCGAGGACGTGGGGTGCTTCGCCACAAGATCCAGCGCCTCCTGGCCGAGGGCCAGGTGCTGGTAGATCTCGGACTCCGCGGGCAGGAGCGTGGGCTCCGGGCCCATCAGGTTCCTGCGGAACTCGTCGGACATTAGAACGTCTTTCCGGCCGAGCCGAGCTGCTTGGTAGCCTCAACGACGCGGGCGGCCAGCCCGGCTTCAGCGGAGGCACCCCAGACGCGCGGGTCGTAGGTCTTCTTGTTGCCGACCTCGCCGTCAACCTTCAGCACGCCGTCGTAGTTCTTGAACATGTGGTCTGCCACCGGACGCGTGTAGGCGTACTGGGTGTCGGTGTCGATGTTCATCTTGATGGTGCCGTAGGAAACGGCGTCCGCGATTTCCTGGTCCGAGGAGCCGGAACCGCCGTGGAAGACGAGGTCGAACGGGCTGTCCTTGCCGATCTTCGCGCCGACCTGGGCCTGGATGTCCTTGAGGATCTCCGGGCGCAGCTTCACGCCGCCGGGCTTGTACACGCCGTGCACGTTGCCGAAGGTCAGGGCGGTGATGTAGCGGCCGTTCTCGCCGGCGCCGAGGGCTTCGATGGTGGCCAGGGCGTCTTCCACCGTGGTGTAGAGCTTCTCGTTGATCTCGTTTTCGACTCCGTCTTCCTCGCCGCCGACCGTGCCGATCTCGACCTCGAGGATCATCTTGGCAGCGGCGGTGCGCTCCAGCAGTTCACGGGCGATGCGCAGGTTTTCCTGCAGGGTCTCGGCGGAGCCGTCCCACATGTGCGAGTTGAAGATCGGGTTGCGTCCGGCCTTGACCTCGGCCTCGGATGCGGCCAGCAGCGGCAGGACAAAGCCGTCCAGCTTGTCCTTGGGGCAGTGGTCGGTGTGCAGCGCGATGTTGACGCCGTAGTTCTTGGCTACTTCGCGGGCGAATGCGGCGAAGCCCAGGGAGCCGGCAACCATGTCCTTGGTGGAGGCACCGGACCAGTACGCTGCGCCGCCGGTGGAAACCTGGACGATGCCGTCGGACTCTGCCTCGGCGAAGCCGCGCAGGGCCGCGTTCAGCGTCTGCGAGGACGTGACGTTGACTGCCGGGAAAGCGAAGCCGCCCGCCTTTGCGCGGTCGATCATCTCGGAGTAGATCTCTGGGGTTGCAATGGGCATGCTGACTCCTAAAGTGAATTTCGTCTACGGGTTGTGTTGACCCTGGAGTGAACCTCGTCGGCTAGCACCCATCCTAGCCATTTCTGCGCGGGGGCAGTGTTTCGGGTCACTGGCCGGGTAACACTTTGCGCTCCGCCCGCCCGGCGTGCCATCCCGGCGGGAGCTAGACGTGCTGGCTGAACACGTGCCGGCGGATCCAGGCGTGCATGGCGATGGCTGCCGCGGACGCGGCGTTGATGGACCGGGTGGAGCCGAACTGTTCAATCGACAGGGTGTCCAGGGCGGCCTCGTGGACCTCGGGGGTGAGGCCCGGGCCTTCCTGGCCGAACACCAGGACGCAGTTTTTCGGGAGGTCGTAGGTTTCCAGGGGCACGGAATCAGGGAAGATGTCGATGCCGATGATCGCCAGCCCCTCCCCCTGCGCCCACGCCACGAAGTCCTCCACAGTGGGGTGGTGGCGGACGTGCTGGTAACGGTCGGTGACCATGGCTCCGCGGCGGTTCCACCGGCGTCGTCCGATGATGTGCACTTCCTTGGCGAGGAAGGCGTTGGCAGTGCGCACCACGGTGCCGATGTTGAGGTCGTGCTGCCAGTTTTCGATCGCGATGTGGAAGTCGTGGCGCTTGGAGTCGAGGTCCGCCACGATGGCCTCGTGCTTCCAGTAGCGGTACTTGTCCACCACATTGCGGCGGTCGCCGTCGGCCAGGAGGTCCGGGTCCCAGTGCTCACCCTCGGGAAGCTCGCCTACCCAGGGCCCGACGCCGACCTCCGCCTTGGGTTCCGGTTCCTCGCCAGAGGGGGAATCAGGCGGGGAGGCGGGCGCTGCTGGGGTCTGGGGGTCAGTCACGCTTCAACTTTAGCGGCGGCTTAGCCGTCCAGCTTCCAGCGGTTGGCCCGGAACGAGTTGCCGATCTTCTCCAGCGCCTCCGGGTTGGCGGTCCAGTAGCTCTCGTGCCCGCTGACGCCCATCATCTGCGGTGTCCCCCACGGAGTAACGGTGAACAGGTTGACCGCGCGGATGGCGTCTCCCCCGGCGTTGGTGCAGGTGAAGCCGACCACAACGGCGGCCGCGCGGCGGAACTCCCGGATTTCCGGCGTCGACGCCTCAAAGTCGCTGGCGCATTTGTGGCCGACCAGGTGCTGCGGCAGTTCGGTGGCGGGGATGGCCTTGAGCTTTGCCTCGACCTCCTTGATGGCTGCCTGGACCTTTTCAGGCTCCTTGCCGTACTTGCCTTCCTCCGCTTCGGCGAAGAACGAGAAGGCCGTGGAGATGCCGTCACCATCGCGCTCTTCGGTGCCCTTGGCGACCTGCTGCATGGGGGCGCCGGTGGACGGATCCTTGGTGATCCCGAACGTGTCGTCGCTGCTCCAGGCGGACAGGTAGGAGAACGAGGATTCCCCGGTGACAAACCGGTTGTACAGCGGGTCGTCGCTGGCCGGAATGTTGGCGGGGCCCTGCAGGTCATCCCACCCGGCCGGAAGCGGAAAGGCCCCGGCCGGCATCTCATCCGCGCCCGCGTCTTCGGACGGCGCCACGGATCCTTCGGGGGCTGCGCTGTCCTCGGCCGCTTCCGGGGACGCGGATTCGGCGGACGTGGCCACGGGCCCGGGATTCTCCTCCGCCTGCGGCTTGCTGAACGCCGGAATGACCCAGACGAAAACGGCGACCAGCGCAACGATCACGGCGGCGGCAACGGCGGCCAGCACAATGAACAGGTTCTTGTTGTTCCGCTGGGGCTCCGCCGCGTAGGGCGGGGGCGCGTAAGGGTGCTGCTGGAACTGCTGCGGCGGGTATGGAGGAGCCTGCTGGCCCTGCGGCGGGCGGGGCACCTCGGGGTACCTCTCGGTATCTCCGGTCCGGTTGTCTCCGGGCGGCGGTGCACTGTAGTTGTTGCTCATGGCGGGCCCTTTCAGGTGCTTGCGGGCATCCTGCGGTTCCCGGGATGCCTGCTGATGTCCGGCGGCGGGGGTCTGCCGGCGCATGCCGGCACAACAAACCGCCGCGGATATCCCCCGATCCGTGGCCGCTGGCACCTGGTGCCAGCTACGAGCCTAACGGAGTGGCACCGTCCCGGAACGCCGCGGCTCGTCCGTCATTCTTGAGCCCCCGGATGTTCCGCCGTCCGAAAAATGACAGACTGGGAGCCGGAACCGGCACATCAGCGTTGGAGGATCAGCATGGCAGAGTCAGACGAAGTACGTTCATCGGCAGCGGTTTACCGAAGCGGCCAGGAAATCGAGTGCTGGCTGACTGACATGGACGGCGTCCTGGTCCACGAAAACCAGCCGATCCCGGGAGCAGCAGAACTGATCCAGCGCTGGGTGGACACCTCCAAGCGCTTCCTGGTGCTCACCAACAACTCCATCTTCACGCCCCGCGACCTGGCCGCGCGGCTGCGTTCCTCCGGCCTGGAGATCCCCGAGGAGAACATCTGGACGTCGGCCCTGGCCACCGCCCAGTTCCTCAAGGACCAGGTGCGCGGCTCGGAATCCGGGAATCGCGCCTACACCATCGGTGAAGCAGGACTTACGACGGCGCTGCACGAGGCCGGCTTCATCCTCACCGACCAGAACCCGGACTTTGTGGTGCTTGGCGAGACACGCACCTACTCCTTCGAGGCCATTACGATGGCCATCCGGTTGATCCTGGCGGGCGCCCGCTTCATCGCCACCAACCCGGATGCCACCGGCCCGTCCAAGGACGGGCCCATGCCGGCCACCGGAGCCATCGCGGCGCTGATTACCAAGGCCACCGGCCGCGAGCCCTACATCGTGGGCAAGCCGAACCCCATGATGTTCCGCTCGGCCATGAACCAGATCGATGCCCACTCCGAGACCACCGCCATGATCGGCGACCGGATGGACACGGACATCATCGCCGGCATGGAGGCCGGGCTGCACACCGTGCTGGTCCTCAGCGGAATCACCCACAAGGACGACATTGCCGCCTACCCGTTCCGTCCCAACCAGATCCTGAACTCGGTGGCAGACCTCAAGAGCCAGATCTAGGCCCGGATCCGGCGGGCCGGCTCAGAACGCGGTCATCCTGTGCCCGCCGGAAGGCAGCGGGAAGATCTCATCCTGCAGTTCCTCAATGATGGGCCGGTAGACGAACGGGTTCCACTGCGGGCTGGCATGCGCCGGCAGCGCATCTTCGGTGCGGCGGTCATTGGACACCATGTTGGCGGCAAATGTCTGTGCCCACGATTGGCGGGCCGTCTCGTAGTTCACGGTGCCGTCACGGGGGTTGCCGATGAAGGCCATCCGGGTCCCGCCCAGCATGCCGGCGAAGCGTGTGGCGTCGAAGTGGTAGATGTAGGCGGATTCGGACTGGATCAGCACGCTGGACGGGGCAATCGGTGACAACTGCTCCAGGCTCTGGTCCAGCACCTGCCGCCAGGACCGTTCGTCCTTGTGCACGATGCGCTCGCCCAGCTCATACCCGCCGCGGAGCACGGTGGGAACCCGGAAGCCGCCCTCGTAGAGCACCACCACGCCTTCGAACCAACTCTGGTCCAGGACATTGAACTTGCTGTACGGGCTGGAGTCCAAGAGGATGAATTCAACCTCCACCCCGTGCAGTTCGCGCAGCCGGGCAGCGACCTGGGTGGCCACCATGCCGCCGAAGCTGTGACCGTAGAAGTACAGGCTTGTCAGCTGTTTGGCCCGGACGTGTTCAATGACCGCGATCACGATCTGGTCAATGTCCAGCCCTTCGTTGGAATAGCCGACGGCGGCCAGCTGGCCGCGCTGGCGCAGGGCGCCGCGCAGGGAGTTGAGGATCCACTGCGCCTCCTCCCAGCTGGTTTTATAACCGGGAAACAGGATCCAGCTGGAGTGCGGGTAGTAGCTTTCCGCGAAATCATCGCCCACAGTCAGGATTCTGTTGGTGCGGCGTTCCGCCTGGACGTAGCGGGTGAAGAACATATCCGCAGCCAGCAGCGACGCCGCGCCCGTTCCCAACAGGAAATTGCGCCGGGAAAACCGCCTGAGCTCGGCGGCATGCCTGAGGAGGCGGCCCTCGGCTGATCCGGGGCCGCCCTCGGGCTGTAATGGCTCCTGGACACGCGGCACACCTCTACCGTAGCCACAGCGGAACCCGGAAATGAAACCCGCTAAACCAGCTAGATCACGGGCTCGGCCGGACGCGCCGGCAGTTCGCCTGTTGAGATCTTCCGGCCCGCTACGGCGCTTTCCCGCCGTGAAATTTCCATCCCGATCGCGTCGTACTGCGCCAGCAGCTCCGTACCGGCAATCGCGGCGGGATCATCCAGGAGACCGAAGACGGAATCGCTGGCCGCCAGGAGTTCGTCGTCGGAATATTGCGTCAGCGGGCCGTATCCCGAAGGGTCGATGGAAGCGGCGAATTCGCCGGTGATTTCCAGGGTTTTCGAACCGGGTCCGGCGTCAACGGCCAGGGCGTCCGGGCGCGGCATGAACTCGAGTGAAACACCGGAAGCGGTGGGGGTGTCGCCGTCGGAGGCACCGCTGTCGATCGAGTTGAGGTCGTTGCGGAGCCCCACCAAAGCGGGTGATTCCACACACGCCGCCTGGGAGAAATCCACGCGGATGTGGGCAGTAATGCCCATCCGGCGGATACGCCGGATGACGTGCACCAGGGCGGGTCGGGATTCCTGGTTGAGGCTGCCCCGGACTTCGATCCGAACAACGTCGGCGGCGACGTCCAGCTTAACGAGGGCGTGAAGTTTGCGGTCCATAGGTACTCCAAAAAAGGGTGTCTATGGCCGACGGCTCAACCTTGGACAGCGTATCCTCCGCCGGGCGGCACCACAAGCCCGAAGTTCGGGGCAGGGGCGCTGGCCTCGCGGCCGGGGGCGGCCCTGCCGCCTGGCCCTGCTACCCGGCCTGGCTGCGGTCTTCGCGGCGGTCCTGGTTGCGGTCCTGGCTTCGGCCCTGTCCGCGGTCCTGACCCTGTCCGGGCTCCTCGAAGTGGGTCCGCGTGCCCGCCCCGCCGACGGAATCCACCAGTGACTTGGCGATGTCCCGCAGCTTGACGTTGCTGTTACTGGACGCATCAGTCAGGATCTGCACCGCCGCCTCCTGGCTGCAGCGGTTCTGCGCCATGACGATGCCTATGGCGATGTCGATGGTGGTCCGTGATTCCAGCGTGGCACGGAGGTTCGTGGCACTGTCCGTGTGCAGCGAGAACCTGACGGCCAGGCGGAGGGCCTGCGAGATTTCCCGGGTGTATTCCCGGGCACGTGCCGCCGCCGTCCCATCAAACTTGTGCGGAACATCCGAGTAGAGGTTCAGCGCCGCTTTGGCGTCTCCCTGCAGGCTGAAAGGCAGCGACAGCACCGACCGCAGCCCGTGGGAGGCGACGGCGTTGGCGTAGTCGGGACCCCACCGGTCCTCCTCGAAGAGATCCGGGACGTGGACCTCGCGTTCCTCCTGCGCTGCGGTCAGGCAGGGCCCCTGGGAGAGCCTGTACTGGATCTCGTCCACCTCGCGCGCCGAATCGCTGCTCCAGCCGATGGTGGCAGCCTTGCGGTCCCGGAGCAGTGTGATGCCGCAGAGTGCGTCATCACCGTCGCCCGCCATCTGGTGCGCGGAAAAGCGCGCCAGTTCGTTGAGGAAGTCCTCGAAATCGGCACTCTCCAGGATGAGGTTCTGGATCTGGTCCACCGTGGTGGGTGCTGGGTTGGACGGGAGCATGGCGCGTTCTCTCCAGGTGCGTGACTTGTAATTGAGCTACACAAATTGTAGGGTCACGCCTTGCGGCCATCCAAGCGGAGTTAGCTTCCGGCTGAATCGTGCCGTTACGCTGCCGCCATACCCCTAGTTCAGGCCGAGTTCATCCTTGCCGAAGGCAAACAGGTAGGGAACACCGGTCTCGGCTTCGATCTTTTCCTTGGCGCCGGTGTCGCGGTCCACGATCACGGCGACAGCCACCACGTTGCCGCCGGCCTTGCGGACACCCTCCACGGCGGTCAGCGCGGAACCGCCCGTGGTGGACGTGTCCTCGAGCACCAGGACCTTGCGGCCCTCCACCGAGGGCCCTTCCACCTGGCGGCCCATGCCGTAGGACTTCTGCGCCTTGCGGACAACGAACGCGTCGACAGTGCGGCCGGCGTCCCCGGCGGCGTGCATCACGGCGGTGCCCACGGGGTCGGCTCCCATGGTGAGCCCGCCGGCACATTCAAAGTCGATGCCGGCGTCGTCGATCAGCGACAGCATGACCTGGCCTACCAGCTTGGACGCCTCGTGGTGCAGCGTGATGCGGCGGAGGTCGATGTAGTAGTCGGCCTCGGCTCCGCTGGACAGGATCACCTTGCCGCGGACCACGGCGAGTTCTTTGATGAGTTCGAGCAGGCGGGCACGGGCGGCGGCAGCATCTGCTGCAGGGGCACTGGAGGCAGTCATGGGGTCCAGTTTAGTGGCTCCGCGGTTTGTGACGGCCCGTGCCCGCGGTGCCGGGGAACGGGCCGCGGAACGGGACGAAGACCGCCCGGAGAGGGGCCACAGGACTTTCTACTCTATGCAGCTCTCCCGGCGAGGAGTCCGATTGAATCATGACGGCCGGAACCGCTCCATCGACCCGCTGGCCCGCAATCCCCAAGGACATCAGCGGCCTCGCCGTCCGCCCGAATATGGTGGACTACGATGCCAGCCGCGCCGGGTTCTCCTGGGATCGGGAGCGGCAGGCGCTGGCCGGACTTCCCGGCGGCGGCGTCAACATTGCGTACGAGGCGGTGGACCGCCACGCCGCGGGCGAACGGGCAACCCACGAGGCCCTGCGCTTCATCCGCGCCGACGGAAGCGCCCGTTCCTTGACGTACGCAGAGCTGGCGGAGCAGACAGGACGGTTTGCCGGCGTCCTGCACGGGCTGGGTATCGGCCGCGGGGAACGGGTCTTTTCGCTTATGGGCCGCAGCCCCGAGCTGTATGTCGCGGTGTTGGGAACGCTCAAGAATGCCAGCGTGTTCTGCCCCCTGTTTTCCGCCTTCGGCCCGGAGCCCGTCCGTCAGCGCCTTCATTTGGGGTCCGGCCGCGCCCTGGTCACCACACGGGCGCTGTACCGGCGGAAGGTTGCCCAGATGCGCGACCAGCTGCCGGAGCTGGAGCACGTGCTCCTGATCGATGCCGAGGGACGTCCGGACCCCGGAACCCTGGATCTGGCCGACCTGATGCGGGACGCGCAGCCGCTGGACACCGTCCCGACCCGCGCCGAGGAGATGGCCCTGCTGCACTTCACCAGCGGCACCACCGGCACCCCCAAAGGTGCCATCCACGTTCACGACGCCGTCACGGCGCACCACGCCACCGGCTTCTTCGCGCTGGACCTGCACCCGGACGACGTCTACTGGTGCACGGCCGATCCCGGCTGGGTCACCGGCACCTCCTACGGCGTGATCGCTCCCCTCACCCACGGCGTGACCACCATTGTGGACGAAGAGGAGATGGACGCGGACAGGTGGTACCGGATCCTCGCCGAGCAGCACGTCACCGTCTGGTACACCGCCCCCACCGCACTGCGCATGCTGATGAAGGCCGGTGTCGGGCACGCGGCAGGACACGATCTGTCCGCACTCCGGTTTGTGGCCAGCGTGGGGGAACCGCTCAACCCCGAAGTGGTGGTGTGGGGCCGGGAAGCCTTCGGCCAGCCTGTCCACGACAACTGGTGGCAGACCGAAACCGGGGGCATCATGATTTCGAACTATCCCGCCATGGAGATCCGGCCCGGCTCCATGGGCCGGCCGCTCCCCGGCGTTGAAGCTGCGATCGTTGCCCGGGACCAGGACGGCAAAGCGGTGGTCCGGAACGGCGAAGCCGTCCTCGTGACCGAACCGGAGGGGGTGGGCGAACTGGCCCTCCGTCCAGGCTGGCCTTCGATGTTCCGCGGCTACCTCCACGAAGACGAACGGTACCGGCGATGCTTTGCCGGCGGCTGGTACCTCACCGGGGACCTGGCGAAGATGGACGCCGACGGGTACTTCTGGTTCGTCGGCCGGGGCGATGACGTCATCAAGTCCTCGGGCCACCTGATCGGCCCGTTCGAGGTGGAGAGCTCGCTGATGGAGCACGAAGCAGTGGCCGAGGCAGGCGTGATCGGCGTCCCTGATCCCGTTGCCGGCGAAGTGGTCAAGGCCTTCGTGGAACTCCGCACCGGGTGGCAGCCCTCGGAGGCACTCAAGCTGGACATCATCGGCTTCGCCCGCAAACGGCTGGGCCCCGCGGTGGCTCCCCGGCTGCTGGACTTCACCGAGGCGCTGCCCAAGACACGGAGCGGCAAGATCCTCCGGCGGCTCCTCAAGGCCCGCGAACTCGGCCTCCCCGAGGGCGACACCTCAACCATCGAGTCACCTCCCGGCCGCTATCCCGGAGCGCCCGCGTGACCGGCACATCAGCGCGCGGCATGGGAAAAGCGGACTCCGACCATGCACGCCACCTGCTCCATCAGATGCTCCGGGTGCGGCGGCTCGAGGAACAATGCGTGGAGCTCTACAGCGCCGCCAAGATCCGCGGATTCCTGCACGTCTACATCGGCGAGGAAGCGGTGGCCGCGGGTGTGATGAGCACCCTCGCTCCGGACGACGCCGTGGTGGCAACGTACCGGGAACACGGCCACGCGTTGCTGCGCGGCGTGCCCGCAGGAGCCATCCTGGCCGAAATGTACGGCCATGTGGAGGGCTGCTGCCGCGGCCGCGGCGGCTCCATGCACCTCTTCGACGCCGGCACCCGCTTCTTCGGCGGCAACGCCATCGTGGCGGGCGGGCTGCCGCTGGCCGTGGGCCTGGCGCTCGCCGACAAAATGTCCGGACGCTCACGGGTGACCGTCTGCTTCTTCGGCGAAGGCGCCGTCGCCGAGGGCGCATTCCACGAGAGCCTGAACCTCGCCGCACTCTGGCAGCTGCCCGTGCTGTTCTGCTGCGAAAACAACCTCTACGCGATGGGCACCGCGCTTGCCCGTTCCGAATCACAGACCGATATTGCCCTGAAGGCCGCCGGCTACGAGATCGCCTCGTGGTCCGCGGACGGGATGGATGTGCTCGCCGTCGAAGAGGCGGCCCGGCGCGCCGTGGACGCCGTCCGGGCCGGCGGCGGACCGCACTTCCTCGAGCTGCGGACCTACCGCTTCAGGGCCCACTCCATGTTCGATCCGGAACGGTACCGGGACAAGAAGGAGGTCTCCCGCTGGATGGAGCGCGATCCCATCGACACGCTGCGGAAGGCCTTGGAAACGGCCGGGAAACTGTCGGAGAAGGACTGGAAATCCATCCAGCGCGAGGTGGAGGACGAAGTGAAAGCCGCGGTGGAATTCGCCGAGGCCGGGACTCCGGAGCCGCTTGAAGACCTGACCCGGTTTGTCTACAGCGAGCGGAGCCCGGAATGAAGACCACCTACCGCGAGGCCATGCGGGCAGCCATCCGGGATGCCATCCAGCGCGACGAACGGGTGTTCCTCATGGGTGAGGATGTTGGTGCGTACGGCGGCTGCTTCGCCGTGAGCCTGGGCCTGTTCGAGGAGTTCGGTCCGGAACGGATCCGGGACACTCCGCTGTCCGAAGCCGGCTTCGTGGGCGCAGGCATCGGGGCGGCCCTCGGCGGGATGCGGCCCATTGTTGAGATCATGACCGTGAACTTCAGCCTGCTGGCGCTGGACCAGCTGGTGAACAATGCCGCCACCCTGCTGCACATGTCCGGCGGGCAGTTCAACGTGCCTCTGGTGGTCCGGATGACCACGGGTGCCGGCCGGCAGCTGGGTGCCCAGCACTCGCACAGCCTGGAGGGCTGGCTGGCGCACATCCCGGGCCTGCGGATCCTCACCCCGGCAACCCTTGAGGATGCCCGCGGGATGCTGTGGACCGCATTGGAGGACCCGGATCCGGTGTTGATCTTCGAGCACGGCACCCTGTACAACGTCGCCGGGGAACTCGCCGACGACGCCGGCCCCGTGGACATCAGCACAGCGGCCGTCCGACGGCCCGGCCAGGACATTTCGCTCATCACCTATGGCGGAACCTTGCCGGCAGTGCTCGACGCCGCTGCCCGGCTGGCAGCTGAGGGCATCGACGCCGAGGTGCTCGATTTGCGCGTACTGCGTCCGCTCGACGACGCCGCCATCCTGGGGAGCGTGGCCAAGACCCACCGTGCCGTGGTGGTGGACGAGGGCTGGCGGAGCGGCAGCATCTCGGCCGAACTGAGCGCACGGATCACCGAAAATGCCTTCTTCGACCTGGATGCGCCCGTGGGCCGGGTCTGCAGCGCGGAAGTGCCGCTGCCCTATGCCAAACACCTGGAACTGGCGGCGCTGCCCACGGTGGAACGCATCGTCGCCGCTGCCCGGGAGGCGGTTGGGGCGCGTGGGTGATTTCAGGATGCCGTCCCTTGGCGCGGACATGGAGCACGGCAAGATGGTGGAGTGGCTCATCAAGCCTGGCGACTACGTGCACCGCGGCGATGTGGTGGCCGTTGTGGACACAGACAAGACCGTGATGGACGTGGAGTCCTTCGAAGAGGGCGTGGTGGCAGAACTGCTGGTGGATGTGGGCACCACCGTTCCCATCGGCACTCCGTTGGCCCGGATCACCCAGACTCCCGACGACGGCGCCGGCCAGGCAGGCGGGCGGCCTGCGGGTCCGCTCGCGAAGGCGGCGTCAGGAACGGCAGAGGCAGCAGTCACGGCAGGTGCCGTGGAGCCGGCAGGCGCGGCCGCTGCCGCGGCGCAGGTTCCGCCCCCGGTCCGGCACCTGGCGCACCAGCTTGGCGTGGAGACGGCAGGGATCCGCGGCACGGGCCGGCACGGCGCCGTCACCCGCGCCGATGTGGAACACGCCGCAGCTGCCCGGCCCCGTCCGGCGGCTCCGGCAGTCCCGGCAGCTGCGGCGGTCCACGCTGCGCGTGTGCCCCACGGAGCCAGGGTGCGGTCCTCGCCGCGGGCCCGGCGGCTCGCGGACCAGCTCGGCGTCGACATCGGGAGTGTGCCCGGCACGGGGCCCGATGGCGCCGTCACCGAAGCTGATATCCAGCGGGCCGTAAGCGGGCACAGGGCGGCGGTTCCGGCAGAAGAGGCGCCAGCGGAAGAAGCCGCCCTTCCCGGGGCGGAGGCGCTGCCCCCGAAAGAGACGCCGCCGTCGGAAGCGCAGGACCGCTTGTCCAGCCTGCGGCGCGCCATCGGCGCGCTCATGAGCCGGTCCAAGAAATCCATCCCGCATTACTACGTCAGCACCACACTGGACCTGCGCGCCGCCATCGCGTGGATGCAGCAAGTCAACGAACAGCGCCCGGTGGCCTCGCGGCTGGTTCCGTCTGCCCTGCTGCTCAAGGCGACGGCCCTTGCCGCCCGTGAGGTCCCGGAAGTCAACGGATTCTTCACCGACGGAGTGTTCCGGCCCAGCAGCTCCGTGCACCTGGGCGTTGCGGTGGCTCTGCGGCACGGCGGCCTGGTGGCGCCTGCCATCCACGACGCCGACACCTTGGCCCTGGACGTGTTGATGCAGCAATTGCGGGACCTCGTCAGCCGGGCGCGTGCCGGGCGGCTGCAGCGCGCGGAAATGGCCGATCCCACCCTCACGGTGACGAATCTGGGCGACCTGGGCGTGGAGGCCGTTTACGGTGTCATTTATCCGCCGCAGGTGGCCATGGTGGGCCTGGGCAAGCTGGTGGAGCAGCCCTGGGCACACGACGGCATGCTCGGTGTGCGGCCCGCCGTCACCGCCACCCTGTCCGCCGACCACCGGGTCAGCGACGGGCTCCGGGGCGGCCGCTTCCTGGCCCGCATCGACGAACTGCTGCAAAAACCGGAGGAGCTATGAACGAGCAGGACGCACGCGAGGCCGTGCACACGGCCATCGGCCAGGTAGCGCCGGACGTGGACTTTGACGGCCTCGACGAGGGCTCGCGGCTGAGGCAGGACCTTGAACTTGATTCACTGGATTTCCTCAGGCTTGTGGAAACCATCAACGAGGCCACCGGCGTGGACATTCCGGAACGTGACTACACGGCAGTGGCCACCGTCAAGGGCATGATCGATTACCTCGCTGCCCGCGGCTGAGCACGGCGGGCAAAAGCGGGCGCATGTTCCGGCCTGGGTCCGAAGGCGATGAGCCGCGGCAAGAGCCGCCGCACCACCGGGGCATGCCGGACAAAAAACAGCAGGACCGGCGGAGCACCCGGCCTTTGTCCGGCGAACAGCGGAACGAAAACCGCCCGGTGCATAACCCTTTGGACGGTCTGGACAATGACGGTGGGCATCCGGCGCCGCCGTTCCACCGCCGCGAGGTCCTTGATCGACACGTTGCCCCGGACCAGGGCCGGTGCCAGGAGTGCCGCTGCCGCCACGGCATCCTGGATGGCCAGGTTGATGCCCACCCCGCCCGCTGGGGACATGGCATGGGCGGCGTCGCCGATGCACAGCAGCCCGTCCACGTACCAGCGCCGCAGCCGGTCCAGCCGCACATCCAGCCAATGAAGGTCCTCGAGCGAACGGATGGAGTCCACCCGGTCCGCCAGGTCCGGACGCAGGGCGGCGACGCGTTCCCTGAACCGTTCAACGCCCTCGGAGCGTATCCGCGCGTCCGCTCCCTTGGGGCCGAGGTACCCCATCTGGTAGTAGTCGTCGCGGAACAGCGCGATCATGGCTTCGCGGTCCCGGAACGCCGGGACGATGCCCGCCACTGCGCCTTTCTCCGAAGCATGGCGCGGGAGCTTGAACCACCAGGTGTCGAAGGGAACCGGATAGTCCTTCGGCTGCAGGCCGGCGGCCCGGCGCAGCACGGAATGGCGGCCGTCGGTGGCCACCACGAGGTCCGCATGCAGCGCCCCCTCAGTACCCTGCCCTTTAGTACCTCCCCGCGTCCGGTAGCGGACGCCGGTGACGCGGCCGCCGTCGAACATTAGCGACGTGGCTTCATGCTCCATCAGGAGCGTGAACGTGGGTTCGCTCGCGGCCTCGGTGGCCAGGAAGTTCAGGAAGTCCCACTGCGGCATCATGGCGATGTAGTTGTACGGGGGCTTCAGGGTCGCGAAATCGCCCAGCGTGACCAGTCCGACGCCCGGGATGGGGAAGGCGACGTTGTTCAGTTTGCTCTGCGGGAGCTTGCGGAATCCGTCGCCCAGCCCGAGCTCGTCGATCAGCCTGATGGTGGAGGCGTGCACGGTGTCGCCGCGGAAGTCCCGGAGGAAGTCGCCGTGTTTTTCGAGGACCGTGACCTCCACCCCGGCCCGGGCCAGCAGCAGTCCCAGCATCATGCCCGCCGGGCCTCCCCCGACAACAGCGCACCCCGTTCGCTCCATGCACCCACGCTACGCCGGACGCACAAAAGCCGCACGCACAATTGCTGCGCGTGCGGCTTTTAGCGTGCTGCCGGAGCAGGGTCAGAGCCGGGTGTCGAAGGAATCGCAGAAGACGTTCTCGTTGAACGTTCCCTGGAATTCCGAGGTGCCCATGATTTTCTCGATGGTCGCCCGGATGGCTTCCGGGGTTCCCGCGTGGGCGTGGATGGCGGTCTTGACCATCGGCACGTCAATCAGGTGGTTGGGCTGGTTGAGCGAGACGAACACTGTGGGGACCTCGGTGACGTACCACGGGATCTCCGCGGCCATCGGGGTGGACCATTTGATCCGGATTGCGGCTTCCTGGGCAAAACCCTTCACATTGGCGAACACGAAGGCGGCATCATACTTGTCCGCGTAGTCGCCGGTGGCTTCCTCCGAGATGACCGACATGAAGTTCACGCCGGTTTCCCCCGCCGCCTCGCGCTGGTCCGCCGTCTTGAACAAGTGGACCTCGAAGCCGGCGTTTTCCAGTTCCGCTTTGACGGTGTCCAGGTAGGCCAGCGGGTCGGCGCGGGTGAAGTCCGCACCGCCGGAGATGCCGTAGAGGCGGATCCGTTTGTGCGTCTCCGGCGTGATGGGCAGGTTGTGGGCGGTGTCCTTGACCAGGGTGACGGTCTTGTCCGCGATCTCTGCGGCAATGGCGCGGTGCGCGTCGCTTCCGATCACGCCGAGTGCTTCCGCCGGCGGCACCAGCCCGTTGCGTGCCTTCCGGTGCAGCCCCAGGCTTGCTTTGAGGGCCAGGATCCGGCGGAGCGCATCGTGCAGGCGCTGCTCGGTGATGACGCCGGATTTGTAGCCGTCCATCATGTATTGGAAATCTTCCGCGGGGTTGCGGAAGAACAGGAACATGTCGCAGCCGGCGGCAATGGTGGCCGGCACCAGGTCTTTGCGCTTCATGGCCTGGGTCAGGCCGATCATCTGCGAAGCGTCGGTGAGGATCAGGCCGTTGAAGCCAAGTTCGCCGCGGAGCAGGTCCTGGAGCAGTTCGGGCGCCAGCGTGGCCGGCCGGATGTCCTTGTCCGCCAGGCCGGGACGGAAGTGGCGGGAAAGTTCCGGCGCACCGATGTGCCCGATCATGATGGACTGCACGCCGTGGCCGATCATTTCCCGGTACACGTGCCCGTAGCTCCGGTTCCACTCCTCGTAACCGAGGGTGTTGTAGGACGTGACCACGTGCTGGTCGCGTTCGTCCACGCCGTCGCCCGGGAAGTGCTTCATGGCGCAGGCGGTGGGCGACTCGCTGATGCCGTCGAAGTACTCCTTGGCGCGCTCCACCACGATCTCCGGTGTGTTGCCGAAGGCCCGGGTGGAGATCACCGTGTTCCGCCAGTTGTAGTGGATGTCCACGATCGGCGCGAACGCCCAGTTACAGCCCAGCGCCGCGGTTTCCACGCCGGCAACCTGCCCCATCTGCCGGGCGATGGACTTGTCCGGATGCGAGCCGGCCTGCAGGTGCGTGGACACAAACGTGCCGTCGTCGCAGCTTCCGGCTCCCCCCATTTCCGGGTTCGAGGCCACCAGCAATGGGATGCGGGTCCTGGACTGCGCGTAGCGGATATGTTCCTGCACCGCGGCAGAGGGGCCCGGCCGGTAGCGCATGCCGCCCACGTGGTAGCTCTCCAGGACGCCGTCCAGGTACTCCGGGGAGTAGTCGTTGTTGTGGTTGATGAACAGCTGCCCGATCTTTTCCTCGAGGCTCATCCCGGCGATCGTGGAATCCACCCACGCCACGGCGTCGTCGTCGAGGTTGAACGGCGCGGCATGGAGGTCGACGTCGAACCGGCGCGGCTGGGTGCCCGCCACGCCTTCGCTGCTCCGGGCGGGAGTTACGACGGCGGCCGCAATGCCTGCGAGCGCTTCGGTCACCACCTGGCTGACAGGGGCCGCGATGTCGACCACGATGCCGGCTTCGTCGGCGTCGAGCGGTTCCAGCGTTGCGAGCTGCGAATCAAGGAGGGCGGGCGGCATGAAGTGGCCGGTGCGCCCTTCAGTGCGTGCCCGGAGCACTTCTTTGCTGCCGTGCAGGTGCAGGAACACGGTGTCCGGTGCCTGCTCCCGGATGGCGTCGCGGTAGCTGCGCCGCAGGGCAGAGCACGCGAGCACCAGGCCGCCGTCGCCGGCGTTGGCGAGCTCGGCGCCCACGGTGGCCAGCCAGGGCCACCGGTCCTCGTCGGTCAGCGGCGTGCCGGCCGCCATCTTGGCCACGTTTTCCACTGGGTGGAGGGAGTCGCCGTCGAGGAACGGTACGCCCAATTCTCGGGCCACGAGGTCGCCGATGGTGGTCTTGCCGCAGCCGGAGACCCCCATGACGATGATGCGGTGCTTTGCAGTGCCGTGCGGTGACACAGCCCGGGCCTCACCAGTCATGGACGGTGCCGTCAACAAGGCGGTTGTACGGGAGGTAAGCCTGCTGGTACGGGAACGCGGCCGCGGCTTCCTCGTTGAATTCGACGCCGATGCCGGGCTTGTCCCCCGGGTGCAGGTAGCCGTCCACGAACGTCATGGACTGCTCGAAGACCTCGTTGGTCTTGTCCGAGTGCTGCATGTATTCCTGGATGCCGTAGTTGTGGATGGCCAGGCCCACATGAAGCTGCGCGGCGAAGCCGACCGGGGAGATGTCGGTGGGGCCGTGGAAGCCGGACTTGATCTGGTACTGCGCGGCGAAGTCCATGACCTTCTTCAGCGGGGAGATGCCGCCGAAGTGCGTGGAGGCTGCCCGGACGTAGTCGATCAGCTGTTCCTTGATGATGGTCTGGTAGTCATACACGGTGTTGAAGACTTCACCGATGGCCAGCGGGGTGGTGGTGTGCTGGCGGACCAGGCGCAGCGCCTCCTGGTTCTCGGCCGGGGTGCAGTCCTCGAGCCAGAACAAGTCATAGGGTTCCAGCGCCTTGCCCAGCTTGGCGGCCTGGATCGGGGTCATGCGGTGGTGTCCGTCGTGCAGCAGCGGCAGTTCCGGGCCGAACTCGTTCCGGACGGCTTCGAACACGGTGGGCAGGTGGCGCAGGTACGCGCGGGTGTCCCAGTCCTCTTCCACCGGGAACGCGCCGCGGCCGGCGGGCTCGTAGTCGTAGCGCTCACCGGAGGCCTGTGCCTGGGCGGCCACACCGTAGACGGCCTTGATGCCGGGAACGGCGGTCTGGATGCGGACCGACTTGTAGCCGAGTTCCAGGTGCTCGCGGACGGAGTCGAACAGCGAGGGGATGTCCGCGCCGGAGGCGTGCCCGTACGCCCGCAGGCCGTTGCGGGAAGCCCCGCCGAGGAGCTGGTAGACCGGCATGCCGGCCATTTTGCCCTTGATGTCCCAGAGCGCCATGTCCACGGCTGCGATCGCGGCCATGGTCACCGGGCCGCGGCGCCAGTAGGAGCTGCGGTACAGGAACTGCCAGGTGTCCTCGATCCGGTGTGGGTCCTTGCCGATCAGCAGCTGCGCAACGTGTTCCTTGAGGTAGGCGGCCACTGCGAGCTCGCGGCCGTTCAGGGTGGCGTCACCGATACCGGTCACGCCGTCCTCCGTGGTGATCCGGAGGGTCACGAAGTTGCGGGACGGGCTGGTGACGAAAACTTCTGCTGCAACGATCTTCATGAACTTCAGCTGTTCCTTCCAGGAATCAGGTGGGCAGGTGTGACGGTCTTGGACGACGTGTCCGTGGTGAAAGTTCCGCTCAGACCGGCTACCAAAGCAACGACCTGCGGGTCTTCGCCCAGTTGCGGGCTGATGAGGTTGAGGAGGGCGGCCACCCTCTCAGGGCCGCGGCCCCCGTTTGCCGCGCCGATTGCCGCGGAGAACGGGTCCTGAATCTCGTTGCGTACGGCCACGAAGTCGATCCAGGCGGCCAGCATAAGGGCGCTCCCGGCACCGGAGCGGCCCTCGGATCTCTCGGCGGCGAGGACCGGGAGTGCCCGCATGCGGAGTTTCGTGGTGCCGTCGGCGGCAATTTGCGACAGATGATGCGCGATGCGGCCGTTGCCGAACCTGCCGCGGAGTGCATCCCGATATTCCGGGATGTGAAGATCGTCGCCCTGAAGATGCGCCGCCGCCTCGTCCCAAAAGGCTTCCACAGCCTTCCGGCACTCTGGATCTTCGAGTGCCTGGGCCACCGTGGTGTGCCCCCGGAGCAGACCGGCATATGCCAGGAGCGAATGGGCACCGTTCAGGAGCCACAGCTTGCGGTTCTCGTAGGGTTCAATATCGTCCACCAAAACGGCGCCGGCGTCCTCCCAGCGGGGCCTGCCCTTCGGGAAATCCCCGCTGATGACCCAGTCCCGGAATGGTTCCGCGACCACAGGCGAGCTGTCCAGGTAGCCGCACGCCTGCTCCACCTCGGCGATGTCCGCATCGGTGGTCCGCGGAGTGATCCGGTCCACGGACGTGCTGACAAAACTGACGTTCTCCACGATCCAGCGTGCAAGCTCGCCATCCCAGGCCTCCGCCATTCCCGTGACGGCGCGGCGGGCAACGTCTCCGTTGCCTGAGAGGTTATCGCAACTGACGACGGCGATCGGTCCCGCCCCGGCGTCCCTGCGGCCGGCGAGGGCTGAGACCAGCCGGCCCAGCGGCGTCATGGGTTTCCCCCCTTCACCGGCAGCATCAGCCAGCAGGGCCAGATCGCCGGCAACGCCGGCAACACCTGCGTCGAAGCTGCCGTCCGAAGCCAGGCCGTACGCCGCCTCCGTGATGGTCAGCGTCACTATGGCGGTCGCCGGCTCGGAGACGAGTTCGCGGAGGCGGCCGACGTCGGCTCCGTCCACGGCTTCGGCAATGCTTCCGATGACTTCGAAACTGTCCCCGCTGCCGGAACGCTCGATCAGCGTGAACAGCCCGTCCTGCGCGGCCAGCGCCACGGCTGCGTCGGGCCGCCGGCCGGTGAACGCCGCGATGCCCCATTCGGCACCGTCGCCGGCATGTTGCGTGTACCAGGCCTCGTGCGAACGGTGGAATGCTCCGAGGCCCAGATGTACGATCCGCACCGGGGCCTTGGGCAGCGGCATCAGCGCACGGTTCAGCACCGGCACTTTGTTGGCGCTCACAGCTTGAACACCCTGCGCGGAGAGGCATCCACGATGTCCACGATCAGCTCGCGGGCGCGTTCTTCGCTGATCCGGTGCTCGGCCACAAGCCGCGCCAAAAATGAGGACTCGATCCTGCGCGAGGTGTCGTGGCGGGCCGGGATGGAGCAGAACGCGCGGGTATCGTCGATGAACCCGGAGGACCGGGAGAAGCCGGCCGTTTCCGTCACCGCCGCCCGGAAGCGCAGCATCGCATCCGGCGCGTCCAGGAACCACCACGGAGCGCCTATGTACACGGACGGATAGAAACCCGCCAAAGGCGCCAGTTCCCGTGAGAACACGGTCTCGTCGAGGGTGAACAGCACCAGGTGGAAGTCCTTGGCGGTGCCGAAGTCCTGCAGCAGGGGCCGGATAGCCTCGGTGTAGTTCACTGCGAACGGAATGTCGTGACCCGTATCCGCGCCAAAGGCCTCGAAGGTGGGGCCGTGATGGTTGCGGTACGAGCCGGGGTGGATTGTCATGACCAGTCCGTCTTCCACGGACATCCTGGCCATCTGGTACATCATGTGGGCCTCGAATGCCTCGCGGTCCTCCGGGCTGGCTTTGCCCGCCCGGGCGCGCTCAAACAGCCGCTCCGCGTCGGCAGCGTCCAGCTTCAGGGTTGCGGGCGTTCGGACGCCGTGGTCAGCGGACACCGCACCGTTTTCCACGAAGTGGCGCCGTCTTGATTCCAGTGCACTGATGTAGCCCGCATATCCGGACGCACCCGAACCGCCGACGCCGATGAGGCGTTCCACGTTGTCCTGCCATTCCGGATGGGCGATGTTCACGTAAGGGTCCGGACGGAAGGTTGGCAGGACGCGGCCGGCGAAGGCGGGGTCCGCGGCCAGAGCTGCATGGCTGTCCAGGGAGTCCAGCGGATCGTCCGTGGTGGCCAGCACCTCAATGTTGAACTCTTTGAACAGCTGCCGTGGCCGGAATCCCGGTTCGGAAAGTTTGGCCGAAATAGCGTCGAAGATCCTGTCGGCATTCTCCGCGGTCGGTTCGTCGTGCAGGCCGAAGACGTGCTCGAATTCCTGCCGGATCCAATACCCGGAGGCCGTGCCCTCAAAGTCAGGCCACGCGGCACAGAAGTTGCGCCAGACCTGGCGCGAGCCCGCAGCGGATTCGCCGAGGCCCAGCTGGTCCATCGGGACACCCCCTGCGTGGATCAACCTGGTCACGTAGTGGTCAGGTGTGACCAGCAGGGCCGCGGGATCGGGGAAGGGCAGGTTCTGTTCAATCACCGCAGCGTCTACGTGTCCGTGCGGGGAGATGATCGGAAGACCCTCCACCAGGTTGTACAGCGAGCGGGCTATGTCCCGGACGCCGGGCTCCGCAGGAAGGAGCCGGTCCGGGTGGGCTGCCATAGAGTGCACCATGGTCTCAGCGTGCCCCTGCCCCTGCGGTAAGCCCGGCGAGAGCCGCCGTGCGCCGCAGATAGTCAAGGTTCCCGGCAGTACGTTCAGCCAGGGGAAGTTCCGTGGAGAAGTCTTCCACCGTGACCCAGCCGTCGTAGCCATGGGCTGCCAACGCCTTGAAGTATTCAAGGACGCTGCCCTGTCCGGACTGCAGCGGTGCCCATTCGTTCTGGAACACTGCGGCACCGGAGGCATCCCTCTCATCCCGGCGGACCCAGACGGCGTTCTTGACGTGGATATGCGCCAGGTACTCCCCCAGCAGTTCGAAAGCCGGCAGGTAGTCTTCCTGCCCCTCGATCAGCAGGTTGCCCAGGTCGTGGATTACTCCCACGTGCCGGGGATCCAGGCCTTCCAGCAGACGCCGGGCCGATGAAGCTGACGCCGTAATGGTGCGGTGGTGCAGTTCAACCAGCGCCTTCACCCCGTGGTGGGCAGCACGTTCCGCTACCCATTCGAAATCCCGGCGGGCCGCGTCAAACAGGACAGGGTAGGGGATGCCGCTCGGCTCTTCGTTCCCCCAACCGGCAGATCCCAGCGGCAGGGTTGTCACACGAACCTGGCCCGCACCCAACGCGGCGGTGGCCGCCAGCATGCGTTCGACGTCGTCGTGGTTGTCACACCGCGCATAGCCACCGATACCGGAGAACTCCAGGCCGGCATCGCGGGTGATGGAGGCGATCCGCTCCAGGTTGCCTTCAAGGCCGGTCATGGGGATGGTGGCTTTGTTGCCGGCCCAGAAACCGGGCTCGGGCGCCTCTGCCTGGTCCGTGATCCGCCATTCGATCCCGTCCCAACCCTGCGCGGCCAGGTTGGTGACGGCTTCCTCCGGAGTCCAGTCAGGCGTGGAGGCCGTGAATACTGAGAATTTCATCGCGTCAGGCGCTTTCTGTCGAAGTGGATCCTGTACGGACTTCAAGGTCGTTGTACTTGCCCGCCAGGACGTCTTCGAAGAGGACCGCCTGGTTCAGGGTGGCCGACACATAGACGGCGCGCACGGTGGCCAGGGCATTGACTGCATCGCTCACGGTCACGCCAGGCTGGCGGCCCTCGGCGATGGCTCCCAGGATGTCGCGGTACTGACGGACATGCCCGGCCGGATACACCGTGGGATCCTTGGCCTCATAGTCCTCCGCCGGGTACTTGGACAGTTCTTCCCGGGCCTGGTTCCCGCCGCCCTGCAGCCCCATGTCGGCCGAAGCGCCGCCGGCGTCCCTGGCGTGGAAATACTGCAACTGGTCGTTGTCCACCACCGCGGAGCCTTCCGAGCCCATCAGCTGGACCCGCACTGTCAGCCCCGGGTACGCGGCCGTGGTGGCATGCAGGACTGCCAGGCCGCCGTTCTCGAACGTGACAGTGGCAACGGCGGTGTCCTCCACCTCGATCCGCTCGTGTGCCAGCCGGGCCGTGTGGGCGTGGATCTCCACCGGCCGGCCCATGAACCAGAGCAGCAAGTCAACCGTGTGGACGCCTTGGTTCATCAGGGCTCCCCCGCCGTCCATGGACCACGTACCGCGCCAGTCGCCGGAATCGTAGTAGCCCTGCCCGCGCCACCACGCAACGGAAGCGATGGCCGAGGTCAGCCGGCCAAAACGGCCCTTTGCGACTGCGTCCGCAACGGCCACGCTGGCCTGGTCAAAGCGGTGCTGGCTGATCACCGAAGCAACGACGCCCTGCCGCGCTGCTTCGGTGGCCGCCGCCTCGATCTCCTGGGCGCGGCTCAGATCGACGTCCAGCGGCTTTTCGATGACCACATGCTTGCCGGCCGCAAGGACTTCGAGGCCCTGCTGGATGTGCAGTCCGCTGGGAGTTGCAAGGGCCACCAGGTCAATGTCGGCCGCTGCGAAGGCGCCCTCTAGGGAGGTGTGCACGGAGGGCCTTGGCCTTCCGCTCGACTCGATGAAGTCCGCCAGCGACTCGGCCGCATCGGGGATGGCGTCAACCAGCGCCACGATGCTGGTTCCGGGGAATTCCTGCAGGGCAACCGCGTGGGTGCGGCCGATGACGCCGCACCCGGTGATGGCCACCTTCAATGTCTGACTCATACCGTCTGGACTCCTGCTTCTGCTGTGACTTTGGCAAACGCCCGGGCGGCAATGCCGAACGCCGTGGGGCCGGAAAATCCGCCGAGGCCGTGAGCGCCGGCAAGATGCGGTTCAAGGGAAGCGAAGCCGTTGAACCCGTCAGCTTTAAGAGCCTCCACGGTGCGCTGCACGTCGCCATCACCCTCGCCTGCGGGAACAACATGCCCGTTTGAAAAGAGCGCGTCCTTGACCTGCAGGTACTCCAGATGCGGGCGCAACTTCTCGTAAGCCTCGTCAAAGGGCTTCACACCTACCTGCACGAAGTTGGCCGCATCCCAGGCCACCTTCAACGCCGGCGAGTTCACGGATTCGATGATGTCGAGCACACGGTCCGGAACATCCCCGAAGATGTCCTTCTCGTTCTCATGCAGGAGGATCACCCCTTCTTTCTCGGCCACGTCGGCCAGCGCACGCATCCGCTCCAGGACGGCATCGCGGATGCTGTCCACCGGCACGGATTCGCCGTAGTAGAAGGAGAAGATGCGGATGTACTTCGCGTCCAGGACCTTGGCTGCGTTGGCAGCCCGGCGCAGGCGCTCCACTTCGTGCTCCACCGGAAGGCTGACATCGACCTTGCCGATCGGCGAGGCAATCGCCGACACCTTCATTCCCTTTGCCGTCAGCAGGTCGGCAAGTGAACGGAGCTGGTCATCGGACAGGTCCACGATGTTCGTGCCCCAAGCGCTGCGCACTTCGATGTGGTTGGCGCCCAGCGCCTGCAGCACGGCGATCTGGACGGCGGGGTCGTCGTCGATCTCATCCCCGAAGCCCGACAGGGGCCACGAGGCCTGAGTGGTTGAAACCATGGTTACTTAACTCCTCCGGCGGTCAGGCCGCCAACTAGATAACGCTGGAAAATCAGGTACAGAATGACCACGGGTGCCGCGCAGACAAGTGCGGCGGCCATCATCTGGCCGTAGTACGGGATAGCGCCTCCTTCTTGGGAGGCTCCGAAAATCTGCAGGGCAACGGCGGCCGTCTGGCTTTCCGGCCGGGTCATCACGGATGCAAACAGGACGTCGTTCCACCCCAGGAGGAACGCAAAGATGCCCGAAACTACGATGCCTGGCCAGCTCAGGGGCAGGATGATCCTGAACAGGACGCCGAGGTTGCTGGCGCCGTCGATCCGGGCCGCTTCCTCGAGTTCGCGGGGAAGCCCGCGAAGGTAGGTGACCATGACCCAGGTGGAGAACGGCATGGCGAACGTCAGGTACGTGACGAACAACCCCCACTGCGTTCCGATCACTTGGATGCCGAGGTACGTTGCAGCCGAGGAGAACAGCACAAACACGGGGAGCACCATCAGGGTTCCGGGCACCGACTGCAGGGCAAGGAGCCCGCGGAGGATCGCGAGACGGCCCCGGAAGGTGTAGCGCACCAGTACGAATGCGGTTGACACGGACATGGCGGCCGAGACAACCGCCGTTGCGCCGGCCACGAGGACACTGTTCGCCAGTCCCGTCGCCAGGCCCACGCTGGTCCAGATCTTCGAGTAGTTCTCAAGGGTGAAGCTTGAGGGCCAGAACTCACCGTTGGCTACACCGATGTCCGAGTTCACCGAGGCAAGGAAGATGTACAGCACAGGGATCAGGACAAGGGCACCAAGGAACACCAGAATAAATGCGAGGAGCGGACGGGGCAGCAAGCGTGTCACTTCATGCTGCCGGGACGACCCGGGCCGGAGAACGGCGGCACTGGTGTTACCGGCTTTACGGACCCTGCCGGCGGTGGAGGTGCTCATTTCTTGGCTCCAGGTGACTCGGCGTCGTCGAGCTTGACGGCGCGAAGATAAACAAACAGCGGAATGGCGATCAGCACCAGGGAGACGAAAGCCATGGCGGCGCTCAGGCCGAAGCGGAAGCTTTGGAAGCTGGTGACGTAGGTAAGGATGGGGAGCACTTCGACGTCCGCTGGAGCCGGGACTCCGAACAGCACGAAGGGAAGAGTGAAATTGTTGATGTGGTGCAGCATGCCGATCAGGAAGGCGAGGGCAAGCGGTCCCTTAAGGTACGGGAAGATGACGAATCGAAGCTTGTTCCACCACAGGGCTCCGTCCAGTGCTGATGCCTCATGGACCTCGTGGTCCACGGATTGCAGTCCGGACAGCGCAAGCAAGTAGATAAACGGCCAGGAGGCCCAGATCTGGACCAGAACCAGCGTCCAGAAGGTCTGGGGCCCGTTGAGCCACAGCCCTGTTTCGATGCCCACGGTTCCCAGGGCCTTGTCCACGATGCCGTCCGGCTGGAACATGGTGCGCCAGATCGTCGCGACCACAAAGGACGGGAGCACGTACGGGATCAGGAAGATGGACCGGACCACGGCGCGTCCCCTGAAAGCATTCTGGGTTGCCACGGCAGCCGCGATTCCGAGCGGAAGTGTGACCACCATGGCCAGCAGGGAATAGCTGACGCTCAGCCAGGTCGCGTGGAGGAGCGGCGACGAAGTGAGCGCTTCGACGAAGTTCTCCACGCCGATGAACGGTGAACTGATCCAGCGCCGCAGCGTGTACTGGTCCAGGTTGAGGGTGGACATGTAGATGCCCAGCACAAGCGGCACCACGATGATGATGAACATCAGTGCCCCGCCCGGGATGAGCATCCACAGCGGGCGGTTGCGTTCACTCAGGCCCTTGCGGCGGCCCTTGCTCTCGCCGGCAGGCGGCGGACCAGCCACGGAAGAGGTGGTCCGGGAGGCCCGGGTTGCGGCGGAGTCCGCCGCAACCCGGACTTCATTGGAAGCGTCTGTAGACATCAGAACTTATCCCTTGGCAGCCCGGTCAAGGGACGCCCGGCCCTTGGTCTGGGCGTCCTTGATCCGAGCCTCGAGGGCTGAGTCGTCGAGCCTGCCGCTGGAAAGATCCGGAATCGACTGAACAGTGACGTTGAGCAGGCCGAGCTGGATGTCGCCCCAGGCACCTGTAAACGGGGTGGCCTTGGACTTTGCGGCGGCATCGGCGATTGGCTTCAGCTTGGGATCAGTGAGGCTGGCCAACGCCTCGGCGTTTGCCGGCAGGTCGCCGAAGGTCTTTTGATAGTTCAGCTGCTCCTCTTTCGAGGTGATCAGCTTGATGTAGGCGAAGGCGAGATCCTTCTCCTTCGAGTAGTCAGCCACCACGAGGTTATCCCCGGAGAGGATGCTTGCGGCTTCCCCGCCGTCACTCTTGGGGCTGGATTCACCCGGAGCGGTCGTGGGCATCAGTGCGTATTCGTACTTCCCTGCCACGGCCGACTTATCCAGCGTCGGAATGGAGCTCGACGTCGTCATCATCAGATATCCGGCTTTTCCGCTGGCAAAGGCAGCAACGGCGTTGCTGTTGCTCCACCCGACGGAGGCAGGGTCCACGACTTTGTCGTCGGTCAGCCAGCCGAAGTAAGTCTCGTAAGCCTTCTTGACGGTGGGATCATCCATCTTGAGGTTGTTGCCGTCCACCAGCGGATTGCCGGCTTGGACTGACATGGCCCAGATGAACTTCCACGGGTCATAGGAGTCCTTGTAACCGGTGGCAATGCCGAACGTGCCGTCCTTGGTCATTTTCTTCGCCTGTTCGGCAAGCTCGTCCCAGCTGGTGGCAGGCTTCTCAATGCCTGCAGCCGCCAACAGCTCCTTGTTGTACGCCATCACGAAGGGGCGGCTGACGAAGGGGATGCCGGCCTGGTGCCCCTCGTCCGGGCCGGAGATGCCCAAGGCTGCAGGGTTGAAGCGGTCCTTGCCGCCGACCTTCTTCCAGTCGTCGTCGGACAAGGTCACAAAGGCTTTGGTGGCGAAGGCGGTCGGCGTGAACGTGGTGCCGAGCCCGTAGACGTCCGGGCCCTGCCCTGAAACAACGGAGGTCTGGATGCGAGTCAGCTCGTCATTGGCCGAGGCGAAGGTTTCAAACTTCACGTCGGCCCCGGTCTCTGCTTTGAACTTGGCTGCGATATCGCTTTGCCACTTCTTCTGCTGCTCCGGGTACTGGCTCAGGACGCCGACCAGGACGTTGAGGGTCTTACCCGTGCCATCCACCTTTCCGTCGGCGTTTGTTGAACTGCCAGTAGTGCCTGAGCCCGCGCCGCAGCCGGTCATTGCCAAGGCCGCAGCCGTAACGATTGCCGCAAGCCCGGAAGACGATCTAAACCTCATTGTTTTCTCCTCTAGGACACCCACATGGCCACAACGTCATGTGGCGCACATCACTGCAGGCGATTCGGAACCCAGTCTAGAGACGGGGCAACATTGCAGCAAGCGATTGCCAAAAGTTGCCAAAAGTGTTGAGATGATAGCCATAGGCACGGCACCCAAGCCCGCCGCGCACACTGCCCGGGGCGATGCGTCGGCCCCATGAAAGGACTTATCCATGAGCTCTGCGGTGGTGGATGCAGGGGAGAACGGGTCGGCTGACCGCAGGCCCCCCGCCGAAAGAATGCCGACAATCAAGGACGTAGCCGAGCTGGCCGGAGTGGCCACCTCCACGGTTTCGCGCGCATTGTCCAAGCCGGACCGCGTAAACCGGCACACCCGGGAACGGATCGAAGAGGCCGCGGCCCGGCTCAACTACGTGCCCAGCTCGCAGGCGAGGGGACTCAGTTCGGGTCGCACCGACACCGTAGCGGTCCTGGTGCCGGACATCACCAACCCCTTCTATTTCGACATCATCCGGGGGACGCAGCACCAGCTCAAGGCCGCCGGCCTTACCCAGCTCCTGGTAGACACCGAAGAGTCCAGCGAGATGGAGCTTGAGGCACTTCACAAAATGCGGCGGTCAGCGGACGGATTTATCCTGGCGGCATCGCGCCTGACGGACGCGCAGCTTGCCGAGGTGTCCGGTTCGCAGCCACTGGTTACCATCAATCGCGCCTCAGCGAACGCGCCCACCGTGGTGATCGATACGCCGTCCGCCATGATCCAGGCACTGGAACACCTCGTCTCTCTCGGCCATCACCGGATCTGCTACGTGAGCGGCCCGCCGACTTCGTGGTCCAACTTGCGGCGCTGGAAAATCTTCGAGGAGGACTCCGCCCAAAGAGGACTCGAAACGCACAGGATCGGCCCCTTCACACCGAAAACCACGTCCGGAGCGGCAGCCGCTGACGCCGCCGTGCGCACCGGGGCCACGGCATGCATCGTCTTCAATGACCTGCTGGCCATAGGCATGCTGCAGCGATTGCGCGAGAGGGGCATCCGCGTGCCCGAGGACATGAGCATTGTGGGATGCGACGATATTTTCGGCGCTGATTTCTGCAACCCTCCGCTGACAACCATCTCTTCACCGATCGAGCAGGCTGGCCGCGTTGCGGTTTCGATGCTCCTTTCACAGTTGAATCCGCTCCACGGTGGAACCACCCGGCGCCTGGCCGTGATGCCCACCCACCTCACGGTCCGCGGCTCCACGGGGCCTGCGCCGGAGCCCGGCGCGCGGTAGTTCCCGGCCGGATCCAGGCGGACACAGTTGAGCATGGTTGACACTGCTGGCTAGTCTGGATCACATGCGCGAACTCCAGGCCAGGATCATTGAAGAAATGGGCGTCCAGCCCCGGATCGACCCCGCCGGGGAGGTGCGCAAACGCGTCACGTTCCTGAAGGAATACCTCAAGGCAACGCACACCAAGGGCTTCGTCCTGGGCATCTCCGGAGGCCTTGATTCCTCGCTCGCGGGCCGGCTTGCCCAGCTTGCCGTCGAAGAGCTGACCGCGGAAGGGACGGAAGCCAACTTCGTGGCGGTCCGTCTTCCGTACGGCGTGCAGCACGATGAGGACGACGCCCAGGCGGCCCTGGACTTCATCCAGGCCAAGACCGAGTGGACGTTCAACATCTCCGCCGCGGTGGACGGTTTCGAGGACGAGTTCGAGAAGACCGTGGGTAACGGCATCTCCGATTTCCACAAGGGCAACACCAAGGCCCGCACCCGCATGATCGCACAGTACGCCCTCGCGGGCGAGCACAACTACCTGGTCATCGGCACGGACCACGGCGCTGAATCCGTCACCGGCTTCTTCACGAAATACGGCGACGGCGGCGCGGACATCCTGCCGCTGTTCGGCTTGAACAAACGCCAGAACAGGGCACTCCTCGCGGAACTCGGCGCCCCGGCACGGATCTGGGAGAAGGTCCCCACGGCCGATCTCCTTGACGGCAAGCCCGGCCGCACGGACGAAGAAGAACTGGGCCTGAGCTACGACCAGATCGACGATTACCTCGAGGGCCGCGACGTCCCGGACGCCGTCGCCGAATCGATCGAGCAGAAATACCTCCGCACCCGCCACAAGCGCACCGTCCCGGTCACCATCTTCGACACCTGGTGGAAGTAGCCTGACTCTGGGAGCCCGGGTAGGCCTGTAGGCCTGTAGGCCTGTAGGCCGAAACGGGGCACTTTGAGCCTTGGTTGGCCCGTTTCGGCCTCAATTGCCGGCGTGTCCGTGTCGAAGTGCCCCGCGGCGGCCGGGCCGGACCAACTCCCGGCCGCCGGATTCATTCACTAGCGTCTTCCGGTCCCGGTCAGTCCCGGACTTCCACGGTGCCCTTCATCCCCATGAAGTCGTGGAGGGCACAGATGTAATCGAACTCCCCGGCCTTGTTGAACTTCACGGTGAAGGTGCTCTTCGGCAGCATCAGGCCGGAACTGAGGTCACCGCCGGTGAAGTCGGCAGGATCGCCCACGGATGCAAACTCGTCGGCCGGTTCCTCGCCGAAGGTTACGGTGTGCGGGGCTCCCATGCCGTCATTTACGAAGGTCACTTCGTCGCCAACATGGACCACGATATGGGAGCGGACGAACCGCATCAGCATGGCCGTCTCATTGTCGGTGCCTGCGATGACGGTATGGTCATCGGCTTTGGCCCGCGCTGCGTCCCACTGCTCGTAGCCGTCGCGCAGGATCTTCCGCTCCTGTTTGTTCGACTGACGGTCGTACTGCGACTGGGTGTAGGGGTAGTCAGTGCCGGCATCCCGCACGTGAACGGTCCCCTTCATGGCCATGCCATGAACCAGGCAGTAGTAGGTGAACTCGCCCGTGTCCGGGAATTTCAGCGTGTAGCGTCCCACTTCATTGAAGCCGCTGTCTGACACGTTCGTCATGACACCTGAGTTGTAGTACGACTTTCCGTCGTAGGACTTACCGCCCTGCGCTTCAACGTACTGGGGATTGCCCGGGTTGAACGGCTGCGTGGACTCCAGCGACTGGCCTTCGGCAAGGAACGTCACGGTATGGATTTCTGCCGCGTTCGCTTCCCAGGTGATCTTGTCGCCGGCATTGATGTAGATATTTTCCGGGAGGAAGGACATCCCCTGGATCGCCTGGTCCGATGACTCGGAACCGACCTGGACAGTCCAGGTCCTGGGTGATTTTCCGCCATCCGCGACGGCGGTGCCGCTAAGTGCCACCGGCATAAGCAGCGAGATTAACGCCGCCAGGAGCGCGCGCACCATTCGGCGGCTTTCTTTTTGGAGAGCCATAAGACTCATTCCTTCTGTATGTTTCCCTGTGTTCTCGTTTGAGGCCGGGAGACCGGTCTGACGGTTCCGGCTGTCGTCAACGACGTCGGCCCGGTGCCCGCCCGGCATGCGCCGGCCACGTGCCTCCTCCCCCGCGGCTACCCAGGCTCAAGGCGGGAAAGAAGTGATGAGGATCCGACGCGCCACCCGTTATGAGGCGTGACGCGGTTCCTGTGAATTTCAGAGGTCCTACTAGTTCGCAGCTACCGCACTCGGAGCCGACGATACAGTCCAATCGTGCTCCGGGCCCTGGGATTTGTCGATACTCCAGCGCAACGTCAGGCGCCAGCCGGCGAACGGGTCAGCAGCGTGGAGATCCGGTGCGCTTCTTCCAGCAGGAGGCGGCCCAGCATCTCCTGCCGCTCCCCCTTGAATCGGGGCTCAATCCCGGTCAGCGACAAGGCCCAGGCCGGGCGTCCGCGCTGGTCGAAAACCGCTGCACCCATGCCCCAGCTGCCTTCCAGCACCAGCCCGGGGTTGACTGAGTAGCCGGCCTGCCGGGTCCTGGCCAGGTTCTCCCGGACCAGCGCCTCGGTGTGCGCGGCCGCAAAACCGCCCGCGTGCTTGGGCCAGTCCGCCAGAAGCTCCTCCTGCTCCGCCTCGGGAAGGAACGCCATGATCGCGGTTCCGGCGGACGCTACCCCCAGCGGGAACCGGACGCCTTCGTGCAGCACAAAGGAGCGCACCGGGAAGCTGCCTTCTTCGCGGAGCAGGCACACCGTTTCCGATCCGCGGCGGACGGAGAAGAAGGCGCTCTCCCCGCTCTCCTCGGCCAGCCGGCGGAGGCTGGGCCGGGCGATATCCTCCAGCGGGAAACGGGCGGAGGCCACGGAACCCATCAGCAGGATCTCCGGGCCAAGCACCCAGTTGCCGCTCTGGGGGTCCTGATCCAGCAGGCCCTCTGAGGCCAGCGAGCTCAGCAGCCGGTGAACCGTAGGCCGGGTAAGGCCCGATTCCCGGACCAGTTCAACGAGCGGACTGCCTTGGGGCTGCCGTCCCACGATCCGCAGCAGGGCGGCAACCCTGCTGACCACCTGGGCGCCCTGGACCGGCACGGAATTCATCTTTTCCCTTCGAAACGCTGTTAATTATCCACAATATGGACACATCCAAGCTTACCGTCCACACTGTAAATACGCCCTACATTCGGGCAAAATACCGCCTTGACAGCCTCTTTGAGCGCCCCGTACGCTCCTTTTCCAGAACAACAGTCCACAAAGTGGATTGCCGGCGTCGCAGCCCACTGTCCGCGCCGGACTGCCAGCTCAATGAGGAGATGCAATGTCAAAGGTGAAATCCGGTGCGGCCGCCGCGCTGCAGGACGTGTTGCGGGACGGCATGACCCTCGCCGTCGGAGGCTTTGGCCTCAGCGGCATCCCGGCGGACCTGATCGAGGCCGTCCGCGATTCCGGCGTCAAAGACCTCACCGTCGTATCCAACAACATGGGCGTGGACGGCAAAGGCCTCGGCATCCTGATCGAAGCCGGACAGGTCCGCAAGGTCATCGCCTCCTATGTGGGCGAGAACAAACTTTTCGCCGAGCAGTACCTTGCCGGCAAGCTGGAGGTGGAGTTCACCCCGCAGGGCACCCTCGCCGAACGCCTCCGCGCCGGCGGCGCCGGCATCCCCGCGTTCTTCACCAAAACCGGCGTCGGGACCCTTGTTGCTGAAGGCAAGCCGCTCGCGGAGTTCGACGGCGAGACGTACGTCCAGGAACGCGCCATCAAGGCCGACGTCGCGCTGGTCCACGCGCACACGGCCGATACCGACGGCAACCTGATCTACCGCTACACGGCCCAGAACTTCAACCCGGTGGTGGCTACGGCCGGAGCCGTCACGGTGGCCGAGGCCGAGGTGATTGTGGAGCCCGGCCGGCTGGACCCGAACCACATCATCACCCCCGGCGTTTTCGTCCAGCGCCTGGTGCAGGCCAGCGGCAGGGCCAAGGACATCGAGCAGCGCACGGTGCGCTCCCGCACCACCGAGCCTGTCCCCGCCTGACACCCCCGCCCGGCGCCACAGCGCGAACAAACACTTAAGCCCCAGAGACTTCAAGACCCAAGGAGAACCCCATGGCCTGGACCAGGGATGAAATGGCTGCCATCGCGGCCGAAGAACTGCACGACGGCGACTATGTGAACCTCGGGATCGGCATTCCCACGCTGGTGGCCAACAACCTGCCCGACGGCGTCCGCGTTGTCCTGCAGAGCGAGAACGGCCTTCTCGGCATGGGCCCCTTCCCCTTCGAGGGCGAGGAGGACGCCGACCTCATCAACGCCGGCAAGCAGACAGTCACGGTCCTCCCCGGCGGCAGCATCTTCGATTCCGCCACGTCCTTCGGCATGATCCGCGGCGGGCACGTGAAAGTCGCCATCCTCGGCGCCATGCAGGTCTCCGGCGGCGGCGACCTCGCCAACTGGACCATCCCCGGCAAGATGGTCAAGGGCATGGGCGGCGCCATGGACCTCGTGGCCGGGACCCCGCGCGTGGTGGTCCTCACCGAACACAACGCCAAGGACGGCACCGCCAAGATCGTGAAGGAATGCACCCTGCCCCTCACCGGTTTGAGCTGCGTGGACCGGATCATCAGCGATCTCGCCGTTTTTGATCTTGAAAAGACGGACGACGGCGGCCGGCGGCTCACGCTGACCCGCCTCGCCCCCGGCGTTACCGTCGAGGAGATCCGCGGGAAGACCGAAGCCGCCTTCGGCGTCGCCCCCTCCCTCGACGCAACCACGACCATTGAAGCCAGCACCCTTGAAGGAGCCACAGCATGAGCCTCAAAGACCAGTTCGGCAAGGATGTCCTGCTCACCGGCTGGGGCCACAGCCGCTTCGGCAAGCTCACGGACGAGACCCTCGAGTCCCTGATCGTCCAGGTCGCCACGGAGGCGATCGGCAACGCCGGGATCGAACCGGGCCAGATCGATGAGATCTACCTGGGCCAGTTCAACTCCGGCATGATGCCGCTGGCGTTCCCGTCCTCGCTGGCCCTGCAGGTCTCGGAGCAGCTGGCCAACGTCCCGTCCACCCGTGTGGAGAACGCCTGCGCATCCGGCTCGGCCGCGTTCCAGCAGGGCACCAAGTCGCTGCTGGCCGGAACCGCGAAGACCGTCCTGGTGATCGGGGCCGAGAAGATGACCCAGGCAGGCGCCGACGTCGTCGGAGCCGCCCTCCTGGGCGCCGACTACGACATGGCCGGCAAAGCTTCCACCACCGGCTTCACCGGCCTGTTCGCCGAGGTGGCCAAGCACTACGAGAAGCGCTATGGCGCTGGCGCAGGGAACCTCTCCGATGTCCTCGGCAGCATCGCGGCGAAGAACCACCGCAACGGCGTGGACAACCCCTACGCCCAGCTCCGCAAGGACCTCGGCGAGGAGTTCTGCCGCACCGTCTCGGACAAGAACCCGATGGTGGCGGACCCGCTGCGCCGCACCGACTGCTCCCCCGTGTCCGACGGCGCCGCCGCCGTCGTGCTTTCCGTCTCGCCCACCGGCGGGGCCACCGCCCCGGTACGGCTCGCCGGCTTCGGCCACGCGAACGACTTCTTCCCCACCGAACGCCGCGACCCCACCGCATTCGCGGCGACGCGGATGTCCTGGCAGCGGGCGCTGGGGATGGCCGGCGCCGGGCTTGACGACCTGGACTTTGCCGAAGTGCACGACTGCTTCACCATTGCCGAGCTGCTCATGTATGAGGCCATGGGACTGACCGAGCCGGGCCAGGGATCCCGCGCCATCGAGGAAGGCTGGGTGTTCAAGGACGGCAGGCTGCCAGTCAACGTCTCCGGCGGACTCAAGGCGAAGGGCCACCCGGTCGGCGCCACCGGGGTATCCCAGCACGTCATCGCCGCGATGCAGCTCACCGGCACAGCTGGCGACATGCAGCTCGCCAGTCCGCGCCGCGCAGCCGTCCAGAACATGGGCGGAGTGGGCATCGCCAACTACGTCAGTGTGCTCGAGGCAGTCTAACCGGGAAGCCGCCCGTCCTGACCTTCTTTTGTCCTCCGACATGCGCGACACGCGAACGTGCCAGCGTGTCGGCTCGTGAGGGCTGCGAATGAAGGTCAAGACGGCGGCACGGCCAAAGCGGGCCAGTGCAGCTGCCCCGTCAGCCGTTAGCCCGGATCAGGGCCGCGATCCCGCTGAACCCCAGCCGATCCGCGTTCTCCAGGGCGGTGCGGCCCTGCGGATCGCGGATGCCGGGTTCGGCGCCGGCTTCGAGCAGCAACCGGACCACGTCCTGCTGACTTGGCCCGCCGTCGTTGAGCAGGATGGCTTCCTGCAGGGCGGTCCAGCCCAGGTTGTTGACATGGTTCACCGGCACGCCGGCGGCGATGAGGATCCGCACAGTCTCCACGTGGCCGTGTTCGCTTGCAGGGATGAGCGCCGTACCGCCGAAGCGGTTGGTGCTTCGAACGTCCGCGCCGGCAGACAGCGTCAGCTGAAGCACCTCGTTGAACCCCTCGGCCCCGGCATAGAGGAATGCCGAATCCTGCATGGCGTCCTTGGCATTGACGTCGCCGCCGGCGCTGATCAGTTCCGCCACCGCGCCGGCATCATTGGCTTTCGCGGCAAGGATCAGCCGCTGGTCGAGCTCAGCCTGGGCCTCGGGGGATAACGACGGACGTGTCGCGGTGGCCGTTTCCGTCACCGGTGCGGTACTGACGTGAACGGTCGACGGCGGGGAGTCCAGCGGCTCCGGCTGCCCCGGGCCCGCCTGGCAGGCAGCCAGGCAACCAGCCACGCAGACGGCCGCCGGAAGCAGCCCCCACCTGTGCCACGTCCTGAACCGCACCATGAACCTGAGCCTACTTCGCAGTCCCGGCAGCGATGGCCTCGGCACCGGCTGTTGCGCAGGCCTCGTCCAGGGCGCCGTCCGGGGCTCCGCCCACGCCGATGCCCGCGACGGACACCCCGTTGACCTTGAGCGGGACGCCGCCGGCGAGGAAGAGGGTGCCGGGGAGGTCCGCGATGCTGGGGCCGTTGCCATTGATGCGCTTGGCCAGCTCGCTGGTGGGCGTACCGAAAGCGGCTGCGGTGTAGGCCTTCTGCTGCGCCGCTTCAATGGTGTGCTCGGCAGCGTTGTCGCCGCGGAGGAGCGCCTGCACGGTTCCGAACCTGTCCACCAGGGCCACGGTGACGAACGGCAGCTTGTCCGCCTGGCACTTGGCGAGGGCAGCCTTGACCGCGTCCGCGGAGGCACCGACGCTGATCCGGTTTTGGGCCACCACGGTTTCCGGGGCCGGCTGGATATCGACGGCGGGCACGGCGGCGGCCTCGGCCGCGGGAACAGCCACAGCTGAGGTCCCGGCGTTGGCGGCAGCCGTCAGCCCTCCGGTCAGGAGCAGTGCTCCGGCGGCGGCAACGGCGGCGATCTTGTTGGACTTCTTCACGGGTTCTCCTTGGACTTGAACTTTCCGGGCTTCCCGGAAGCACTTACCGGGGCTGCAAACCATCCTTGCCGCGCCGGACCCCGCCGGCATCGGGCATTGGTCTGCTGCAGCCTCCCCCATCGGGCTGGAGGTATCAGCCAAAAGGCTGAGAGACCAGCAACGGCGCGGGCCCTAGCATTGTGAGGAGAACTCCTCCACAGGAACCGGACCCCCCATGCCCTCCTCCCCGCCAGCCCCGCCGACGCCGCTCGGCCGCATTGACGCCGTCGTCCATCTTGGTTTTGCCGTGCTGCTGGTGGCGTCGGCTGTCCGGTACGTCATGCGGCACAGCCCCGCGGACAACCTGTGGGTGCTGGCCCTGGCGGCTGCCGTGTGTTCGCTCTACGCCGTGATCGCCGTGCTGTCCCAGCGGCGCCGGCCGTGGGCTGTGTGGATGTTCGTCCTGGTGGCCCTGTGGGCAGTGCTGGTGATCGCCGCGCCCAGCTTTGCGTGGTGCTCGTTCGCGCTGTTCTTCCTGTGCCGCACCGCCTTCAGCGGCTGGGTGGGGTACCTGGCGGGAGGCGCGACGGCGGCGGCCACCGCCGTCGGGCTGTTCCGGCTGAGCGGCGGCAGCGATGTTGCCATGCTCCTGGGGCCGTTGGCGGTGGGCGTCATGCTGACGCTGATTTACGACCGGATTGAGCAGGACGCCGCGGAGCAGCGCCGCCTCCACGCCGAGGTGTCGCTCGCGCAGGGGCGGCTGGCGGCCAGCGAGCGCCGGGCCGGCACCATTGAGGAGCGCGAGCGGGTGTCCCGGGAAATCCACGACACCGTAACGCAGGGATTGGCCAGCAGCCTCCTCCTGCTGGAAGCCGCGAACCGGTCCTGGCCCGCCGAGGCCGCGCGGGAGGACGTGCTCAACGCCAGCGGGATGCTGCGCCGCAACCTTGCGGACACCCGCAGCCTGGTCCACGAACTCGCCTCCCCCGGGCTGGACACCGCGCCCCTGCCGGATGCGCTGCTGCAGGCAGCGTCCCAGTACGTTCCGGGCATGCGCCTGCTGGTCACCGGCGAACCGCGGCCCGTCCCGGCCGATGTCCGGCATGCGCTGCTGCGCGTGGTCCAGAGCGCCGCCGCGAACACGCAGCTGCATGCGGGGGCGGCGAACGCCAATGTGACGCTGGGCTTCCTGCCGGGAGCCGTCACCCTGGATGTGTACGACGACGGCGCCGGCTTCGACCCGCAGTCGCTGGCACCGCCGTCGGACGCGGGAGGCTACGGGCTCCGGGCCATGCGCCAGAGGGTGGAACAGCTGGGCGGCGTATTCTCAGTGGAAAGCAGGCCCGGGGAAGGGACGATCGTGGCCGCGCAACTGCCCACAGGGGAGGAACAGTGAGGCCCATTACCGTGCTGCTGGTGGATGATCATCTGGTGGTCCGCAGCGGGCTCAACGCACTGCTGGGAACGCAGCCGGACATTGAGGTGGTGGCGGAGGCGGCATCCGGGGAGGACGCGCTGGACCTTACTGAGCAGCTCAGCCCGGACGTGGTGGTAATGGACCTGGCCATGGGCGCGGGGATGGACGGCATCGAGGCCATCAAGCGGCTGCGGCGCCAAAACAGCAGGCAGGCCGTGCTGGTGTTCACCACCTACGATTCGGACGCCGACATTGTCCGGGCCGTCGACGCGGGAGCCATGGGCTACCTGCTCAAGGACGCGGCGCCGGAGGAGATTTTCGCCGCGATCCGCGGCGCGGTGCAGGGCAGGAGCGTGATGAGCGCACCGGTGGCCTCGCGGCTCTTCCAGCAGCTGCGGAACCCGGACGAGATCCTGACTCCGCGTGAGGCGGAGCTGCTGAGCCTGCTGACAGAAGGCCTCAGCAACCGGGAGCTCGGCCAGCGGCTGTTCATCTCCGAGGCCACCGTAAAGACCCATCTGGCGCACATCTACGCCAAGCTCGGCGTGGAAACCCGGGCCGCCGCGATCGCCACGGCAATCCGGCGCGAGGGGATGCGCTAGCGGATTCCGGCCGCCCGGAGCGTCGCCGCCAGTTCGGCCGCGGCACCCTTCAGGGTGTCGACGACGTCGCTGAGCACTTGCTCGGTTGCCAGCTCCGTGGGTATGGAGCAACTAATCGCATCCGTTCCGGGGATCCGATACGGAACGACGATTCCAACGCAGCAGAGTCCCACCGTGTTTTGCTCGCGCTCGAGTGAATAGCCCGCCTTGCGGAAGTCTGCGAGCTCGGTTTGGAGCGCGGCGAAGTCCGGCACCGAGTTCGGGGTGAGCAGAGGATAGGGTCCCTCACCGAGCCTGTCGCGCACTTCAGCGTCAGTCAGTTCGGCCAGGATGGCCTTGCCCAGGGCTGTCACCTGCGCTGGCAGCTTGCGTCCCACACGGGACGAAAGGCGCCGGCGGTCCACGGCTTGCCGTGTGGCCAGGTAGATGACGTCCGAACGGTCCAGCCGCGCATAGTGCGTTGTGAACGTGGTGGCGTTCCGAACCTTTTCGAGCACGCCGGAGACGTGTTCCATGACCGGGTCCCTGTCCAGGTACGCCGTTCCGCACAGCAGGGCGTGCGTGCCGATCCGGTACCCGCCTTCGGGACTCTGCTCGATCCAGTTCAGTTCAAGCAAGGTCAGCAGCAGCCAGTGCAGGCTCGACCTCGGATAGCCGGTCTCCTTGTAGATTTCGGCTGTGGTCAGCGGTTTCGGTGCCGACGCAAGCATTTCCAAAATGGCGATCGTTCTTTCGGCCGATTTGACCAGCTTCACGTCTCCTGCCGCCCCGGCTGGCGCGGCCTGTGCCGGATTGATCACTGCGTTCATGTCCCCCACTCCGCTAACCTGGTCCGTTCACTTCGGCTCAAGCTCAGGATAATTGTCCACACCGAGACGGTGGCTTGAACTGGCCCAGAAGCCGCCCAGCAGGCCGTCCCATCCTGCTGACACCGAAGCCTCGGGAATCTGGTCAGCATAGTCCTCCGCATCGTCAAGAGGCTCGAAGCCGATGCGTTTTCCCGCAGACAGGTCCGCCCAGCCCCTCGTGTTGTTTGAAACCGCCCAGACAACATGGTGGCCCGGCGCCCCTTTTTCGCTGAGGGTGGCCTCCACGAGGCGGAACGAGTCCCCGGGCGAAAGCCACGAGGACAGGCTCCTGATATTGCCCGGCCGCTCGCCCCCGGTTCCGATCCGCGCGCTGACCACCTTCATGCCGAACTTGTCCGCATAGAGGCCCCCCAAGGCTTCCATGGCCGCCTTGCTCACGCCGTAATACGTGTCCGGCCGCGGCGGCAGCGCATGGTCCCGCGCGGCCTCCGCCGTCGGAGTGAACCCTACGGCGTGGGTGGAACTTGCGAGCAGGACCCTGCTGACGCCGTTGCTCCGCGCCGCTTCCAGTGTCACCTGGGTCCCGGTGATGTTCGTTCGGACAATATCGCCCCAAGCCTTTTCCCGGTGGATTCCGCCGAGATGAACCACAGCATCCACATCCGCCAGGGCCGCTGTCATGAAGGCGCTGTCATCCACGGAGCCAATCAGCACGGATTCGTTAGCGGCCGGGCTGGCGGGCTCGGCAATGTCGATCAGCCGCACCGCGTAGCCGGCGTCCATCAGGTGCGGGCGCAGCAGGGTGGCCATCATTCCGGCGCCACCGGTCACGGCAATGGTGACCGGCTTCGACTCTGCTGACATTTCTTCCTCCCGATATTGACACCCTGTGATCCCGATCATACTCTCATGAAGTACGTTTCACATAGTAACAGTCATTTACATATGTAAAAAGGGAGAATCAAAGTGGATTCCAAGATCAGGTTCCGAGCACGGGTTGCCGTGGCCCTGTCCATAGCCTCAGCGGCCGCACTGACCGGCTGCGGGGGCGGGTCGTCCGCCCCGGCCGCCACGGACGACGGCCAGCCCATCGAAGTGTGGGCACGCGCCGGCACCGACGCCGCCACCACCTACGCCGCCATGTTCAAGGAATTCACGGCGAAGACCGGCGTGCAGGTCAATTTCCAGGGGGTTCCGGACCTGGACCAGCAACTGCAGACCCGCGCGGCATCCAAGAAGCTGCCGGACATTGTCATCAACGACTCCGCCGCACTGGGCAACTACACGGCGCAGGGCTACCTCCAAAAAATCGACAAGTCCTCGGTGACCGGCAATGACCGGATTTCCGATTCGCTGTGGAAGGAGACTGAAGGCCTGGACGGAGCGAGCTACGGAGTTCCGTTCTCCCGCCAGACCATGGTCACCATGATCCGCAAGGACTGGCGCGAAAAGCTGGGGCTTCCCATCCCCAAGACGCTTGAGGACCTGGCGAAGCTCGCCACGGCCTTCGCCACCCAGGACCCGGACGGCAACGGCCAGGCAGACACCTACGGCATGGCCGTTCCCGGCTCCACCGAACGCGGATACCTGGGCTGGTGGGCTTCCTCGTACATCTGGCAGGACGGCGGCAGCTACCTGAAGGATGAGGGCAACGGAAAGTACTCGTCCAACGCTTCCTCCCAGGAAACCCAGGCAGGCGTCAACTGGGTCAAGCAGCAGTTCTGTACTCCGGGAAATACGCAGCCGGGTGCCCTGACCGCAGCCACCAGCGTGGCCTCCCCGTTCTTCCAGACCGGGAAGGCCGGCATCATCCTCACCGGCCCCTACAACTTCTCGTCGTTCGACAAGACTCCGGGCAAGGACGTCTACGAGGTCATTGAAGCGCCCAAGGGCTCCAAGGACAACACCGTGCTGGCCGAGGGCGAGAACATCTACGTCACGGCAAGCAACGGCAAGAAGGACCAGACCAAGCAGGTCATCGACTACCTGGTGTCCGAGGACGGCCAGAAGGCCGGCATGACCGCCGGCAAGCAGCCGATCGTCCGCGTACCGGTGAATTCCGACGTCGATGCTGCCGCCGTCTACAAGGATCCACGATGGTCTGTGGTGCAGGAGGCACTGAAGTCGTCGTCCAAGGCCTTCGCGTCCGCCATCAACTTCGTTCCATTCCGGCAGGCCGCGGCTGAAGCGCTGAACAAGATCGTGGCCGACTGCCCTGCGGACAACGTGGCCTCCGGCCTGCAGGCCCTGGACACCGCGATCAATGACGAACTGAACAGCCAGAACGCCAAGTCATGACAGCAACTCCAACGAAAACCACGGTCTCACGGCCGGCGCCTCCCACCCCCAAACCGGCGGGAGGCGCCCGGAAACGCAGGGGCAGCAAACAGTCGCTCGCCGTCTGGATGTTCCTGCTCCCGGCGGCAGTGCTAGGCCTGTATTTCAAGTTCATCCCCATGTTCGAGGGCGTCCGGCTGAGCCTCTTCAAGGTCCAGCCGTTCCTCGGGGACGTCTTCGTGGGCTTCGAGAACTATGCCAAGGTCATCGGCGACCAGCGGTTCATGGAGGCGCTGGGACACACCGTATTCCTCGGCGTCACCCAGACCCTGGGCGCATTGCTGGTGGGGTTCGTCCTGGCACTGCTGCTGGAGGGCCAGGCGCGTTCACTCTGGTTCCTCCGGACGGCCATCTTCCTTCCCGTCGTCACCGCCCTGGCCGTGGTGGGCGAGATCTGGCGGATCTTGTACTTTCCCACGGCCGACGGGCCGCTGAACTCCATCCTCGGCTGGCTGGGCCTGGGCCCGCTGCAGTTCCTCAACGGCACCGACACTGCACTGTGGTCCATCGCCGTTGTGGGAATCTGGAGCGGCGCGCCGTACAACATGGTGATCATCCTGGCAGGGCTGACCGGGGTGGACCGCTCCCTCTACGAATCAGCAGGGGTTGACGGAGCCACTGTCTGGCAGAGGCTGCGTTACATCACCCTGCCTGCGCTGCGTCCCTCGCTGGTCATCGTCCTCACCCTGGCCGCGATCCGGAGCCTGCGCAGCTTCACGGAAGTGTACGTGCTCACCGGCGGCGGACCGGCCGGCTCCACCGAAGTCTGGATGACCCGGATGTACTCGCTCGGGTTCCAGCGCAACGACATCGGCGTCGCATCAGCGGCCGCCGTGCTTCTGCTGGTTGTCACTCTGCTGCTGACAGTCGGAACCCAGTACCTTGCCAAACGGAAGGCCGACCGATGACCCCGCCCCGCACAACAACCGCTCCCCGGCGCCGTCCTTCCCCGTCAGCCCGGTTTGATACGGCACTTGGCTGGTCGCCGCAGTTCGGCGCCAACATGGTCCTGCGAATCGCCCTCTGCGTTCTGGTGTTCTGCATCTTCGCACTGCCGTTCGTGGCAATCATCTCGGCGGCGTTCGACCGGAACTCCAGCCCCACGGAAATTTCACTGCTGCCGAAGACCTTCACCCTGCAGAACTTCGAGGTGGCGCAGCAGCAGGGCCTCTGGGGCTATCTGCTGAATTCGCTGGTCATCGCGGGCGGCGGACTGCTGCTTCAGATGACGGTCTCGGTGTTCGCGGCCTACAGCCTGAGCCGGAAGAAGTTCCGCGGCCAGGCCCTGGTGCTGCTGCTGGTCCTCATGACCATGATGCTGCCGGAAGAAGTGATCGGCATTCCGCTGTCCCTCGTTCTTGGCGACCTGCCGCTGCTCGGCATCAGCCTGAAGGGCAGCGTCCTGGCCGTCATCCTGCCGGTGGGCATCTGGGGATTCTCCATCTTCATCATGAGCGAGTTCATGAAGGAGATCCCCGGTGAAATCGAGGAGGCCGCCAGGCTGGACGGGGTGGGCGAATTCCGGATGCTTTTCACCATCATCCTGCCGCTCTGCAAGCCCGCACTGGGCGTGATCGGAATCTTCGGCTTCATGATGGTGTGGGACCAGTACCTGCTCCCCCTGATCGCGGCCAACGATCCCAGCGACTACACACTCACTGTGGCACTTTCCGTGCTCCGCAACGACACAACGGTTGGTCCCGGAGTCCTGGTTGCCGGCGCAGTGATGGCCATGATCCCCAGCCTGCTGGTGTACCTCTTCCTGCAACGTTCCATGATCCGCGGCATTACCTCCGGCGCCACCAAGGGATAAGGCACGCCGGCGCGGCAGCCCCCTTCCCTACCTTCCCCGAAAGAAGCTCAATGAACACCAGCACCACCTTCCAGGCCATCAGCACTCCCACTGCCGCGGACCTCAAGATCACTGACATCACCATCACCCCCATCGCCTTCTCCGACCCCCCGCTGCTCAACGCCGTCGGCGTCCATGAACCGCTGGTCCACCGGGTGGTGATCGAGATCCGCACCGCAAACGGCCTGCTCGGCCTGGGCGAATGCGCCGGCGGGCAAAGCCGGCTGGCGAACCTGGCCGTCGGGGCCCGGGCCGTCACGGGCGTGAGCGTCTTCGACACCACCCTGATGGAGCTGCTCATCAATGAAGCGCTCGCTGGCGAGCCCTCAGTATTTGAGCGGGCAGCCGTGTTCTCAGCCTTCGAAGTGGCAGCGCTGGACATCCAGGGCCATGCAACGGGCCGGAGCGTCAGCGAACTGCTGGGCGGAACGGTCCGGGACGAGGTTCCGTTCAGCGCCTACCTTTTCTACAAGTGGGCGGAACACCCGGCTTGGGACGGAAAGCCCGCCATTTCCGATGAATGGGGTGAAGCCCTGGACCCGGAGGGCATCGTCCGGCAGGCCCGCAAGATGATCTCCGAGTACGGCTTCAAATCAATCAAGCTCAAGGGCGGCGTATTTCCGCCAGCCCAGGAGATTGAAGCAATCAAGGCGCTCCGCCGGGCCTTCCCCGGCCTGCCGCTGCGGCTCGACCCCAACACAGCCTGGACCGTGGAGACCTCGCGCTGGGTAGCCCAGGAAACGTCAGGGCTGCTTGAATACCTCGAGGACCCCACTCCGGGCCTTGACGGCATGGCGGAGGTGGCTGCGACCGCCGGCATGCCGCTGGCCACCAACATGTGCGTGGTGGCTTTCGACCACATCAAGCGCAGCGTGGAACTTGGCTCGGTGCAGGTGATCCTCGGCGACCATCACTACTGGGGAGGGCTGCGGCACACCCGTGAACTCGGAGCGATCTGCCAGACGTTCGGGATCGGCCTGTCGATGCATTCCAACTCGCACCTGGGAATCAGCCTGGCGGCGATGGTTCATGTCGCCGCCTCGACCCCGGCGCTCACCTACGCCTGCGACACCCACTATCCGTGGAACGGCCACAACGACGTCGTGAAACCGGGCGCCCTGCGGTTTGTTGACGGCAGCGTCAAGGTCCCGGCCGGTCCCGGACTGGGCGTTCAGCTGGACCGGGAGAAGCTGGCAGAACTCCACCAGCAATACCTTGACGCCAGCATGACGGCGAGGGACGACACCGGCTACATGCAGAGGTTCGTCCCGGACTACACCGCGGACCTTCCGCGCTGGTGAATGATGCGAGAGCCAGCGTCACCGGCTACCTCTACCCCTGGGACGTTTTGGGTGATCCCGGCGCCGCAGCGGATGTCGCGGCACTGGGCGTGGACCGGGTTGCCCTGGCTGCTTCCTACCATTCGGTGCGGGCGGCAACACCCCGCCACCCCCGACGCCGCGTTGTGGACGCCCGCACGGCGGCCCTGTACGTCCCGGTGACCGACGCATGGTCGGGCCAGGACCTGGTACCCACGGAGGGCACAGGCTGGACCGGAACCAGTGATGCCTTTGGCGAAGCTGCCCGGGAGCTTCGGTCCGCAGGTGTTCCGGTGGATGCCTGGACTGTGCTGACCCACTCCAGCTTCCTGGGTGCAAGGCATCCGCAGTTGTGCGTCCGCAACGCCTTTGGGGAAACATACCTCCATGCCTTGTGCCCCTCGAACGAGGCGGTCCGGAATTACTCGCGCATGGTCGTGGGCCAGGTACTGCGGCACGGACATCCGGACGGCCTGGTGCTCGAGGCTGCCGGGCCCCTGGGCTTCAGCCACCAGAACCAGCATGAAAAGACCGAGGGTGCGGATTACTCGCCATGGGTCCAGGCCCTGCTTTCCCTTTGCTTCTGCGATGCCTGCCGCAGCTGGTACGGACGCCGCGGCATGGATGCCGGCGGCATGGCGGTGAAAGTCAGGTCCGCGGTGCTGTCAGATTCCCTGGAGACCGGCGGGGATCACCGTCTGCAGTTGGGAGCAGGCGGTAAGGCAGACGAGTTCGTCCCGCTCCTGGAATGCCGGTGGGATGCCACCGCCAGGCTGCTGAACGGTGTCCTGGCGGTGGCAGCAGCACGGCCGGAGGTCCGGCTTTCGATCCATGCCTCCCCGGACCCTTGGTCCACCGGGCCGTTCGCGTCCCTGCGCGCGCTGGAGCGCAGCAAACTGTGGGACAGCTTTCCGGGCGTGACGGCGGTGCTCCCGTGCTGGGGTGCCGCAACGGACAGCGCCGCAGCGCTGAGGTCCTTCCGGAGCGATGCGCCGGCGGCTGCAACCGGCGCCTACGTGCTCGCGCTGCCGCCAAAGTCCGCAGACAGCCGTGCCCTCTGGCAGGAATGGAAGGCACTACTGGACGAGGGCTGCACCGAGCTTCACCTTTATCACCTGGGGCTCGCCTCGACCCGTCGGAGGGAGGCAGTCGCAGGTGCCCTGGGGCTGCTTCGCGGCCGGGAAGGGACGGAGCCGATGGAATGACCGGCCGCCCGGAGCCGGGTTTAGACTCAGTCCTAGCCCAGCACTCGTTCGAAGGAGCCCCCCATGCGTGCCACCATCATCCACGGCCCTGGAGACATCCGGGTTGAAGACCGGGACTATCCCACCATCCAGCTGCCCACGGACGTGGTGGTCAAGGTGACGGCATCCTGCGTCTGCGGCTCGGACCTGTGGCCCTACCGCGGCGTCAGGCCCACACGCAGGCCCACAGCCATCGGCCACGAATTCGTCGGCGTGGTGGAGAGCGTCGGCGAAGGCGTGACTGAGCTGGCGGTAGGTGATTTCGTCATCGCACCGTTCGTGGTCAGCTGCGGCGAGTGCCCGCAGTGCCTCAACGGCGTCACCGTTGCCTGCGACCACCTGGCCGGCTGGGGCGGCCGGGACGACACCGGCCACAAGATCGACGGCGGCCAGGGCCAGGCTGTCCGGGTTCCGATGGCCGAGAGCACCCTGGTCAAGGTTCCGGGCGTCACCGAACCGGACGCTGAACTGACCGCCAACCTGCTGACGCTGTCCGACGTCATGGCCACCGGCCACCACGCGGCGCTGGCCGCTAAAGTGGCGCCCGGCCGCACCGTCGTAGTGGTGGGCGACGGCGCCGTCGGGCTTTGCGGTGTCCTTGCGGCCAAGCGGCTCGGGGCCGAGCGGATCATTGCCATGTCCCGCCACGCCGACCGGCAGGCGCTGGCCCGGGAGTTCGGCGCCACGGACATCGTGGAGGAACGGGGCGACGACGGCGTGGCCAAGGTCCGCGCGTTGCTGGGCGGCGTGCTGGCCGACTCGGTCCTGGAATGCGTGGGCACCAAGGAATCCATGGAGCAGGCTTTGCACTGCGTCCGTCCGGGCGGCGCGCTCGGTTTTGTGGGCGTCCCCACCGGCGGGGGCGAGGTCCCGCTGCGGTACCTTTTCGACTCCAACGTTTCCATCGCCGGGGGCATGGCGCCCGCGCGGACCTATATCCCCGAACTGCTGGAGGATGTGCTGGCAGGTACCATCCACCCCGGCCGCGTTTTCGACTCCGTCATGCCGCTGGAGGAAGCGCCGGAAGCCTACAAGGCCATGGATGAACGCCGCGCCATCAAGGTGCTGCTCACGCCCTGACCCGGCCGGCGCCTCCGGGTGCGATACTAAGTCTGCGGGACCCGGTCCGCGAACGGTCCGGGTTTTCGCTTGGTTGCGAAGTGGGGGAACTGAATGCAACTTGACACCTTGACCCTCCGGGTTGCCTTCGCCATTGTGGCGTTCACGTTGGCGCTCTTGTTCTATTTCGCTGCGTACCGGAGCACGCGGTCCCCTTACAGCGCCTGGTGGTGCGTGGCCCTGACGTTATTCCTTGCCGGGTCAGCGGCCTACCTCTTCAACGGAACACCGCACCAGGTGTGGGCCAATCCGCTGGGGAACTGCCTGCTGGTTGCCGGCGGAGCGTGCGTCTGGGCCGGTGCCCGGTCCCTGCGGGCAGCACGGCCGCGTTCCTGGCAACTGGCGGCCGGTCCCGCCGTGGTGACGGTGTCATCAGCCCTTGAAAACCCGGGGGTGAACATCTGGGCCGGAGGTGCAGTGTTCCTTGCCCTCATGAGCCTGATGCTGGGCCTGGCGTCCCGCGAGCTCTGGCGGTTGGAGCCCGGTTACTCCAGGGTCCGGATTCCGCTGGCCATCGCGGCGGCTTTCTTCTCGGCGTTCTACTTCTGCCGCCTGACCGTTTACCTGGGAGAAGGCCCGAACGGCCTCGTCTTCGTCACCTACTTTGGCTCTGCGGTGACCACCTTGGTGACCATGGTGCTGCTGGTGGTGGTGTCCTTCAGCATGGCGGCGCTCAGCAGCGAACAGCAAACACGAGCACTCCGGGCGGTGGCCACCCAGGACGGCCTCACGGGGCTTCTCAACCGGGCGGCATTCCTGGACCTCGCCGCCGAGGAGCTGCTGCGGCTGCGGCACACCCGGGCGCACGGCACCCTGGTCCTGGCCGACCTGGACCACTTCAAGGCCGTCAACGATACCTACGGCCACGCGGCCGGCGACGCTGCGCTGCAGTCTTTCGCCTCCGCCTGCAACGAGACGGTCCGCTCAACCGACCTTGTGGGACGCTACGGCGGAGAGGAATTCATCTTCCTGCTGCCCGGCGTGAGCGCGGACCGGGCAGAGGCCATCACCGCGGAGATCAACAAGCAGCTCCAAGCGGTTCGGGGCCCGGACGGTTCCCGGATGCCCACGGTCAGTTACGGCATCGCACCTATCGGCAAAGGAACGTCCGGCCTTGATGAGCTGATCGCGACGGCGGACGCCGCCTTGTACCGGGCCAAATCGCTGGGCCGCAACCGCACGGTCCGCGGGATCCATACTCCGTAGTCCGCACAGGAACTAGTCCGCAAAGTAGGGCATTTCTCCCCTTTGCGCTCACCCGCGGCCGGGTCTAGCGTGATCCGCATCAGCATCCACCGCCGTCGAGGAGCCGTCATGGCCGGTTTTGTGCAGATCATCGAATTCCAGACCTCCCGCATCGAGGAGATAGAACAGCTGGGCCGGCCGTCACGGACCGAGGGAGGCACCCCGTCCACGTTCCGCCGCATCGTGGCCACGGCGGACAGGGACCGCCCCGGGACCTACTTCACCATCGTCGACTTCGATTCCTATGAATCGGCGATGGAGAATTCCAACCGGCCGGAGACGTCGGAATTTGCCGCGAAAATGACGGCACTATGCGACGGGCCACTGATCTTCCGCAACCTGGACGTCATGTGGGAAGACACCGGAGAGGGCGCGGAAAACGTCTAGGAGCCGGACATGGCCCTTGTAAGCCCCGCCCCGGAGCCAGTTGGCGGCGACGGGAACAGCCTGGTGGTTGATCTTGGCCGGCTGGCATCAGGATCGCTGGCGCTGGTGGGCGGCAAGGCCCTGAACCTCGGAAAGCTCGCCGCCGCGGGCTTCCCGGTGCCGGCGGGATTCTGCCTGACCACAACGGGCTACCGGTTGGCCGCGCCTGCGGAACTGGACTCCATCGCCGCCCGCCTGGACGGTGTGCACGGCCCGGACAGGGCGGAGTTCGACGGCGCGCCCGGGTTGCCGGACGACCAGCGGGACGGGCTCGCGCGGCAGGCCCGCGAGGCGATGGCCGCAGCGCCGGTTCCGCCCGACGTCGAGGCCGCCGTCCGCGGCGCCTATGCCTCGATGGGCAACGCTCCTGTGGCGGTGCGGTCTTCCGCCACCGCGGAGGACCTGCCCTTTGCCAGCTTCGCTGGGCAGCAGGACTCCTTCATGGACGTCGTCGGTGCCGACGCCGTCGTCGAGGCCGTCAGGCGCTGCTGGGCGTCGCTGTGGACGGACCGCGCGGTGGCCTACCGTACAGCGAACGGGATCAGCAACCGGGACGCGGGCCTCGCCGTCGTCGTTCAACACATGGTCCACGCCGGCACGGCGGGAGTGCTGTTCACCGCCAACCCGGTGACGGGCACGCGGACCGAGAGCGTCATCGACGCCAGCCCCGGGCCGGGACAGGCGGTGGTGTCCGGTGCGGTTAATCCGGACCACTTCGTTGTGCACACGGCCACTGCCCGGATCCTGAAGGGGCCGCAGGGCAACGGGACCAGTTTGGACCCGGCCCAGGTGCGCGAACTGACTTCCCTCGGTGATGCTGCCCAGCGGCTGTTTGGTGCGCCCCAGGACGTGGAATGGGTGATCGACGCCGACGGCAAGGCCTGGCTGACCCAGTCGCGGCCCATCACCACGCTGTATCCGCTGCCGGAGGACGAATCACCGGGCCCCGGCGGCGCGGACCGCGCAGCCGGCGGGGACACACGCGTCTACCTGTGCGGCACGCTGCTCCAGGGACTTACCCGCCCCCTCACGCCGATGGGCCTCTCCGTGCTGGGCCTCATGCGGAACAGCAAGGGGCCGTGGAAATACGTGAACCCGGGGTTGCGGATGTACGTGGACCTGACTCCTATCGTCCGCAGCAAGTCCGGCCGCAAGGCGCTGTTGAGGTTGCTGCCGCTGGCTGACGGGAGGTCGGCAGCGGTCTTCCCCGCGCTCCTGGAGGACCCGCGGTTCAGCATTGTCCGGCCGGCCCGGAGGAAGCCGGGCCGGAAGCGCACGCAGCGCCGCGCCGGGACAGAAGCGAAGGGCACTGAGGGAGCCCAGAGCCTGGGCCTGATGGCGGGGCTCCTTCCGGCCATGGTCAGGACGCTGTTGTGGCCGGACGTGGAACTGCGCCGGGCGCGGCGCTACCAGGACCGCCTCGAAGCCCAGCTGGCGCTCCCCCTGCCTGCGACCCCGGCACGGCGGCTGCAGCACGCGGAGGACGTCCTGGGAAGCACGGTCAACGGGATCATCCAGGCAACCATGCCCGCTCCGTCCGCGGGATACCTCATGCTGGCCGCGGCCCGCAGGCTGTTGCGCGGTATTGCCAAACCGCGCGAGCTTGAGGCGGTCCTGCGGGGGCTTCCCCACAACGTGACCACCATTATGGACCTGGAACTGTGGCAGCTGGCGGTGTCGTTTGGCCGGGACCCGGAGGCCCGCAGGGTGTTCACGGAGCTGGGGCCGGATGAGCTTGCGGCGCTCTACAAGGCGGCCACTTTGCCCGGCGTTGCACAGGCCGGCCTGCGGAAGTTCCTGTCCAAGTACGGCCACCGTGCTGTGGCGGAGATCGACCTGGGGATGCCGCGGTGGGCCGAGGAACCGGACCACCTGCTGGGGATGATCTCGAACTATCTCCGGGTCGAGGATGCGGAGCAGGCCCCGGACCGCCAGTTTGCCCGCGCCGCCGATCATGCGGAAGCGCGGGTCAGCGAGCTCGTGGAACGGGCGGCAGCCAGGAGCCGGCTGCGGGGGCGGCTGGTGGCGCTGTGCCTGCGCCGGGCACGGCAGCTGTCCGGACTGCGGGAACTGCCCAAGTTCTACATCGTGATGGTGCTGGCGGAGATGCACCGGCAGCTCACCGCCGTCGGCGAGGAACTGACGCGGACCGGCACCATCGCGGCAGCCGGCGACGTTTTCTTCCTGGACTTTGAAGAGCTGCGTGTTGCCCTCCGCGGTGCGGACCTGAAGGAAGTGGTCGCCGTCCGCCGTCGGATGTACGACGTCGAACTGCGGCGGCGGCGCGTTCCGCGCCTTTTGCTCTCGGACGGCACCGACGTCGAAGCCGCCATGATGGCGGCGGCCGCCGCGCTGCCCCAGTCGGCTGCCGCGGACCGCCTCACGGGAACTCCGGCCTCGGCCGGCACCGCCACCGGGAAGGTCAGGGTGGTCATGGATCCGGTGGGTGCCCACGTAGAACCAGGCGAAATTCTGGTGGCCCCCTCCACTGATCCCGGCTGGACGCCGCTCTTCCTCACCGCGGGTGCCCTGGTGATGGAGATGGGCGGCGTCATTTCCCATGGCGCGGTGGTGGCCCGGGAGTACGGCATCCCCGCCGTGGTGGGTGTCGCTGATGCCACCGTGCGGCTGCGCGACGGGCAGACGGTCACCGTGGACGGTGCGGCCGGAACCGTGACGTGGTAATGGATGACGCGACGCTGAAGGATGCGGAGATCCGCGACTGGAACTGGGCCGTCCTTCCCAAAGGCTCGGTGAGCACCCGTTTTGCGGCGCCGAGCGGGAGCCTTGCGATGGTGGCCATGGGAAAGCCTCAGAACCCGCGGGTGGTGCTGGTTCCCGGTGCCACGGGCTCCAAAGAGGATTTCGCCGTGATGATGCCGGAACTTTCCGAAGCCGGGTTCTATGTGCTGAGTTACGATCTGGCCGGCCAGTACGAATCGGCAGGTGCCGGCCCGGAGAACCTCGTCCCGCCCCGCAGGCATTACGACTACGAGCTCTTCGTGAACGATTTCATCGCCGTCCTCGAGTCGGGCGAAGTTCCTGCCCATGTGGTGGGGTACTCCTTCGCCGCCATCGTGGCGCAGATTGCCTATTCGAAGCGTCCGGAGCTGTTCCGCAGCTTTACCCTCCTAAGCTGCCCGCCCCTGGCTGGGCAGTGCTTCCGGGGAATCAGCGGGTTCGGGCGGTTCACCGGCTGGGCTAACGGCCGGCTGGGTGCTGCGCTCATGATCTGGGGCATCCGCCGGAACGTCAACAAGGTCTCCCCCAACCGGCTGCGGTTTGTCCGGAACCGGTTCAGGTTTACGCGGCGCCAGTCCGTGCGGGACATCTACGTGCTGATGAAGAATGTCCCCGACCTGCGGCAGACGCTTGCGTCCGCGACTGTGCCGAAATTCGTGGCCGTGGGCGAGCATGATCTCTGGCCGCTGAGCCTGCACCGGCAGTTCGCACAGTCTATTGGCGCCCGAATTTTGGTGTACCAGGGCGGGCACAGCCCCTCGGAAACGTCACCGCATCAGTTCGGCCGGGACCTGCTTGCCATGTACGCCGATGGCAGCTGAGCGGGACATATAGTGTCGCAAGGGCACTTATACCCTTGCAAGCAGGGCGTCGGCCCCGTACGTTGGGGACAGCGGGGGACGTTCTCCGCTCTGCGGCCGACGTGTCTGCAGAGAGAATCAGAGTCACATAAAGGAATGCAGCCATGGCAACAGGCACAGTTAAATGGTTCAACGCCGAAAAGGGTTTTGGCTTCATTGCCCCCGATGACGGATCAGCTGACGTTTTCGCCCACTACTCGGCGATCGCAACCAGCGGTTACCGTTCACTGGATGAAAACCAGAAGGTCGAATTCGATGTGACCCAGGGTCCGAAGGGCCCTCAGGCAGAGAACATCCGCCCTCTCTAAAGGCTTAGGGTAACGGTTACGGCATCTAGCCGGACCACCCTGCACCAACAACAGCCCCTCCGAACCATTCCGGTCCGGAGGGGCTGTTGCGTTGGCTTCGCTAATCTTCCGGTTAGCGGGCTGGTCCTGACTTGTGGCGGGCGCGTTGCACCGCCCGGTACACCGTGGACCTGGGCACGGAAAAGAGTTCTGCGAGTTCCCCGGTGGTGTGCTCCCCGGCGTCGTGCAGCTTGACCAGGTGGGCTTCCTGCGACGGAGACAGCTTGGGTTTCTTGCCTTTCAGGCGGCCCTTGGCCTTGGCGATTTTCATGCCCTCGCGAGTACGGGCCCGGATCAGGTCGCTCTCGAATTCGGCCACCATGGCCAGGACGTTGAACAGCAGCTTTCCAACGGGGTCCGTGGGGTCGTGCACCGATCCGCCGATGCTGAGTTTCACGTTCCGCTGGGCGAGCTCGTCGACGATTTCGTGGGCATCCCGAACGGACCTGGCGAGGCGGTCCAACTTGGTAACCACGAACGTGTCACCGTCCCGGCAGGCCGCCATCGCTTCCCGGAGGCCCGGACGGTTCCGGTCAGTGCCGGTCAGCCCGTGATCCACGTAGATCCGGTCCGCGGTGATCCCCATAGCTGACAATGCGTCGCGCTGCGCCGTTAGGTCCTGCTGCTCCGTGGACACCCGCGCGTAGCCGACCAGCAAAGCGGTCATGCGCAACAGTGTGCCACGCGTCCTTTTGGTGGACCAGATATGCCACCATCACCGGGCAGTTCAGCGGACGGGTCTTACGGTGGGGGTGCCCTGTCGAAGCTGCGTTTGCGCTTGTCATTTTCAGGAGTCGTCTGCACTGAATGTCAGAAGTCGTCTGCACTGCGCTCATCAGGCAGGGACTTACTGCGTCCTTACATGCGGCGATTCTGCCAATTCACCCTCCGGCACGAACGCCTCGATCCGCGCCACGTGCCCTTCAGTGATCCCATTCTCGGGGTCGGGCTGTTCCAAGTGCACCAGCTGGTCATGCTCCGTGGCCCACTTCCTGGCGTCGGTCCCGAGGACGTCGTCAATCCACACGACGGAGTCCCAGTCCGATTCCTCGGTGACGCTCATGCGGTATAGCCACCTTGTCACTGATGTCAGTTTCGGGGTCGGGGACTCTGTGTCGGCTGGGCGAAACACCATGGTGACTCGGAGAGGATCTACATCGAGTCCAAGCTGGGCTTCCAGTCCGGCCACCATGTCTGCCGGCCAGGTCGACACCCAGGCGATCCGCCCGCTGCGGGCCAGTCGCCGGACCAGCGCGCGTTTCTCGTGTGAGAGCCGCAACAGGGGCCGGTCGCCGCCACTGCCTGGGCAGACCGTCGGATTGAGGACCCCGTCGATGTCGAGCAGATAACCGGTTTCACAGGGTCCTATCGTCCTGGCTCGAGGGAAGCTTCACGCAGTGGCCCGCCGCAGCGTCTCGCCGGGAATCACCTGTGCGCTTGAGAAGTGCACCCAGTCATCGGTCCGGCCCTCATCGAATAGGCGGCGTGCCGTCATCTGGCACTCCTGCATGTCCCGTCGTGAGCCGCGGGGATCGTAGCCGACGGCGCCACCCAGAGTATTCTGATCCACTAGTCGGGTCACACCAGGTGCGGTCATCACCTCGTACATGGCGCGGCCGCGCCGGAAGGGCCACTTGCCCGCTGGGGTCTCAACCAGGCGAAGGTAGGTGTATCCGTGGGCGAACATCGTGTTCCCCATCTGCTGGATCAGCGGCGACAACGGCTCGGGCCCGCCATTAGCGAAGTCGGCCATCTTCTGCAGCAGTTCCATATATTGCTGGGTGAGCACCCTATCCACCGCCCCGTCCGTCTTCTGCACGTACATGTCACCTAGGCCACCAGCACCTCCCTGAAGTGTCAGGCGAACCCATGCACGGGTTTCCTCAACATCTTCGGCTGCAGGATGGGATAGAAGATACTTCGCCCGTGCCTCATAGTTCTCGGCCAACTGCGGCTGACCGATGATCCGAAGCAGCCCGGAAAACGTGAGCATATCGAGGGCCAGCGCATTTACGTCCGTCGTCATCTGCGACTCCAATTCAGTTGTTATGCGCTGAGGCGCAGGTCGAATGCAATCTCTGCCGTGTCCCACTCCGGACCGAGTGACGCTGCCGTCGGATTCTTCAAGAACTCTTTCAGCGCCTCATCAACGGTCCCAATGTCGCTGACATAGCGGGAGGGAATGAAGCCTTCGATTCGTCCGATCGGGACCTCTACCGACCTGTCCTCTGCTTGCTCGTGGCTTTGCAGGACCGCCCACGAAAAATCATTGTCCGCATCATAATTGCGATGGCACACCACGTTCGATGGCAGGCTTCCGGCGACTTCGAAACGGGCGGGACCATGTTCCACTACCAAGCGGTGGTGGCGTTCCCCGTCCAAAATATCCAGCTCCTGCTTGGCAGCCTGGCGAGCCTCAGTCAGGGTATCGGTTTCCCGCCCGTTTACAGTCCATGTGGCTTTCATCTCGGACTTTTTAACAGCGAGCCTCCAGGCAACACCGAACTGTGCGCCTGCAAGATAGCCGCCCATCCACATGAGTCCGGGTTGCCCCAGCAGCATGCCGACGATAAGGAACGACGCAAGGAACAGGAAGTTCAGCCACTTCCAGGGCAAGCCGAAGCGGAATACACAGATGCTGAGAGCCAGCCCCGCAATAAGCGGCCCGATGTCCGCTGACACCGACGAGTTCACGCCGAATAGCATGAGGGCAACAGTTCCGGCCAGCACTACCGCCCCGAAGATGGAGTAAGACCAGATCTCATTCCGGGTATTCTTCCCCGCCATGCTTAACCCTTTTCCTAGCCTTGGTGTTGTTTCCCGCTCATCGCCCAATCTACTTGGCACTCCAACTCGGACCCCCAAGCCAGGGTGCGGTGAGTCCTGTTCTTGAAAACGAAGGATTTCAAGAACGCCTTGAAACGAGAATGGCGGCGCTTGCCGTGAGGCGCCGGAACACCCCGCCGTTCTGCGGGAAACCGCCATTCTGATGAGAAGCCCCGCCCCGGCGGGCGGTTCTCACAAATAGTTCTCGGAACTGTACAGTCGACCCAGGAGTCCGAATCGAGTTTTGAGAAGAGAAACCCATATGGCGGCACACCGTATCGGCTATGCCAGAGTATCCACGCGCGACCAGAACCTTGATCTGCAGTTGGCTGCCTTAAATAGTGCAGGATGCGATCGCATCTTTGAAGACACAATGAGCGGCACCAAGGCCGGCCGCCCCGGTCTAGCCAAGGCGCTGGAAGCACTCCGTGAGGGAGACACTCTCATTGTGTGGAAGCTGGACCGTCTTGGCCGTAGCGTGAAGGACCTCCTGGATTTCGCCGGAGGCCTGAACGAGCGCGGAATTGGTTTTGTCAGCCTCACCGACTCGATCGACACCACCACCGCCTCCGGACGCTTCTTCTTCAACGTGATGGCCTCCCTGGCGCAGATGGAACGCGAGCTCATGGTCGAACGCACCCAGGCGGGCCTCCAGGCAGCGCGCGAACAGGGCCGGGTCGGCGGACGCAAGCGTGTAATGACGGAGGCCAAGATCCGCTCAGCTCGGAAGCTTCTCAGCCAGGGAACGCCGCCCAAGGAAGTTGCCGCCAGCCTCGGGGTCTCGGTGCCCACGCTGTACCGCTGGGTCCCGGCGACGAACCCTGAAGCAGTTGCAGTCCCGTAGCTCGGCCTTTGGTGCAGACGACTCTTGAAAAAATGCATGACGGTGCAGAGGACTGCTGACATCCCGATGTCAGCAGTCCTCTGCACTCGCCCCGTACTTCCGCGGGATCCAGTGCAGACGACTTCTGAAACTGACACGGACGTCATTTTCCAAAGTCGTCTGCACAGCCACAAAGGGGCGTTTTTGCCTGTGACCCAGGTCCTCGGCCGACTAATTCCCACTGCGACCGGATGCCCACAAAACGGCCTGGAGGCGACAAGTTGGACCTTCGCCCGCGTCCGCTCATCCGTAGGCCTGCCGCCCGCCGATGAAATGTGGAGATAGCATCGGGCTGTGAGTGCAATCCAGTCGGCCCAAAGCGATTTCCGCGTCATTGAAGAACTCCTGCGAAGGACATATGGGATCAAGCATCTTGAACCCCTTGAATCTGCACGCGACGAGTACGACGACGGGGCCGCATCTCGTGAGTCCGGGGACGGCAATAGCGACGACTGGCGCGTCGTAACGATCATCCGCTCCGGACAGATTCGACTGATCTACAGAGACGGCATCTTTTGGGGTGCACAAAAGGGGTACGGTCAGCCGAAACCCTTGGCTGACCAATTCACTTCTTTGAAGGAACAGGCCGCGTCGCCCGCCTTAGTAGAAGGTGCTTTGTAGAACGAGCCAGCTCCTAATGGTTTAGTGGCTGAAGAGCATAGAAGCTATTTTGGGCCGAAAACACGGGGTTAATGCCCGAGTTCAACCCGCAGACATAGGGGGACCGACAGTGACTGTCAACGAAAAATCATGCTTGGCCGAAATCGTGAAAGCTCAAGCTCACATCAATGAACTCATCGGCGCTGGGAATACCTTTGGAGAGATCGGCGAACGAGTTGCCGCTAAAGTCTCTGGCAGCACTCGAATCACCGGCACCGGCAATGACTTGGTCCGCCAAGCAGAACCTGGGTGGGTGCGTCCTACGCCCCTGGGCATCGCAGCGGAGACAATCGGTCCCCGGACCGCACCAACCAAGGAGATTCTTGAAGCGCGCGCTCTTACCAACCCCCTAAAACGCAGCTCCCTAAAACGATATGATTCTTGGGTCCTCGGTCAGCACCAGCTCGGTGAGGTTAAAACGAGACAGATGGATCGCCGCTTCTCGGACAGTCAGCTGTTGGACACTCGCAATGGTGGCCCTAGAACCGATTTCACTCCCTTGGTCGATTTCTACATCTTCAACATTTTCGACACAACTGGGGACCTCCGAAAATGTATCGAAGTCCCTCTCGGCGAACTCGTGGATTACGTTAAATCCGATGTGGGACGTGGTGGGGCTTGGAACTACAAGGTTTGCATTGGACTCTGGATGGAGATCGGCATCGATAAGACCCAAGAGGCCCTCGAGGTCCTACACTCTCTCAAGGCTGTCCCAGAACTGAAGGGTCGCCGTTCTTGAACCTTGAGAAAGGCCGCTGGAGTCGAAGCCCTGACAAGCCCTAGACCCCTGCGTATCTCGGATCAGAGAAAACGGCTCCACTCGCGGACGGCGCGGGGCGAAAAGCCATGATTGGCCTAGCCGGGTGCCGCAGGTTCACGACCAGGACTGCTGCTCCGATGAACTCGCAGCGAGGTCTGATTTTCTGAAAACTGATTCACCGCGGCGCGACCGATCCCGCCTATTCCCTTAGGGCAAAACGGTACCGTTCATAGAAGGTTCAAGTCCGATGCAAATCGTCGGACTTGAACCGAGTGTCCGTAATGGCAGTCAATGCAGATCGTCATGAAACTAATAGGGGGTGGGCCATGACTGAGCCCGAGATTGTTGCTGTGAAAGTGGAATCAAACGTGCCAGCTGATTATCAAATCAGGATCAAGGATTGCAACAGTATTGGCGAGGCGCATATCTCCCTTCGCCGGTCATCTCTAAACATCAAGTACGGGCCCAACGGCCTCGGCAAGAGCACGATCGCTCGAGCGCTCACTCTACGTACCGAGGGCGGAGACTTGGATGAATTGACCCCCTTCAAGTACCGGGCAAAAGCCGACGGCCCGCGACCGGTCGTAGAAGGCGCCGAAGAGATCAACAGCGTGCTGACCTTCAACGATGCCTACGTATCGCAGTTTGTGTTCCAGCCTGACGAGGTACTCAAAAACAGCTTCGAGATTTTCATCAACACAGACGACTACAAGCAGGGACTCGAAAAGATCGAGTCCATGTTCCAGTCTCTGAAGGAGACGTTTGCGCAGCAGACAGAGTTCAATGAAGCTCTGATCAGCTTCACTGAGCTGCGTGATGCTTTCAACGTTACAAAGACAGGTGTCGTCGCAAAGACCAGCCGAGGATTCAAAGCCCTGGGAGTTGGCGGCAAGCTCAAGAACATTCCCGCGCCGCTACAGGGCTACACAGGTTTTCTGCAAAGCAGTGATCCAGCGGGTTGGATCACCTGGCAATCGAAGGGGAAGACTTTCCTCGAACTCTCCGAAAACTGCCCGTTCTGCTCGGTCCAGAGTGTGGACAAGGCCATTGCAACCCAGGTATCTGCGGAATACGAGTCCGCCGCGGTCAAGAACATGAGTGCGCTGCGGAACGCCATAGATAAGCTCGGCCGCTACTTTGAGCCCGGCTACCTAAAGCAGCTAGAAGCCTTGACGACATCCCTCACTGAAATCACACCGGAGGAGGGCCTCTTCCTTGCCACATTGAGAGGGCAGGTGGAGACGCTCCTCCTAAAGCTTTCCTCGCTGCAAGGACTGTCGTTTCATGCCCTGCGAGACGAAAAAGATGTGGGGGCCGTCCTAAATGACCTCAAGGTCGATCTGTCCCTACTGCACGCACTCAACTCGGACGCAACTACGTTGGTCGTAGACCTGATCAACGCGAAGCTTGACGAAGTGGCAATCCAGATCATCGATGTTCGGCGCAGCATTTCAGAACAGAAGAGGAGGGTTGCGAACCTCATTCGGGTCAATCAAGCATCGATAAATGAGTTCCTCAGTTCCGCGGGCTATCAGTACTCGGTCCGGATTGAGGCCACCGGGGATTCATATCGCATGCTCCTGGAACACAAGGACGCTCCCGGACATCTGGAGTCTGCGTCGAGTCATTTGAGCTATGGCGAGAAGAACGCCTTTGCGCTCGTGTTGTTCATGCATCATGTCAATCGGGAGCAACCTGACTTGGTTGTGCTGGACGATCCGATCTCCAGCTTCGATAAGACGAAGAAGTTCGCAATCCTCCACCAGCTGTTCCACGGTAAGAACAGTCTCCGCGATGTTACATCGCTTCTTCTTACTCACGATATCGAACCGGCCGTAGACATCGTGCTGACCGGAACGTCGGGTCAGTTCACGGCGGCAGATCCTGCTGTGCACTTCCTTAGCGGCCGGTTAGGTCTGGTGAGCGAGAAGCCCATCGAGGCCAACGACATCAATACGTTCTCCCAGGTATGCGACTCCAATATTGCGTCAGCCAGCGATGATGCCATCAAGTGCATCTACCTGCGACGCCGGTTCGAGGTGCACGGTTCCCGCGGCGGTGAGTACGACCTCCTTTCGAGCCTGCTTCATCTGCGGGAGGTCCCGACACAAAAGACGGGAACCCAGCAGACGCCACTCACAGACGCAGGCATCCTCGAAGCTACCGAAGCCGTCAAAGAGCACATCCCCGGCTTTGACTACGCGCGGATCCTTTCGGAGCTCAAGGACGCCGTTGCCCTAAAGGCCAAGTTTGACGCTACGGACGTGGGCTATGAAAAGGTGCAACTTTTTAGAATCATGTCCGAGCTAAACCCCATCGCATTGAAGGGGGACAAAGTCTTTACGAAATTCGTCAACGAGACCTATCACATCGAAAACGAGTATGTGATGCAGCTCAATCCAAGAGACTTCGACGCTGTTCCGGAGTACGTCATCGCTGCGTGCACCGCGCTTGTGAACGGCGCGTTTGCGGAGGACGGGGATTCGGAGGACGAGGACGAGGCTGCGGCTTAACTGACGCGCCGCGGTTCACGATCCCGACCACGCCACACTGATGTAATGCGGAAGGGCCGGCACATATGTGCCGGCCCTTCCTGTTTCCCTCTGCAAAGGAAATCTGTGGTTCAGCGTAGCTGAACTGGTTTGTGGTGCTGCCGCGGGGTGGGTACCTCGTTGTTCCTGGTCCCGCGGGGTTGGTGGTGTGCTGGTGCGTGGTCGCGGTTAATGGCGGTCCGTCGCTGGTGAGTGGCTGCTGTGGTTCGCCCTGGGCGGCGGACCGCGCCACGTCTGCAAGGTTCCTGGCCCCTGCTGGGTGAGTGGGCCGGGCGGCTGCCTCTGGGTACAGCCGCCCGGTTCCCCGTCACATTACTCGGTGTCGGCGGTGTGCTTGTCGAGGATGATCTGCTCCACGGCACTTGCGGTGTAACCCCAAACGGTGAGCTGGTTCAGGTAGTGGAAGTGCCGCTTCTCGGCGGACCGCCATGAGTCTTTCTGGATGGTCTTTTCATACCCGGCGCAGATCAGGGCGATGAGGGAGAACTCGGGCCGGGCGGTGGTTTTGGCGGTGTGGTCCCGCAACGGGTTCCAGCCCCACCGGTCGGTGTCCTCCCCGGTCTTGGCCCCGATCATCTCGGTGGCGACCTTGCCGTCGTAGCCGCTGGCGGTTTCGGGGTCGTGGGTGATGGCGTGGACAGTGAAGTACTGCCAGCCCTTCGGCGCGGTCTTCCGCGACAGCAGGGTCTTCACGAATTCACGCCTGACCTTGGTGGCACTTTCCATCTCGCGGTTATTGGCGATCAGGGTCTTCCGCTCGGCTTTCTGTTCCTCGGTCATCGGGCCTTTCTGGGCCTGCGTGCCGCCGTCGTAGCGTTCGTACTTCGGGGTGAAGCCCAGATCCTTCCAGCCGATGATGACTGGCTGAGCGTTGTGCTGGCCCCGGTAGTCGGTGCTGATCAGGTAGGCGTTGGCGTCCTCGTCGGTGGCCGGTTCCCCGTCGGCCCGCTTCGCGGCCGAGACGTACAGGTTCTCTTCGTTGGCGTAGTGCCCGGCGTCCTCCACGATGGTCTTGCCCTGCGCCTCGAGCTCGGCGATGAGGGCGGCAAGGGCGGCGGCGCGGTCGCGGCGGTCCCGGAGCATCTGCGCGACGTGCAAGAGCTGATCGGGTTCGTCCGCGATCACGGACTCCAACTCCTCCGTAGCGTCCTGGCTCCCTTCAAACTCGGCCATGATGAGCGCTTCATCGATGGTGTATCCCTTGCCCAGGGCGGCGGATCCGGCGTTCGAGGCTTTGGCCTTCAATGCCCCTTCCACGGTGGTCTTGGTCCGCCCGGTCTTCTTGGCGATCGCGGCGGCTGACACGCCGATCAGGGACAGCTGGTGGTAGGCGTCGGCCTCGTCCGCTTCGGTCAGTTCGGCGCGCTGGATGTTCTCCACGACCTGCGTCACGATGCGCTCGGCTTCCTCGGGGGACTCGATGATCATCACCGGGATGCTGGTGCGCCCGGCTTCAACAGCCGCGCGGGTGCGGCGCTGTCCCATCAGGACATGCACCACGCCGTCGTCCTTGCGGTGGGCGATGACCGGTTCCATCACGCCGTGCTCTTTGATGCTGGCAATGAAATCCGGGGTCAGGGCGGCGTCTTTGCGGACGTTGATGTCCACGGTTAAGGCGGCCGGGTCGAGCATTTCGAGGGTGGGTGTGGTGTTCATGGTGTTGCTCCTTTTGCAGAGGATTCCGGTGGGTGGGGCGGCTCAGGTGACCGGCCAGCTTCCCCTCTCCCCCCGACGCTTCTATGTCTGTCAAGCGGGCGGGAAACGGGTGCGGGCGCGGGCGCGGACCAAGTTGTCGCCTGGGGCGGTTTTGGTGACCGGCCAGCGTCCCCTCTCCCCCCGTTGTTTTGGCGGCTGGCGAAGCTTGCGGAGCTGTGGCCGACGGAGGCCCGTCTACCCGCAGGGCAAGGGGCGGGAAAATTCCCGGAGGAAATCAGCGACGAAGGAGCGCCGCAGGGACATTCCCGTCACGCGGGCCCCGACGAAGGAGGGGCTAGACGGGCCGGAGCGGACACGTACAATCCGTCAGGACAGCAGCCAAAACGGTAATACTGGAACAGTCCTTGAGCCGGCATGACCCAGCCAAAAGTTGACGTGCCTGGCGGCACTGTCTTCCCGACGATCTGTCTGCCGGCTCAAGGTCCGTTAAAAGGGGTGTCGAGCCAGGCGGACATGACCTCATAGGAGCCTGATACGACCAGTCCCATTACCGTTTTGTCTGCCCACCTGGCCCGCGCCCGATCAGTATCGAACTCGACTGAGGGGCAATTTCCATCGTGGCAAGCGAACCAACAAAAATCATCGCGGGTATCGACACCCACGCCGACACACACCACGTAGCCGTCATCAACGAACACGGCAAACCCCTCGCGGACAGGGAATTCCTAGCCGTGGGATCCGGATACCGGAAAATCATCGACTTCATCACCTCCTACGGCACAGTCATCGCCGTCGGGGTCGAAGGAACAGGATCCTACGGCGCCGAGCTCGCCAGGACTCTCCGGGGTGAAGGGATCACCGTGCTGGAGGTCAACCGCCCGAACCGGGCCGCCCGCCGACTCAAGGGAAAGTCCGACCCGCTGGATGCCTACCAGGCCGCCAAGTCCGTACTCGAGGGACGGACGAAGGCGATCCCAAAGGCCAAAGACGGCCCCGTTGAATGCCTGCGGATCCTACGTTCCGGGCGCACATCAGCCATCAAGGCCCGCACCGCGGCCATCAACCAAATCAAGGCCCTCCCCGTATCGGCACCGGACAAAATCCGGGCGAAATACCGGGCACTGGCCACCTCCGCGCTCATTACTGCCCAGCAGCGAAACAGGCCCTCAGGACACATGGCTGACCCCGAGTACGTGACCCTGCTGACGCTCAAGGCATTGGCAGCCCGCTGCAAGGCGCTGGGAGCAGAAATCGAGGCTGCCGACGCGGCACTCAAGGAAATCCTGGACAGCTACGCCCCGATGCTCTGCGATCTCCCAGGAGTCGGTACCGAAGTAGCCAGCCAGCTGTTGATCACCTTCGGGGACAACCCGGACCGGCTGGGAAACGAAGCCCAATTCGCCTCGCTCGTCGGAGTCGCACCCGTACCAGCCTCATCAGGCAAGACAACCCGCCACCGGCTCAGCCGAGGCGGCGACCGCAACGCCAACAATGCCCTGCATCAGGTAGTCCTGGTCCGCATGGCCTCATGCCAACGAACCAAGGATTACGTGGCCAAACGCACGACCGAGGGCAAGAGCAAACGCGAAATCATGCGCTGCCTCAAACGCTACGCAGCCCGCGAAATCTACCGCCAGATCACCAACCCCCGGCCAGCACCTAACAACTCAGACCTCCGACGCATGCGGACCGAACTCGGGCTCACCATCACGACCGTAGCCGGCGAACTCGGCCAATGGGTGTCAATCATTTCGCGCCTGGAACGCGGACACATCCGAAATGACGACCTGGCCGCGACCTACCGCCAATGGCTCAGCCAGCAAACGGCAGCCCATCTACACGCCAGGGAAGCTGGCAGTGAAGTCGAAGGAAGCCTGGTGTCTTAGGGACACTGCTGAACAGCAAGCCTTTGCGCCGGCCTCACAGTGCCGGCGCTGCCGGCATGCCAAAACGTCAAGGCCAGAAAGGTCGTATCGACCAATGAGCTGCCCCGGCGGTCCGACGCCTATGACATCGGTGCTTGGGATGAGATTTAGCAGGAACTCGGCACAAACGAGATGCAGTTGGAGGCCGGACTGCAGCTTCAGTCCGGCCTCCAGAAGTGGTGCCCGATGGTTACAAGCGGTTATTCGTTGGCGAGGCTGACGACGAGGCCCGGCGCACAAGCGAGCGAATCACAAGGACCTCGTAGACGAGGAATAACCCGACCAATAGGAAGTCGTACCACTCGGCTTGAAGACGAATCAGCAACGCGCCCAGACCGACTACTCCCAGAAGTTGAGTAATCAAAATGACAGACCAGGGAGTCGGCTCGATTTTCTTATCCACAGGAGATAACAATGCCACCTCCTGCATACAGCACGCCACTGCCATAAGCAGCCCATCCAATGGAGCCCACGGGCATGGTAAGAGACACAATCACTCCGATCGCAGCATATGCACAGCCGACCGAAACAGGGTATCCCCGGGGAATCAAGTCGGGGCTATAGTGGGCGACATGCCGTCCGGAAATGTATGAATCCAGCCAGCCGTGGCAGGCGAGAATCTCTTTTCCGTACCACCCCATCGTCACACCGTTGTACGCGGTGCAGTAGTTATCGTACTCGCCTGTTGCCATCAGAGTCAGATCTGAACCCTCAGTTGGTCCAGGCACCTCTACCCTCTGGAAGTCGCCCCGCGCTTCGAGGCGACGTCTCAACTCCTGCTGAACAGCCGCCGACTGAGGCCCGTTCAACAACGCTTCCAACCTACTGTTTTCGCCTCGAAATGCTTCGTCAACCGCTCGCACGATTGCATCACTTTTCGGATCAGCGTTTGTGATCCTGGACTCTTGCGAAGTTGCGTTACTAGCGGCGCGTTGTGGGACTGCGTTGGCGCCGCTTCCTCCCAGCAGTAGCGCAGCGCATGTGGCCAGAACAATGCTCGCTCTTCTGATTCGGCTCTGATACATCTTTCTCCCCCATGAGTAATGAATCGAACCTCGACCATATGCCTAATCGATGGATTTTCCTTCGCATTAGAAATTTTGTAATTACTCCGTTACTAGAATTGACAAGCCCATGCCGTCCTGCGGATGCGCCATGGCGACCGGGGCCGATCCTGCGCGGCGCCAAACCGGCAGCCGAAGGTCCAGTCCGGAATTTTGTCGGCGTATAGCTAGTACCGTCGCGGAGCATGGTCCAGAGGACTTCGAACAGAACGAATAGGTTTGACAGCTATAGGAGCATCGTCTTCAATAAGACAGGGCCGGGGGCGGCGGAGCCGGCGCTGGACCCGCAGCCGGCCGCGCCAGCGGACGCCCTTTCCTAGTGAGTCCTGCGAACCCTCCATCAGCACCCCGGGTCTTCTTTCGGCTTCCCTGGCTTCGGCGCCCCGCGCGCCCCGGTCGCCCGGCACTCAGTGTGCGAACGGCGGTCCGCCGCAGCCGACCCACAGCGCAAGCCGGCCACAACGGCGGACCGCCAGCGGTGACCGCCCCGGCAATGGGACGGCCACCTGAAGCGACTAGCCTGCGAGGAGTTCGACCAGTTCGGCCGCATCGGACACCAGCACCGCCGCGCCTTCTTTCAGGAGCCGGTGGCATCCTGCCGAGTTGGCGCTGTGCACGCTCCCGGGGACGGCCGCGACATGCCGGGCAATGGTTTCGGCGTGGTGTGCAGTGTTCAGCGCCCCTGAGCGCCAGCGAGCTTCCACGACACAGGTGACCCCGGCGAGGGCGGCGATGATGCGGTTCCTCTGCAAAAAGCGGTGCCGGGTCGGGGCGGAACCGGGCGGGAGCTCTGAGAGCGTCAGCCCGTTGCCGCGGATCGCGGCCGCGAGGTCAGCGTTCCCTGACGGGTAGTCACGGTCAAGGCCTCCGGCCAGTACCGCAAGGGTCGCCGGTCCTTCTCCCTGGCTCCCGGCCAACGCGGCCCGGTGCGCGTGCGCATCGATGCCGTAGGCCAGCCCGGAGATCACGCAGATTCCACGTTGGGCCAACCCGTATGCCATATCCCCTGTAACGGAGGCGCCGTAGCTGGTCGAGTCCCGGGATCCGGTCAGGGCCACACACTTCGAAGGCGCTGGGATGCCGTTGTCGATGTTGCCCCGGTACCAAAGCCCGTACGGGGCGTCGGGCAGGTCGTTCAAGCCTTCAGGCCAGTGCTCATCTCCTGGGTCGAGGAACCCGCCGCCGAGGTGTTCGATGGTGGCCAGGTCCTTCTCCGGGTCGACCTCCGGAACCCGTGGAGCCCATCGTCTCAACGCTTCTGACAGTTCTTCGACCGTGGCTTCAGGGATGGCGTGGACGGGCTGGGCGCCGGTGGCAAGCCTCAACGCGGCGTACGCGCCGAGCCTGCCCACGAGGGCCCGGCCGACATGGTCGCCGGGTTCGAAGAGTCGGGTCAGGGCTGCGCGTGCAATGCGATCGTTCATGGTTTCTCTCGTCCTTTGCTGAGGATCCGGTGGGCGGGGGCGGCTGTGGTGACCGGCCAGCTCCCCCTCTCCCCCGGGATGTTTGCCTGCTGGCGGAGCAGCGCGTAGCTGTGCCCGACGGAGCCGGGGCAACCCGAAGGGCAAGCAGCGGATGGGTTGTGGGAGGAAATAAGCGCAGCGCCGACACAAGGCATCGGCTGCGCAGCCGTCCGCAGGACGGTTGAGCCGGTGGAGCGGACACGTACGATCCGCAGGACAGCAGCAAAAATAGAAAAATGCTTTTACAGTCCGAGCGAAGTGAGGTCCGTGCAGTAGACCTGGGCGCTAGCTGGGCGAGGGCCGGAAACCGGATTCTTCAGACAGCGCGTGGTTTCCGGGCTACGTTGTGGTGCTCGCGCGTTCAGCACCGGCTTGCTGGTGGCGGGCCGTCTTCTTGCAGCGCTAAGTGGCACTCCCAGCAGGGGGCGCCGCAACGAAACCTCACATGATGCGCCTTTGGAGCTCGCGGTAAACAGTCGTCCGTGAGACCCGGAACAGTTCGGCCAGTTCGGCCTGCGTGTGCTCGCCGGCGTCGTGCAGTGTCAGGAGATGATCCCGCTGCGTCTTGGACAATTTTGGCTGCTTGCCCTTCAGCCGCCCCTTCCCTTTGGCGACCGACATGCCCTCGCGGGTGCGCGCCCGGATTGGATCCGCCTCAAACTCTGCCACCATTCCCAGGACGTTGAACAGCAGCCGTCCTACGGGGTCAGTCGGATCGTGGGTGCTGCCGCCGAGACTAAGCACAACACCCTTGGCCGTCAGCTCATCGGCTATATCCCGGGCATCGGAAAGAGAGCGCCAGCCGGTCGAGCTTGGTCACCACGAGCGTATCGCCGGCCCGGCATGCCGCCATCGCTTCACGGAGTCCAGGGCGCACCCGGTTAGATCCCGTCAGTCCGTGATCAACGAAGATCTGCTTCTCTTCAACGCCTAGGGCAAGGAGAGCGTTTTGTTGGGCGGTTAGGTCCTGGTTGTTTGTCGAGACCCTGGCATAACCGATCTTCATTCCAGTCATGAGGAACAGGGTTGCAGTAATCCCCCGTCACCGTGCATTTGACCGTGTGGGTCTTACGTACATGGCCTGGGCCAGTAACTGCACGGGACCTGCGGCACGTTTCCTGGGCACGGTGATCGACCGGCTTACGGGCGGTATGCAAGGTGAGCGGCGATCGAATCGGACCGCAATAGTAGGGTGCGAGGTGAACCAGACGGGCAGGCTTGTAGGCGAAGGGGGAACCGTGATCTCAGCGCTCAATCAACTCGTCGATTTCATCGACGGTCACCTCACTGAGGAGATCGACATTGATGACTTGGCGGTCAGTCTCGGCACAACGGAGTACCACCTCCGCCGAATGTTCTCATCGCTGGCCGGTATGCCGCTCTCCGAGTACGTCCGCAGGCGCCGCATGACGGTGGCTGCAACGGACGTTCTCGAAAAGGGCGAGCTGCTGGCAATCGCGGTGCGGTATGGCTACGGCTCGACCGAGGCTTTCAGTCGGGCATTCCGATCAGTGCATGGCGTCGGCCCCGGCGACGTGCGCCGGGACGGAGGCCCCCTTCGCACGCAGCCGCAGCTCAGGTTCCGCCTGACCGTAGAAGGGAACACCACAATGGACACTCGCATCGCAGATCGGCCGGCATTCCGACTCATCGGCCATTCGGCCCGCGTGCCGCTTATCTACCACGGCCCAAACCCGCACATCCAGGCGCACATCGCCTCACTACCAGCAGCAGAGCACGCCCGGCTCAAGGAATTGAACAACACAGACCCCGCTGGCCTGCTCCAGGTGAGCGCCGACGTCGACCCGGACTACACGGAGGGCAGCGAGCTGACCTACCTCCATGGCGTCGCCGTCACCGAAACTACAACGGTGCCCGAGGAGCTCGACGCGATCGAGGTCCCCGCGGGCATCTGGGCGGTGTTCCACGCCGAAGGGGCGTACCCGGCGGTTCTGCAGTCCGTCTGGGCCTCCACTGCCACCGATTGGTTCCCGTCCAACCCGTGGCGACTGCGCCCGGGCCCCTCGATCGTGGCAGTCCTTGATCGCGCCGCCGACTTCAGCACAGCGAGCTGCGAATTGTGGCTCCCAGTAGAACGCGCCTGACGGATCAGCCCGCCTGCAGGACAATGATCATGCCGGCGGGCGCACGGCTTACTTTCCTACGGGGTTCGAGTGCCCGGTGAAGGATCCCCATTCGGGATGGCTGCGGTGGGCGGACTCCGGATTTAGTTGCTACGGTGCCTGCACCATGGCGGGGCCTTGAAGTGAAAGGCTTGGCTACTGCCCGGGACGGTTAGGAACGTCGGCGTCCCATGTCAGGTCTGCTTCCTCGTTCACGGGCAGCGCTTCGATGGCGGGGTCCCGCACTAGTGCCGATACGAGTTCATGGCTGCCGGCGACCACCGTGGAGTCGAAGTCTATTTCCGTCACCACGACCCAGCTTCTGTCCGCCGGCCACAGGATGCTCGGTGACTGCGGGAATTGCGGGGAATGGTGCCAGGGCGCTTGATTCACCCACCCGGGGTGACGGTAAAACTGTGGCGCAGCATTGAAAAGGTAGTAGGCGCGCCCCGGCAAGTTCAGTGTTTCTCCGTTGACCACCTCTGCCGGTAGAAGGCCCGAACCAGGTCCGGTGTCCAACGCGGCAGAATCGGAAGTTTTTTCCAGGGGAGTCCAGTCATTTGAAAAAGTGAGCTGGGCATAGCCGATGGAACTTGTTAGGCCTCCCCATCCTTCCCATATGGCGGACACGCCCTTGGCAGGCGTGGAGGTGTGTTCACAGAGGCGGGCAGCCACTGCTGCCAGTATGTCCGGTGCGAGGTTGCCGGTTAGGGGTTCCGAGTAACGCCAGCCCTCGCTGTCCAGTATTTCCTGCCGGCTCGGTGCTTGCCCAAGGAGGCGGTGGAATTGGGCTAATGGGTGCATCTTGGTCCCGAACGCACCCGCCACGACAGACCAGCGGACCTGTTCCTCGTCGAGGGGGAAGACGTCCGTCCGGGGATGTCCGTGCCACGTGCCGGTGTCCTGCGGGCGATCCCGCGTCACCTGATGGAAGATCCTGGCGTAGGCGGGGTAGCCCCGTGGCACGACAGCGTGCATGTCATGCCACACGGTATCCATCAATGGCTTGAGCCATTCACCAGGGGCAGCATCGGGCAAGGATTCCATGGCGTCAGCCTAGTCGCCGTATGAGCGCTCCAACCCCCGTCTCTCCTGACCACCCTTGTACCGCATGGGGATTCCCGATTCGAACGGTCAGCGGTGATGGTAGTCAGATGGATCAGGATTTTCCGCTGGCGTTGCAGCGGGCTGCGTGGACAGTCACGCCGACACTTACTAACAAGCTCAGGAACAGGGCCAGGAATCCGGCTGCGGCGGCGACATAGTAGCTTGCCGGATCGGGCACTGTATCGACTACTGGTTCCATGTAGAACCAGATGGTGGAGCCGGCGCTCACACCCAGCAAAGCGATCACGCCAGTCAGGAGCCACGCGGTTATAGCAAGAATGACCATCTTCATATCTCCCCCAATTTTGGGCCGGCTGCAACCCGTTGTGCCCTGATCCTAGCCGTGGGCATAATTTCGGCGGATGTGTCCCGGTGAGGGTTCGGCCCCTGGGGTGGGGGAAGACAGCGAGAGGTGCCTGTAAGAATGGGGCATGCACGCGCGTAACTTTCCGATCAGACGGCTGGCCGAAGACCCGGCCCACGTTCTCGACCGCGGTCGGTGGCCTGGTGTCCTGCCTCCTGTCGCCCAGGTTCTAGACCAGGGGCTCGACCTGACTCCTGCCACTATCTTCGTAGGCGAAAATGGGTCGGGAAAATCCACTCTCGTGGAAGCCATCGCGCTGGCTTATGGTTTGTCTCCTGAAGGCGGATCTACAGGGGCCCGCCACAGCACCAGGTCTACCGAATCCGTACTCGCCGATCACCTGCAGCTTGTCCGAAACGCCGGCGCGACAAGACGCGGCTACTTCCTGCGGGCTGAAACCATGCACGGCTTCTTCACCTACCTCGAGAAAAACCCGAGCACCTCGGGTCCGGACATCTCGTTCCACGACATGTCACACGGAGAATCGTTCTTGGAACTGGCAGTGGATCGCTTCCGGGGACGCGGATTGTGGGTGCTCGATGAACCGGAATCCGCCCTGTCCTTCGCAGGATGCCTCAGCCTCCTGGCGGTCCTAAAGGATCTTCTTGCCGAAGGCTCCTCGCAAGTCATCATGTCCACACACTCCCCAGTTCTTGCAGCACTTCCCGGCGCACAGATTCTCGAAGTCGGCCCCTGGGGACTTCGGCAGCAGGAATGGTCGGACCTCGATTTGGTTTCCAACTGGCGATCATTCCTGGACTCACCTGAAAGGTACCTGCGGCACCTCTAAGGCAGGTCCGTTCAGGGTTGGCTAGGGACGCTCCACGCGGTCGGCAACGATGGAGAATTCATCCTGCTGCGCCTCATGCCAGCTGACCATTACGTCCTCGCCGGGGACAAGCTCAAGAAACTCATTCTCCCTCTGAACGATGCTCGAAAAATGGGCGAAGCATTCTGCGGCCACTCCCTCAATTTGTATAGAACCCCACCCTTCCTCGCGGTACCAAGTCTTCACGGTTCCCTTGCTCAGAGGCATATCCATGTCACCGATGATAGCCACTTCGTTCCTGGCCCTTTTCGGCCGCTGATGGTGGAAGGCCGATCCTCCGCCCGGTAAGGGTTCGGCTCACGATCCCCAGCGTGACGCCACTGGGGCATCGCTGACGTGGAAGCTGCGCTCGTTAACCGGCGTCTAGCCCGGAGCTCGTCCCACGGCGGAATCTGTACGCACGACTTTTTCGGTGCAACACTGCGTTGATGAAGATCCTCGAGTGGTGGCCTCTGGTCGATGCGGAAACACGCGGCTGGCTCATTGAGCACAACGGCGAGCCGCTGCCGCCGCATGTCATCGCCGACATCATGGCGGCTACGGGCGGCGCGACCGATTCTGGGTGGTGGGCTGGCGAATCAGCAGACGGTCCCCAGCTTTCCGACGAGGCTGTGGATTGGATCGAGGCTGTCGCCAACGATGAGGAGCCGACTACCGGCTGATATCTTCCTCCGCGTCCCGCTGAGCGTTCCAAGACCGACGTCGCACTGGCCGCTGGCGGAACCGACTTACGCAACGTTCTGAACCAGAGATTGGGACTCAGGCGCCGGCTTGCCTGTTCGCGGCCCGAGCGGCCTGGTGAGGGTGGACATGCTCACGCTGAGAGTCTCCGCGATCTCCTGCAGTTTCTTTCCCTGACGCCGCAGGTCCCTGGCTGCCGCAAGTTTCGTCGCCGGGTCATCGCCGGCGGACGTCCGCCGAGTCGTCCCATGGCTTTCGCGGCCGCTAACCCTGCCCTCGTGCGTTCGGACAATCGGGAGCGTTCGTACTCTGCCAGAGACGGGAACATGTCGAAGATCAGCTTCCCGTGCGCGCTGGTCGTGTCCAGCCAGGGTTTCGGCTCACGATTCCCTTACGGGACAGCTCCATCCCGGGGTCTCACAACCTCAGTGCCGCGTATCCCCAGGGTTTTGCGATGCCGTCGCGGGCACCGCAATCGCGAGGCTTCCGGCGGCGACAGCGATCACCGCTCTAGTACGGTCAATGGTCTTGCGACACTTCGGGGATTCTCTGGAAAGAGGCTGGAACTAAAATGACCAAACTATCAGCGCGGACAAGGGGCTTGACTGGGCAGGGATGTCCATAGCATCAATGAATTCAAAAGGATATTCAAGCGCCCGTTTCATTAGGTGTGGGGCACGACTGACCGGCTCGGTTCCGGTGGGCCCCAGCTCGCTGCAGCAAGCCTTTCGGACTTATCTCTTGTCTGCGTTTTCCATGGCAGCCCGTCGAGACCTGGTGACTGCTAGTCCGGTAGCGCTTCCTGCTGCGGCCAGGAAGAAGAGCAGCACCAGCAACGGACCGGACATCCCTGGGAAGAGCGGGTTGCGGCCGGTAAGGAAGATTGAAGCCAGTAAGCCCACGATCGAGATGCAAAATATCAGACCTAGTGCTCTCTGGATGCGGCGCTGGCGAGTCGGCAATGACTTGTTAGAAGTAGTCATGGACTTATTCTATCCGGTTGACTGTTAGCAAAATTGACAAGCTTGTAAATAATGGGGGAGTTTGCATTAAAATACGAAAGCTTGTTGGAATTCTGTCTGCTGGATTTCTCGTCGTCGCTGGCGCCACTGCTACTTCGCTGATGGAGGCGAAAGAGGCCTAAGCCTCGATTTGTGGGTACTCACAAGAGGTCCGCACCTACAACTCCATGCTCGCCTGGCTGGGTGTCGCATCCATACTCGTTCCTTGGGGGGAACATGAAAATGATCAAAACAATGCTGACTGCCACCCTTGTCGCAGGCCTCACCGGATGTTCCTACACCGGTGCACCGGAGGACTCGGCAACCGACAGTCCTGTCGACCCCACCTCAACCTCCACTCCCGCACCGGAGAGCGGCCAGCCGCAGGTATTTGAGGGAAAATTCGTGTCACAGGCAGCCATGACGCGCGGCACTGTCACCCTGACGGTAACTCCCTCGAAGGTGGAACTGGAACTGGCTGAGTTCTCGACCGGAGACGCCGAGGATCTGTACGTGCATCTCAACCCTGGCACGCTGGAGCCTTCGGCCATCGGAGAACTCGGACTAAATACCCCGTAGACATTTGTCGTGGCACCCCTGAAGTCCCGAATGGCAACCCAGTACTACGATCTGACGGCCGAGTGGCCGTCTCTGCCGAGGACAGGAAGCGTAACCATCTACAGATAAGCTCAGAGTTGGAACTGAAACCAGACCGCCCAGGCGTGAATCACTATCTTCCCGTTGGTCGTGGCTTCCCCGTTGGCGTTTCAATCCTCCGAACGCCCATTCTTGGCCGCTATGGGCGATATGTGCTGAAGTGCGCATTTTTCGGTCGGTCGGGGTTCTCGTTCCATGACTCGCTGAAGGTGAGCATTTGCACCTGCAGTAGGCTTGCGATGTCTTCGGACAAGCGAATCTTTGGGGGAAGAACTATGGATATTGTCGTGGCTGCCGTATTTATGGCCATTTTCTTTTATGTCCTGTATGGGGTTATCCGTGCGGCGACGCGCGACGGAATCATTGCTGCCCGGCAAAGCTGGAAGGCTGATGCTACTCAGGATTTCCAAGAGGTGACGCATGACGAGCCCGCATCTTGACCAGTGGACTCTCAGCGACCACAATTACCGCCGTTCAGAAGTGACGGCTTTCGTCGGGAGCGGCGACGTGGTTTGGCAGCGTGTCGCTCAGGAAGTGCTCCTCTGGAAGATAAAAACCGCGAGTGGGTTTCTCGTAGACCCCCCGGGCCCTGTATCGCCGGGCGACCGGGTCGTCGTAACTGCGCGCCTGGGTGGCCTCACCGTCGTCGAACCAGTCCAAGTCATCGACGTGGTCCAAGAACCCGGGAGATCCGGGTTTTCGTACCGCACCATGCCTGGGCACCCCGTCGATGGAGAGGAAGCGTTTTTCGTTCACCGTCGTGGCGAGGAAGTGCACCTCACCGTTCGCTCGCTCACGCGAGCGGCATCACGACAGCCATGGCGGCGACTCTTCCCGCTCCTCCTGATTGCACAGCGGCTTGTTCGGAGGCGGTACCTACGCGCGCTGCGGTGACGGACGGAACGGCTGCAACCGGGGGCCCGGCCTGTGCACTGGGTTGATTGACGCTGTTCCACAAGGGGTTCCGTTCCCTCGAACCGCTCGTTCTTGGCCGCTGTGGGCTCGTTGAAGCGGAAGGCACCGCGAGTCATCGTGGGCTGCCATCGCTGATGGGCTTCAGGATCCGCCATGTGCCGAGGCTACAAGCGGCCTCGAGATTTGCGAAGCAATCCCCTGGATTGGTGGCTCCTGTGACTCGCGGCGCCTTTTTATCCGTCGGTAATTCTTACGCCGGCGACGGCCCCAGTCCAAGGACCCGTCGGGTCGTGTCGCATCAGCATTGCGGCGACGTATCCCTCCTGCAACTCAACAACCTGCGACAAGGCGCCTGAGCAATCAAGATCGAGCGACAACAGCTCCTTTGACCCGGGGCGGGAGAGGAACACCTGCGCGTCCGGAATACCCACGCAAGCCGCCGTGACGGTGTACCGGCCAGCGGTCTGCACTTTTACGGTCTTGCTGAAACCAACCCCTGGTCCGTCGGCAGGGCCGGAGTCTTCAAGGAGCACGGAGCCTTGGGCCACTGCGAGGCTCTTCTCCAGTTCGGCGTAGTTGCGCGTTTCGGCATCCAGTATCTCCGGACCCTTCGTTGGGACGGAAGGAGCGGGGCGACTGCTGCGTTCCGCGGTTGCCGTCGGATCGCCGACATCCTCATAGGTGCAGGCTGCCAGGACACCTGCCAGCAGCATGCTCAGGACTGTCGCCGCAGCACTACGGACTAGTCTCGTTCCCCCACGACCTGACATGGGCTGAGTCTACGGTCCGTTCGCCGAAAGGCAAGTCACACGCGTTCCGATAGCGTCGTGATCCCAAAGCGGCGAAGAGCGTGCGGAATGGGTGGCATCAAAAGAACGTCAACTGCCGATTTCCTCTAAATCAGGGTTGCAATAATCGTCGAGAGGACGGTGGCGATTCCAGTGGCTATCGCGGGCCTGTTCCACTGGGAAATGGTGCTTCCTTGTTCAGTCGAGTCCAGGCTCGCCTCTGGAGCTAATCAGTCCGCTTTGGTAGCTTCAACGCATGGCCATCAAACTTGAGAACGTTGGTATCGCCGTTCGCGACCTCGAAGCAACAATCGCCTTTTTCACCGACCTTGGGCTCACGGTCGTCGGGCGCGACACGGTCAGCGGCGAGTGGACCGATACTGCCGTCGGGCTGGATGGCAACCACGCCAAGATTGCGATGCTGCAGACCCCCGACGGTCATGGTCAACTTGAGCTCTTCGAATACATCCACCCCAAAGCGATCGAGTCGAACCCAACTCGTCCCAACGACATCGGCATGCACCGCGTGGCCTTCTCGGTCGACGACATAGACAAAGCCCTTGAGATAGCTGCGAAGCACGGATGCCGTCCGCTACGCGGCGTGGCGACCTACCGCGACGAATACAAACTCACGTACCTCCGCGGTCCCAGCGGAATCCTCGTAATGCTCGCCGAGAAACTGAAGAAAGACTGACACCCGGACCGGCCCGCTCTCCCCGATCCTTCCAGTTTTCTGGGCGTGGGTGGACGGGGCGGAAGTGTGCCATTAACTATCCAAAACCGTTGCTGTCCGGGCCTCCCGCAGGGCACCATCGAGACATGACCAAATACCTCATCTCTTTCCCGAGCAAAGCCATGGTGCTAACCGCCGAGGAGTTCCCGATCGTCGTCGCAGAATCCCACGCTGTGATCGAGGATGCGAAGGCTGCGGGCGTCTACGTATTCGGCGGTGGGATCGACGAGGAAGTCGATCCCGTGCTGGTCTCCGCTGACGGGTCGGTGAGCCCCGAGATCTATCCAGGCTCCGAACTCAAGGGCGGGTTCACCGTGTTGGAGCTCCCGACGCGCGACGACGCGGTCGAGTGGGCAAGGAAGATCGCGGTGGCCTGCCGTTGCTCGCAAGAACTCCGCGAGTTCGGGTATGACCCGGCGAGCTAGCCGCAACTGCTTTCGGCCCAGGCGGTCCCGTTGCACACAGCGTCGGCTGCCTGATAGCTTTCCGGTCAATCGGCAGGAGGTGAGAGCCATGAACGCAGTATCCAGGTGGGCGCTCCCCTGCATTCCACCACCGCGCGACTGAGGTAGTCGTCGCCGGGAGCGCCGACAGGCAATCCCCGAAAGGCGACTCCCATGGACACAACCGCAAGACGGATGAGCGCCGCGGGTAAGCGAGCGCTGGTCCTGGGTGGTGGCGGATCGACAGGCAATGCGTGGGTGATCGGCGTCATCGCCGGCCTGTTCAACACGGGGCTGGACGTCACCACAGCCGACCTCACCATTGGGACGTCAGCAGGCTCGACGGCGGCGGCCCAGATAGCTGGCGCGACCCCGGCCGAGCTACTCGCCGCCGTTCTTGCTGCTGTGCTCCCACAACGGACTGGTCCGGCCAGGTCCGACGGTGGACGCGTTCCCATTGGGCCGGTGGCCGACCAGATGCGGAGACACCCGATATATCGACGGCGAGCTGGTTACGGCCAAGGCAGAGCCCTTGCCGAGCAGCTCACCGAATTCTGGCGCTGAGGCCCTGCCATGGTTAGTCACCGCGTTCTTCTATGCCCGCACTTGGCTGGTCCTGCTGAACTTCCTCCGGTGACATTGCGGCATGCCTTCCGGACGGCGCTCTCCTGACAACGGGCACAGCTGCTGTGTCGAAGAACTGAAATTCCGTCGCGGGGACGCGGATTGTTCCAGCGGCTTCTGCCTTCCCCCGGATGAAATCGTGGTCGTCTCGCGAAAGTACAATCTGCCCGTGTTGATCGTGCTCAATGGCTTCGTGGGCGCCTTTGCTGATTTTGGCCGACACAGTACGGGGCACGACCAGGCATCCGGGATTTTCCAGAAGCCAGGTCCGGGTCTCGGAATCGAGACGGTCCCACTCGTCCTTAAGGCTCATACCCGTGCCCGCCCTTCCATTCCGGCTTGTCTTGAGGTGAATTCCGTCCAGAGTACGCCTCCAGTCAATCGGTTGACAGTTCTTTCACCGTTCCGGGTAACGCCAGTCCCTCCCTCGTCCCGGGGCGAAGGCGCAGCGTGAAAGCCATGACACACAGTGAGGAGGTTCGGAGGTTCCTGACGTCCCGCCGCGCAAGGATTACGCCAGACGAGGCCGAAACGGCCCACCTTCCTGAACCCGAAGGCGCGGGACTTCTTCGCCGACTGGGAACGCGCGGCGGATGACATCGTCGCTGTCCTGCGGTCCACCGCCGGCAAAAACCCGTACGACAAGGACCTCACGGACCTGATCGGTGAACTCTCGACCCGAAGCGAAGAGTTCCGGACCCGGTGGGCACGGCACGATGTGAAGTACCACCGCGCCGGCCGGAAGCGGCTCCACCACCCGGTCGTGGGGGATCTTGACTTGAGCTTCGAAGCGCTTGAACTGCCCGCAGACCCGGGAGTGCGCATCAACGTCTACACAGCAGACCCAGGGACACCCTCCGAAGACGCGCTCAACGCCCTCGCCAGCTGGCCCGCCGGACGGATGACCGGGCTGCCCTAATCAACCCGGCGTAGGAGGCTCGCGGCAGCGAGCTGTTCTGAAACGTAGAACACGAAGGGCGGGATGTCACCGGTCCTTGCCAGGACGGCGCCGGAGCCGAGTGCGGCGAGGCCTACGGCGGTGGCTTCCTTCCCCCTGCCGGGCAGGGAAGCCAAGGTACCGGAAAGTGAACCCAGGGCGGCCACGTGCAGCCACGAGTAGGCAAGGAACGGCCACCCGGGAAGGCCGTGCGCGGCGAAGCGCTCAAGATCCGAAGCGCGCATGGCGAGCTGGGACACGAACAACGGCGCCCCCGCGGCGAGCGCGACGGCGGCGGCGGCCGCAAAGACCCTTGACCTTCCGGGGGGAAGGGCAAGAGCCACCCGCGCGAAGGCGGCAGGCACGGCCGCGGTGCCTGCCGCGGCGATGTGCTGCCCGAGGACCCATGAACGCTTCCCTCTGCGGAGCATCTCGAGCCGTCGAACGGAGTCCTGCTCGAGGTACACGCCCGGCACCGGGCTGATGCCGACCAGCCACACGCCAGCCGAGACGAGGGCCGCAGCCGCCGGCCTCCTGACGCGTTCCAAGTCGATGCTGGGCATTCCGTTCCCCTTCCGCGGCTCCCCGTTTAGGCCAAGGATGGGGCATGGAACTATCCAAGACAAGGGCCAAACCTCCGCGGGCGCGCGGGTGTCCGGAGCACATCGATCGCAGGGCGAGAGTCACCCTCCCGGGCCGGCGTCGGAAGTTGTGAGGATGACGAGTTGCCTCGTCGCGCGGGTCATCGCGACGTAGCGGTCCACGGCTCCTTCGATGCCCGCGCCAAACGCCTCCGGGTCGATGAGGACCACCAGGTCAAACTCCAGTCCCTTCGACAGCTCCGGGGTCAGCGACCGGACGCGTGCGGTCGCCCGGGTAGAACTCCCGGTGTCGCTCGGGCCGATGACACAGGCAACCCCGTCGGCATGCGCGGCGACCCAGCTGTCGAGGATCGAGCCCAGCTCCGACGCGGATCCGTGGACCACTGGGATGCCGCTGCTGCGGATGGACGTGGGCACGCTGGCGTCAGGGATCACGGCCCGGATGACTGGTTCGGCTTCCGTCATGACCTCCTCCGGCGTCCGGTAGTTGATGCTGAGGGTGGCCAGGTTCACGTCGGTCATTCCGACCCGGCGGAGCCGTTCCTGCCAGGATTCCGTGAAGCCGTGCCTGGCCTGGGCGCGGTCTCCGACGACGGTGAAACTCCGGGACGGGCAGCGGAGCAGCAGCATCTGCCACTCCGCGTCGGTCAGCTCCTGCGCTTCGTCGACGACGATGTGGGCGAACGGGCCGGCGAGCAGGTCGGGGTCGGTGCCCGGCAGCGCGTCCACATCGGCCAGTTTGTCCTGCATATCCTGCCCGCGCAGCATCGACATCACCAGCAGTTCGGAATCGTCCGCGGCGACCAGGTCGTCAACCACCCGGTCCATGAGCTCACGCTCTGCGGCCAGGGCGGCGTCCTGCTGACGCTTGCGCCGTGACGTCCCGGGGTCGCCGAGCCGTTGCCGGGCCGCGTCCAGGAGCGGCACGTCGGACACGGTCCAGGCCTTGGGGTCCTGGCGCCGCAACATCCTGACCTCGTCCGGGCTCAGCCAGGGTGCGCACAGGCGCAGGTAGGCGGGTACCGTCCAGAGGTCGCCAACAAGGTCGGTGTACCGGAGCAGCGGCCATGCCCTGCTGAAGGCTTGGACCAACTCCGCGTTCTGCGCAAGCGCCCTGCGGGGCACGTCCTCCGGGACGTCGTCGCCGTCGTCGTGCTTGTCTGAGAGGATCTTGAGTATCTCCTCCCAGACTTCGTCGCGTGCCTCGTTGTGCGCTGTGCCCGGGGCGGGCGACTCGAACGCCTCGGCCCATTCCTCAGCGCTGAGCCAGACGTCGGCCCACGGCGTTTCAACCTCCATTCCCTGCGCGGGCGGCTCCTCATAGAACCTGACGGCACGCTCGATCGCTTTCACCATGTCCGCCGACGACTTGAGGCGGGCAACGTTCGGGTCGGTCTCGATCCCTGCTGCGGCGCCCTCGGGGATGAGGTCCCGCAGGGTGCAGGTCTGCACGCCCTCCTCGCCAAGGCTGGGAAGAACATCGGCGACATAAGCCAGGTAGGGCCGGTGCGGACCGATAAACAGGACGCTGCTCTGCCGGTGGCTCCCCCGGCGGCCAATGCGCGGGTCGGAGTACAGGAGGTAGGCGGAGCGGTGCAGGGCAACGACGGTTTTGCCCGTGCCCGGACCGCCCTCGACAACCAGGGCGCCGCGGGACGACGCCCGGATGATGGCGTCCTGGTCTGCCTGGATCGTGCCGAGAACGTCTTGCATCCGGGCAGACCGGCTGCTCCCCAGGCTGGCGATGAAGGCGGACAGGTCCTCGAGGGCTGCGTGTCCTTCGAGCCCGTCCGGCGTGAACGCTTCGTCCCAGTAGTCGCTGATCCGGCCCCGGGTCCACCGATATCGGCGTCGGCCCGCCAGGCCCATCGGGTTGGCGTAGGTCGCGCCAAAGAACGGCTCAGCGGCAGGCGAACGCCAGTCGACAAGCAGCCTGCGGCCCCCGCTGTCCGTCAGGCCGAGCCGCCCGATGTACACGGGCTCGTGGTTATCCGCGGTGACGATGCGGCCAAGGCACAGGTCCAGACCGAAGCGGCGCAGGGCGCGCAGGCGCGAGGTCAGCCGACGGACTTCCACGTCCCGCTCCATCGCCTCCTGGCCCAGGCGGCCGGGTGCCTTCCGCGCGGCGTCCAGACGGCCGGCCAGGTCGGCGATGGACTGTTCCAAGCTCTCGGCGATGGCCGCGAACTGCCGCTCATCGCCGGCGATCAGCGCCGGGTCCGTCTTGGGCGCCAGATGGCTGGGGAGGTTGAATGCACTGGTGGTCAGGGGCACGTCATCAGCTCCTTTCCGGGCTGGGCACGTGGGGGACGAAACGCAGGTCCCCCACTTTGGCTCTCAATTCTGCGCCGCCTCCCGGGCCTTGTGGCAAGCCCCCTGGTGTGCCATAGATTGAAAGTAGGGAGGAGAGTGTGTTGGCTTATTGTCTGGGCTGAATACTCCGGCGGGACGATACTCCGCGGCTATCTGGTGGGAACGCGCACGGCAGACACGCTGAATTTCCGCTACTCACATGTCAGTACGGACAGGCTGACGGCCAACGGCTGGCGGTAGCTGCCGGCGAAGGTCAGGGCCTGCGGAGGAACTCCCGCACTGCCCCGACGTACTCCGCGGTCCGCGTTGCCATGACCCCGTGGCCCGCGCCCGCGAAAAGCCGGACCTCGGCCGCTGGATAGAGCGCGCGGAGGGCCGCACGCGCCCGGGGTGGGAATGCTTCGTCCCGCTCGGATTCGATCAGCAGCACCGGCGCCGGCGGTGTGCCGGAGGCGGGCACCCCCTGCACCGCCTCGGCCGGCAGATGCGCAAAGTCGTTCATCTCCCGCAGCGCGGACAGCAGGTCCTCCTTGCCCAGCCGGCTGAGGATGTCCCCCAGCAGCGCGTCCCAAAACTTCGGGTCGTCATTCGCGCCCGGGACAAACCAGCGGCGCCAATTCCAGCCGGTCAGGAAACGCACGGCGTCTTCCGGAAGCACGGCGAGGAAGCGGATAAGGAGCGGGAGCACCGGGAGCGGGGCCGCGGCCGGGCCCCCGGTGTTCGCCAGCACGAGGCGGCGCACGCGTTCGGGATGCCGGCGGGCGAAGACCTGCGCCACAAACCCGCCGAAAGACGAGCCCAGCACATCCGCCTGTTTGACCCCCTCGGCGTCGAGGATCGCTGCCAGTCCGTCCGCCAGCCCGGCGATTCCGGCGCCGGCGGGATAGGCCGGCGCAAGGACACGGAAGTCCCGTTCCAGCGCCTCGATCAGCAGCAGGTACATGTCCGGCATCCTGGTTCCGCCGGAGGGCAGAAGTAGCACCTGGTCCCCCGAGCCGCCGGCGAGGTAGCGCCAGCGCAAGCCGCCGACGTCGAGCGTGCGGTACCGGTGGCGGGCACGGAAAGCGGCAAGTTTGGCGTCCAGAGCCGAAGCGGTGGGCCTTTCTTCCCCGCGGCGGTGGGACGCGCGGCGGGGCGGCGGCGCGGTGACGCTTTCCCTTCTTCTAGGGGGCGGAGGACGGCCTTCGAGGAAGCGGCCGACGACGGCGTCGTATTCGGTCGGGTGGGTGACCGCCGCCCAGTGGCCGCCCTGTCCGAAAACGTGGGCCCTGGCACCGGGATAGGTGGCCAGCAAGGCTTCGCGTTCGCGTGGTGTGAACCCGCGGTCGTCGGACGCAGCAATCAGCAGCACGTCCTCTGGACGCTCGAAGCTCGATGCGGCGGCATAGGTATCCGGGTGCGCCGCCAGATCCAGGAGCACTGCCAGCCGCGCGAGGGCCGATTCCTTGGTGTGTGCTGCGAAGAGGTCTTCCGTATAGGCGCCGAGGAAAGCACGCTCGTCCTCTTCGGCACCTTCGAGAAGCCGCGCGATCCTAGGACGGTAGAAAGCGGCGAGGGCTGCCTGGGGCAACACGGAGAACAGGCGGACGAAGGCCCCCACCAAACGCGTGTGGCCACGGGTGTAGAGGCCGAACCCGGAAAAGACGAGCTTGTCCACCCGCTGCGGATAACGGCGGGCAAAGGCATGGGCGACGCCGGCACCAAGGGAGTGGCCGAAAACGTTCGCGGACGGGATGCCTTCGGCGTCGAGAATGGCCGCGATTCCGGTCAGGAGGTCGGCCATAGTCCGCACCGCGGGATACGAGGGGGCGATTACCCGGAAGCGGGGTTCGAAATTCGTGATCGTGCGGAACGCAGACTCGCCGAATGAGAAGCCCCCGCCCAGGACGAGAAGTGCAGGCCCGGCTTCCTCCGCGCCGGGCGGTACCGGTCCAGAGATGTACTTCCATTCGACGCCGCCGACACTCAGCGATCGGTACGGGTGGGTGGTCCGGAACGCCCGTAGCTCGGCATAGCCGTCCATGGATCCTCCCGCCGGATGGCCTGATAGCAGGGAGCCTACGCCGCCGATTCCGGGCACCGCAAGGGACGATGCGCGGCCGCCAAGGACCCGGGGCTCGTCCACTCGATAGCTATTTTAGAAAGTTGTAGCGTTTGAGTTGCGAAGGTCCGTCTGTCCCCCATAGGCGGACCTTCGTTATGCGCCGAACGCCTCACCAGATTCTGTTCAGAACGATTCTGTTCAGAACGCCGAGGCGACCAGCGCAATCAGGGCGGGCACAGTAGCCGCGAGCGTTCCGGGAATGCTGTCCCCCTTCTTCGGGTAGTGCCCCAAGGCATCGGCCAGGGCCATGGTGGCCCCGCCCAGGACCATGTAGGCGCAGCAGTAAGTGACCAGCGTCCGGCCGACCACTTCGCTCCCGGTATTCAGGAACACCAGGCCCGCAATGACCCCCAAGGCTATGAGAAGGTTCCGGAAGCCCACAGGAATAGCCCACATCATGACGGCGGGGACGTTTTCGGCCGGGGTGCTCAGGAACTTTTGCACTGCTGGGCGGCGCAGGAAGAAGGCCTCAAGCGGAAACACCGCGATATAGATCAGGGCCTCAAGCAGGGCGAACAGCTGGGCAACTGCGTTCATGCTCGAAGCGTACGTCTCGGGTGGAGGCCCTTCCCATCCCCGGCTGAGGGGGTTCCGCCAGGGTGCGGAAGATCCCCGGATCAGGGGATTGCAGTCCGCCGCCGGCGGCGGATACTGGAAGCATGTGGGCAGATCGCGCAGAGCGGGCCCGGCAGGAGATCGCCGCGATGGCGGCCACCGGCATGGGCGTGGCTGAGCTGCACGCCGCAGCGCTCGCCGTCGTGCATGAAACCGTACCTTTTCAGCAGGCCTGCTGGGCCGGCGTCGACCCCGCAACCCTGATCATGACCTCAATCACCAACTGGCCGCCCTGGCCGACGCCCGATGAATACGGCGTGCGCTTCGCCGAGACTGAATACGCCGGCACGGAGCCGAACCCCTTCGCGCAGCTCACCCGGCGGCCGATGCCGGCCGCCCGGCTGTCCGATGTACCGCACCGCGACGTGGTCAGGAGCGTGCGGCTCAACGACCTACTCCGCCCGCAGGGCCTGGAGCACGAACTGCGTGCGGTATTCCGGACCGATGACGTGTGCTGGGCCGTGGGCGGGCTGTTCCGTGAGACGGGTCCGGACTTCACTGACCGGGAAGTGGAATTCCTGAGTTCCATCGCAGCGACCCTGTCCGCCGCCACCCGAATCGCGGTGCGCGTGGAGCGCCACACGATGTGCGGCCCGGCCGGTCCCGTGATCGTCCTGGTGGGACCGCGCGGAGAGGTGCGTGCCGCCACGCCTGCCGCGGCAACCTGGCTGGCGGAACTGGATGACCGGGCTCCCGGCCGTTTCGGAATGACCCTGTATTCCGTTGTGGGTGCCGCAAAGGCTGCTGCGTCCGGGACGGCCCGCATGAGGATGCGCGACGCCGGGGACCACTGGGTGGTGCTGCAGGCCAGCCGGCTCATCACCGGAGACGACCCTGGCCAGATGGTGGTCACGGTGGAACCAGCCACCACGCACGAAATGGTTACCCTCCTGCTCGCCGCCTACGGCGCGACACCCCGGGAGCGGGACGTCTGCCTCGAGGTGGTCGCCGGCTCGGCGACGGCGGACATCGCCGAGCACCTGTACATCTCGCCGCATACGGTGCACGACCACCTGAAGTCCCTCTTTGAAAAGGTGGGAGTCGGGAGCCGCGGCGAACTGGTGGCCAGGCTGCTGACCTGAGCCTGGGCCGGGGCGGCCGGGTGGCGTTTACGTCAGTGATTCAACCGACGTACCGCGGCCTTGCAGGAGCATCTTCCGGCCGTTGCCGCCATCAGCCCAGACCCAGAGGACCGATCCGTCCTTGGTGGAGTCATCCACAACGCCGGTGCCGGTCGTGTGCCCGTCGGCGAAGCGGACGTGTTCGCCGGTCCGGAACCGCTCGTGCTTGGTCCGCTTCCGGGACGTCCGGACCGGCTGGAGGTTTCCGGTCCCGGGCTCTCCGCGGGTATCCGGGATGTCCTGGTCATTGCTCATCGCTGCTCTCCTGGGATCGAAACCGGGTGTCTCCCGGCGGCCTGCGCCGACCCACTGAAGATGAGCCGGCATCAACTGATGCCAGCCCATTACGACCCTGCCTGCTGCTCTCAGGTCACGTGACGCGCACGTAGTGGTTGCCAGCGTAGCCGTGTCCCGGGCATCCGGAACAAACTCACGCCGAGGAACCGGATTGTGACCGGCACCGGCGGGCACGGCCTGAACGGCTACTGCCCGTCGTACCAGTCGAGCACCCTCAGTGCCCTGAGGGTGTTCCAGCGGCTCGGGCGTCCGTCACCGTCCTCCATGGCGAAGTGGATCCGGCCGGGGTGGGTGTTTTCCAGCAGCCAGGTGCTATCGGGCTGCCGTTTTGAGCGGAGCACCTCCACTGCTTCGGAGACGCGTTCGTCCGGACGGTTGCCGACGGCGCGGAAGTAGTCGAGCCCGCGCAGGGCGTCGTAGAACCAGCGGGTCGGGTAGGAGAACTCCAGCCAGTCACGGTCGATCAGCTCGCCGGTGGTCTTGCGCCGGAGGAGTCCGCGTTCCAGCAGGTATTCCTCGCCGCGCTGCCTGGCGGCGGCTGAGCCCGGGGACCCGCCGGTCGCGCGCTCGTACTCCAGCAGGCCTTCCAGAACGTTGATCGTGGTCCCGAACGACGAGCGCACCGAGCCCCGTTCCGCCTCACAGTTCCACCCGCCGTCGGCGAGCTGCTCACGCAGCAGGCGCTCTACCACGCCGTCGACGTTTTCGCCGAAGTACGCGCCGAGTGCCACGGCCATGCCGTTGATGCATGGCTCCACTTCACCGTGGAAGAACGGCTGGCCACCTTCCTCCCAGCGGCTGTTTTCGCGCACGAGCTCCACGGCGCGGCGGGCCTGGCCGCTGCGGGGGTCCAGCCCGAAATCCCGCAGCAGCAACAGGCTGTACGTGGTCGCCGTCCAGGGCTGGCCTTTTTCCGACTCGTCGAACTGTGCCGGGAAGTACGTTCCGCCGTCCCACTGGCCGTTTTCCTCCTGCAGCTCCAGCAGGCGGGCGCCCCAGCCCTGGGTGGCTACGCGGTCACGTTCGGCCTGCACCTCCTCGGGCGGTGCGCCCGTGAGGTCACGGAGGACCTGCCAGCGGATCGCGGGGTCGGAGTCAAGCAGCCAGTCGAGCGCCTCCATCCCCACAAGCTAACACCCGGTGGGCTATCGCTCCAGCTTTGCCTGCTCCGATGTCCAGCCCTGCTGGTGGAAGCGCTCGAACCCGTCCAGGAGGAGGTCGAGGGCGAACTCGAACTCGAACTGGTCGTCGCAGCCCTGCGAAACCACTGACCCGTCGTCGTGATTCGCAGCCATGGCCACCTGCAGGATGTTCGGATACCGCTGTGCCATCTCCTGGAGCATGGCCGCCTGCATTTCAGGCGCCGGGTCGGCCGGCACCGCGTTGGCTGAATCGTCGAACAGCTCCTGGGTAAACCCCCACATGCGGCTGCCGAGTGCATGCATCACGTGATGCGTGAGATCGACGGAAAAACCGCCGGCCAGAAACATGCCGATGAACGAATCCATGTACCCAAGGACCGCCGGCGTCCTGGTGGTGCGGGATTCAAGCACCTGGCGGGCCCACGGATGCCGCAACAAGGACCTCCTCGCCGACAGGACTCTCAGCCGCACCGCGTTCTTCCAGCCGGCGTCGCTGAAGGGAGGGTCGATTTCGGCAACAATTACGTCCACCATGCCGTCAAGGAGCTCCTCCTTGTTGGCGACGTGTTTGTACAGCGCCATCGGCACCACGCCTAGCTCCTGCGCCAGCCTTCTCATGCTGAGCGACTCGACACCCGCGTCATCGGCCAGCACGACGGCGGCAGTCAGGACGCGGTCCCGGTTCAGCGGGATCCGGCGCGTGGCTTCCGCCTGCTGAGTCATGTGGGCACCTTACCTAGCCGATTCTTGTCAACGAGTGTACTACGTACACCCGTGGCGGCTTGAAGGGACCCGGCGGTTAGTGGGCGTGGTCCCCGCGGCTGTATTCAAATACCCAGCCAATCAGTGCAACCAGCGCAAATCCTGCACCGATGAAGAGGATCCAAAATCCAATGGCCAGGCCCAGGAACCCGGTTGCCGCGGAGATGCCCAAGGCAACCGGCCACCAGCTCCAGGGACTGAACTGACCCTGCTCGCCTGCGCCTTCGTGGATCTCCGCGTCGTGGCGGTCCTCGGGACGCATCCCTACCCGCCGGCCGGTGTAGCCGAGGTAGCCGCCGATCAGTCCGGCCAGGCCTCCCACCAGCCACAAGGCCAGGAAGCCCACCGGCTCGGTCCAGCCTTTGACAAAGCCATAAACCACACCCACGGGTACGAAGAATATGGCCAGGCCTCCGAAAATCCACGATTCGATCTTCATGGCTCCTCCTTCTACGGCGCATTCAAGTCGGGGCTGCCCACACGCGGTTCCCCTGAAACCAACTGTGGCCCTCAGTACGGTCCGGCGTAAGGGACGAAGGACCCCCTCTACGTCAATGCAACGGCAGGGCAACCGCGCGCAGACGGGTCCAGGCGGCCACGCTCAAGCACAACTCCGCGTCCCGGAAGATACTGGGCCGCGCCGGCTTTGAAGAGATCGGCTTGGCACCTTCGTACCTCAGGATTGCCGGCTCCTGGCAGGACCATATCCTGTTCCAACGCATCCTTGAGTGATTCACTGGAAGATACGACGGCGGTCCCGCCCGGGTGCCCGCCCTACCAGAGAGGGACCCACGTGCGGAAGATCATCCTGATGGCGTCAGTGTCGGTGGACGGATACTTCGAAGGGCTGGACCGCGACATCAGCTGGAACCTGGTGGACGAGGAACTGCATCAACACTTCAACGATGAGTGCAAGGCGCTGGGCGGGTTCCTGGACGGAAGGATCACCTACGAGTTGATGGCCGGCTACTGGCCCACGGCGGACCAGGATCCAAACAGCACGGCGGTCGAGGTCGAGTTCGCCAGTATCTGGCGCGACATGCCAAAGTTCGTCTTCTCCCGGACCCTCACCGACGCCGACTGGAACACCACGGTGATGCACGACGTCGTGCCTGAAGAAATCGCCAAACTAAAGGCGCAGCCCGGCGGCGACCTGGCCGTCAGCGGCGCCAATCTGGCCGCAACGTTCATGCGGCTCGGCCTGATCGACGAATACCGGATCTACGTGCACCCCGTAGTCCTGGGCCAAGGCAAGGGCCGGCCGCTGTTCGAGTCACCGGACGTCCGGCTGAACCTGAAGCTGCTAGGCACGCACACGTTCGGCAACGGAGTGGTTCTCCTCCACTATGAGCGCGGTCAGGACTAGCGCGGCCACGACTAAGAAGCACCCTCAGACGAACGCCGACTTCCCCGTCACGGCGCGCGCCACGATCAGTGAGTTGATCTCGTAGCTGCCCTCGTAGGTGTAGAGAATTTCCGCGTCACCGAAGAGCTTGCCCATCTCGTAGTCGCTGCTGATGCCGTTTCCGCCCATTAGCGACCTGCCCATCGCCACGGAAGCCCGCGCCAACCGGGTGGTGGTGGACTTGGCCATGGCCGCCTGCACCATTTCCAGCTTGCCGTCCTGCTGGACCCGGGCCAACTGCGCCATCAGCGCCAGGGATGCACTGGCGTTGCCCAGTATTTCGGCCAGCTGCTGCTGAATCAGCTGGAAGCGCGCCAGTTCCTTTCCGAACTGTTTCCGTTCCAGGGCATACGCGCGAGCCACGTCAAACGCGGCCAACTGGATCCCCGCGCCTTGCCAGCCCACCCAGGCCCGCGAATCCCGCAGAAGGTCGTTGGCCTTCGAAAAATCCGTGGCGCCCGGCAGGAGGTTCGACTCCGGAATGCGGACCTCGTCGAGAACGATGTCCGCATTCTGCATGATCCGCAGGCCGATCTTGTTGGAAATCTTCGTGGCGGAGTAGCCGGGGCGGTCCGTCTCCACAATGAAGCCCTTGATCTGCCGGTCCGCCTCGTCCCGGGCCCAGACCAGCGCGAAGTCGGCGATGGTCCCGGCGCCGATCCAGCGCTTGGCGCCGTTGATCACCCATTCGCCGTGCTCCAGCCGGGCTGACGTTTCGAGGCCGCCGGCAATGTCCGAACCGTGATCCGGCTCCGTCAGCGCGAAGGCCCCCAGCTGCGTCAAGGCTTTCAGCCCGGGAAGCCAGCGCTGCTTCTGCGCGTCAGAACCGAGCTCGTCGATCATCCCGACGATCAGTTCGTTGTGGATCCCCACCAAGGCGGACAGCGACACGTCGGCACGGGCAACTTCCACATACATCAGGCCCTTGAAGAGCGCCGACGTTCCGTCTGTCTGCAGCCCGCCGAGCCCGTACTTCCCCATCTCAGCCAGCAGGCCAAACGGAAATTCCTCACGGTTCCAGTACTCAATAGAGGCCGCCCGGATGCGGGTCTGCAGGAACTCCCGCACTTCCAGGTACCGCGACCGCTCCCACGCAGGCAGCAAATCCACGATGTACATCAGGTCCGCATCCGGGAACGGCGGCTGCTCCGGAACTGTGGTGGTTTCCCCGCTGTCACGTCGTTGTGGCTGCACCGGCACGCATCCCTTCGCTCTTCCAAACCCTTGGATGTCCTAGTATATTGCACAGTGACATGGATCACTAGGCGAAAGGGCCCCCATGACAGTCACCGACGACTTCCGGGCCGTGAGGGACAGGCTTCTGGCCCTCCACGAGGACTACGACCAGGCACGGGATGAGTTCCAGTGGCCACGTTTCGAAGAATTCAACTTCGCCCTCGACTGGTTCGACCAGATCGCAGCAGACCCCGCCAAGGGCGCAAATCCCGCCCTGGTGATTGTGGAGCAGGACGGCAGCGCCACCCGGAGGAGCTTCGCGGAGCTGGCCGTGCGCTCCAACCAGGTGGCCAACTGGCTCAGGAGCCAGGGCGTCCGCCGCGGCGACCGGATGATCATCATGCTGGGCAACCAGGTGGAACTGTGGGAACTCATGCTGGCCGGCATCAAGCTGGGCATCGTGCTGATTCCCACCACCACCCTGATGGGCCCGGCGGACCTGGCGGACCGGGTGGAACGCGGCGAGGCGGGCTGGGCCGCCGTCGGAAGTTCCAACATCGGCAAGTTTGCCGGCGTTCCCGGCAACTACAAACTGATCGAAATCGCCGACGGCGGCACCGCCGCCGAAGCTGCCCTCGAAACGACGGCAGGCGCTGCCCGGTACGCGGACGCTGACGGTGCCCCGACAGACTTCACCCCGGACGCACCCACCAAAGCGGACGAAACCCTGCTCCTCTACTTCACGTCCGGGACCACATCCAAAGCCAAGCTCGTGGAGCACACGCACACGTCCTACCCCGTGGGCCACCTGTCCACCATGTTCTGGATCGGGATGGGACCCGGAGATGTCCACCTCAACGTCGCTTCCCCCGGCTGGGCCAAGCACGCCTGGTCCAACGTCTTCACGCCCTGGATCGCCGAAGCCTGCGTGTTCATCTATAACTACAGCCGGTTCGATGCCAAGGCCCTCATGGAACAGATGGACCGCGAGAAGGTGACCAGCTTCTGCGCCCCGCCCACGGTGTGGCGCATGCTGATCCAGGCCGACCTCACCCTGCTCAAGAACCCGCCCACCAAGGTGGTGTCCGCCGGCGAGCCGCTGAACGCCGAGGTGATCGACCAGGTGCACCGCGCCTGGGGCCAGACCATCCGGGACGGCTTCGGCCAGACCGAATCCACCGTGCAGATCGCCAACACGCCCGGCCAGCCGATCAAGATCGGCGCCATGGGCCGGCCCCTGCCCGGTTACGACGTGGTCCTGGTGGACCCGGCAACGGGAGAAGAGGCCGACGACGGCGAGCTGTGCCTCCGCCTCGACCCGCGCCCCGTGGGGCTGATGAAGGCCTACTACGGCGACCCGGAGAAGACCGCCGACGCTTTCCGCGACGGCTACTACCACACGGGCGACATGGCCAGCCGGGACGAACGCGGCATCATCACCTACGTGGGCCGCGGCGACGACGTCTTCAAGTCCTCCGATTACCGGTTGTCCCCGTTCGAGTTGGAAAGCGTGCTGATCGAGCACCCGGCGGTGGCCGAGGCCGCCGTCGTTCCCTCCCCCGATGCGCTGAAGCTGTCGGTGCCGAAAGCGTTTGTGGTCCTTGCCGCCGGGCACCAGCCCGGTCCCGAACTTGCCGAGGACATCCTGCGCTACTGCCGCGACCATTTGGCTCCGTTCAAACGCATCCGGAGGCTGGAATTCGCGGAACTTCCCAAGACCATCTCGGGCAAGATCCGGCGCGTGGAGCTCCGGCACAGCGAGGAGCTGCGGCACGGCGGCGGACCGCTCCCCGAGGGCTTGGGAGTCGAGTACTCGGAGTCGGATTTCCCGGGCTTGAAAAGCTAGGCTGGAGCAACCCACTTGTCAGGAGGTGCCATGGGAAACCCGCTCCCGCGCGATCCCATCGCCGATGCCCAGCGCAACTGGGAAAGGCACGGCTGGGGCGACGTTGCCGCGCCCATGGCTGCCATCACGGCCATCATGCGCACCCAGCAGATCCTGCTGGCCCGGATCGAGGGAGTGCTCAAGCCCTTCGGCCTGACGTTCGCCCGCTACGAACTCCTGGCGCTCCTGAGTTTCGCCCGCAGCGGCGCGCTTCCCATGAACAAGGCAAGCGCGCTCCTGCAGGTCCACCCCACCTCGGTGACAAACGCCGTCGACCGCCTCCAGGACGCAGGCCTGGTGGTCCGCTCCCCGCATCCGACGGACGGCCGTACCACCCTGATCGAGCTCACCGCTGAGGGACGCACCCTGGCCAAAAGTGCGACGGCGGCGCTCAACACTGAGGTGTTCGGCCAGTCCGGCTTCGCCGGCCAGGACGTGGACCAGCTGATCAGGATCCTGGGAAATTTCCGCCGGAACGCCGGCGACTTCGCCGATTGAGGAGAACGCAATGATTCCGGAAATCAACATCTGGGCCGTAGTGCTGGCCACCCTGTCCAGCATGGTGGTGGGCTCGGTCTGGTACACCCCCAAGGTCTTCGGCAACTACTGGATGAGGCTCGCGAAAGTCACGCCCAGCGGGGATGCCAGGGACGCCATCAAACCCATCCTGATCACGCTGGTGGTCAGCTTCGTCAGCGCCCTGGTCCTTGCCGGATCGGCGGCCATTTCCCAGCACTTCTACGGCGGAAACTTCCTGGCCAACACCCTGATCACGGCCGTCATCCTGTGGGCCGGCTTCACCGCCGCGCGCTTCATCACGCACGACGCTTTCGACGGCCGTCCCGCCGGCCTGACCGTCCTGAACTGTGCGCACGAACTGGTCACGCTGGTGGTCATGGGCCTGATCATCGGGCTCTTCGGCATCAGCGCAGCCTAGCCGGACCGCCGGCGCCCGTTGTGAAGCCCAAGGAACTGGAGGACGCCGCGACGGCGTATCGTGGCAGTGTCACGGCGGAGCGCGGGCCGTCCCTGGGGGCACGCAGCCGGGACCTGAGTGACGGCCAGCAAGGAGACCACGGATGAAGTTCGACGAGTCGTTCTGGGATGAACGCTACCGCCAGCACGGCTCGGTCTGGAGCCCCAATCCGAACCCGAACCTGCTGGCCGAGGCTGCCGGGCTGCGCCCCGGCTCCGTACTGGACGTGGGCAGCGGCGAAGGAGCCGATTCGCTGTGGCTGGCACGCCAGGGCTGGCGCGTCACGGCGGTGGACATCTCCTCCGTGGCCCTGGCCAGGGCAGCCGAGCGGGCAGCCGAGGACGCTGAAGCTGCCGCGCGGATCACCTGGGTCCATCACGACCTGACCAGTTCCCCGCCGCCATCCGGCACCTTCGACCTGGTGTCCGCGCAATTCATGCACCTGCCCCTGGCCGAGCGGACCGAGCTGTACCACCGGCTGGCAGCGTCCGTGGCACCCGGCGGGACGCTCCTGGTTGTTGGCCACCACCCCTCGGACCTGGAAGTGGGAATCCGACGCCCCAGCGAGCCCGGCCTGCTCTTCACCCCGGAGGAAATCGCGGGCGGCCTGGATCCGGACGAGTGGGAAATCGACGTCTGCGAAGCCCGGCGACGGTCCGTGGAGGACACGGACGGCGGCACCGTCACCGTCACCGATTCAGTGCTCCGCGCCCACCGGCGGGCGCCCCGGCCCTAGTAGGGACGCCTAAGCCGCGGGAACCGCCCCCTAACGGTGCTTGAACTCGGGCTGGCGCTTCTCCGTGAAGGCGGCCATGCCTTCCTTCTGGTCATCGGTGGCGAACAGCGAGTGGAAGAGGCGCCGTTCGAAAAGCACCCCCTGGGCCAGCCCGGTTTCAAACGCGGCGTTGACGGACTCCTTGGCCACCATGGCCGCCGACTTCGACTTGGACGCAATCACCTCGGCCACTTTCACGGCCTCGTCCACCACGTCAGCGGCCGGCACCACCCTGGACACCAGGCCGGCACGCTCGGCCTCCTCCGCGTCCATGAACCGCCCGGTGAGGATCAGGTCCATGGCCTTGGCCTTGCCCACGGCCCGGGTGAGCCGCTGCGATCCGCCCATGCCCGGCAGTACGCCCAGGTTGATCTCGGGCTGGCCGAACTTGGCGTTGTCCCCGGCGATTATGAAATCGCACATCATGGCCAGTTCGCAGCCGCCGCCCAGGGCAAAGCCCGAGACAGCCGCCACCACCGGAATCCGGAGCCGGGTGAAATCTTCCCAGCCGCGGAACCAGTCCGAGGCGTACATGTCCATGTAGCCCTGGGCCGCCATCTCCTTGATGTCCGCGCCGGCGGCAAACGCCTTGCCGGACCCGGTGACCACCACGGCACCCACTCCAGGATCCGAGTCCATGGCCGTGACGGCAGCAACGAGTTCGTCCATGGTGGCCTTGTTCAGCGCATTCAGTGCTTCCGGGCGGTTGAGCGTCACCAGCCCCACGCGTCCGCGCTGTTCCACCAGAATGTTCCCGTACTGTTCCGCCATGCCTGACTCCTCACGTGGTTCTGCTTCAAAAGTGGTACTGCCCAAAAACTGCCTAGTGCGCGGACTTGTCCCGGATGTCCGTGATGATGCCGGAGAAGTCCCGGCCCGCGCCGCCCTCAGCCGCAAACGTATCGTAGATCTCCGACGCCAGCGGCCCCATCCGGGCGGCCACCCCCGTGCTTTGCAGCGCGTTGAGGGCCAGTTTGAGGTCCTTCGCCATCAGTGCCCCGGCGAAGCCCGGCTGGTAGTCGCGGTTGGCCGGACTCGTGGGCACCGGCCCCGGAACCGGGCAGTTGGTGGTGAGCGCCCAGCACTGCCCCGATGCCGCGGACGCAACATCGAACAGCGCCTGGTGGGTCAGCCCCAGCTTCTCGCCGAGCACGAAGGCTTCGCTCACCGCGATCATGGAGATGCCCAGAATCAGGTTGTTGCAGACCTTGGCGGCCTGGCCTGCCCCGTGGCCGCCGCAGTGGACCACGCGCTTGCCCATCACTTCCAGCAGGGGCCGGACGGATTCGAAGTCCCCGGGCAGGGCGCCCGCCATGAAGGTCAGGGTGCCGGCTTCGGCCCCCACCACACCGCCGGAGACGGGCGCATCCACCGCCCGGTGGCCGGCGGCCACCGCGAGTGCGGACGCTTCGCGGGCCTCGTCCACGTTGATGGTGGAGCAGTCCAGGAACATGGTGTCCGGCCCGGCCACGTCCAGCAGTCCCGGCCGTCCGTCCGTACCTCGGTAGGCGTCCAGGACGTGCTGTCCGCTGGGGAACATGGTCAGCACCACGTCGGCTCCGGCAACGGCTTCGGCGGGCGTCGCCACGGTGGGTACGCCGTGCTCGCGGGCCGCGTCCAGCGCTGCGGGCACCACATCGAATCCCGCCACCGTGTACCCGGCCTTGACCAGATTGACGGCCATGGGCCCGCCCATGTGTCCCAGCCCGAGGAACGCGACGTGTTCCTTTTTCCCGGATCCTGATTGTTCAGACATTGCGGGCCTCCTTGGATTGCAGGTTGAGCTCCCGGTCCCCCAGCGGCTCAAAGAACCTCTCGACGTCGGCGGTGGAAACCTCACGCAGGCTGGCCGGCTTCCACTGCGGGTTCCGGTCCTTGTCCACCACCTGCGCACGGATGCCTTCGCGGAAATCCGCACCGGCCAGGAACCGCAGGCCGACGCGGTACTCCTCGGCGAGGACTTCCGCCAGGCTCAGGCCGCGCGCGCGGCGGAGTGATGCCAGCGCAACTTTCACAGAGGTGGGCGACTTCGACTCGATGGTGTCCGCCGCGCCGGACGCCTCACCGGCAGCTTCCCCGGCAAACGTGCGGAGCCTGCGGAGGATGTCCTCGGCGTCGTCGCTGGCGTAGCAGGAATCGATCCAGTCGCGCTGCCCGGCCAGCACCGATGCCGGCGGCGTCTCCGCGAAGCGTCCGACGGCGGCCTCCGCCGTTTCGGTTTCCAGCGCCGCTGCCAGCGCGGGCAGGTTTTTGGACGCCACGAAGTGGTCCGCCAGGCCCAGGAAGAGGGCATCCGCGCCGCTCAGGTGGGCGCCGGTCAGGGCCGCATGGGTGCCTGTCTCCCCCGGCGAGCGGGACAGCAGCAAGGTGCCGCCGACGTCGGGCACGAATCCGATGGTGGTCTCCGGCATGCCGGTGCGGGTGCGCTCGGTGACTATCCGGACGGAACCGTGCGCCGAGATCCCCACGCCGCCACCGAGCACCAGGCCGTCCATGAAGGCCACATACGGCTTGGGATACCCGGCGATCAGCGCGTTCAGCCTGTATTCGGTGCGCCAGAAGTCCGCGGTGGCCTCACCGCCCGTCAGTATGTCCTCATAGATGGCCACGATGTCGCCGCCGGCGCACAAGCCCCGCTCCCCGGCGCCGTGCACCAGGACGGTGGCCACGCCGTCGTCGTCCGCCCATGCGGTGAGTTGCTCCAGCATGGCCGCGGCCATGCCGGCGGTGAGCGCATTCACTGCCCTGGGCCGGTTCAGCGTGATGACGCCGAGGCGCCCGCGCCGCTCAAACAGGACTTCACCAGCGGGCGTCTCATGGGGACCCGCTGCGGTGGTTTCTGCGGTCATCAGCTGCCTTCCGGCATCACGTAGCTGGCGCCCTGGCGGATGCCGGAGGGCCAGCGGGTGGTCACGGTCTTGGTCTTGGTGTAGAAACGGAACGCGTCGGCTCCGTGCTGGTTCAGGTCCCCGAAGCCGGAGGCCTTCCAGCCGCCGAACGTGTAGTAGGCAATGGGCACCGGGATGGGCACGTTGATGCCCACCATACCCACCTGCACCCGGCTGGCGAAGTCACGGGCAGCGTCGCCGTCGCGGGTGAAGATGGCCACGCCGTTGCCGAACTCGTGCTCGCTGCAGAGCCGGAGGGCTTCGTCGTAGTCCGCTGCGCGGAGGACGCTGAGCACCGGGCCGAAGATCTCCTCCTTGTAGATTTTCATGTCCTTGGTGACGTTGTCGAAGAGCGTGGGGCCAACCCAGAACCCGCCGTCGTAGCCTTCCACGGTGAGGCCGCGGCCGTCCGCCACGAGGGTGGCGCCCTGGTCCACGCCGGACTGGATGTAGCCTTCGATCCGCTCCTTGGCGGACGCCGCCACCACTGGCCCGAAGTCCGAGTCCTTGTCCAGGCTGTGCCCCACCTTCAGGTGCTTGACCCGTTCCTCCAGCTTGGAGACGAGGGCATCGGCCGTTTCCTTACCCACCGGTACTGCCACGGAGATGGCCATGCACCGTTCGCCGGCGGAGCCGTAGCCTGCCCCCATCAGCGCGTCAACGGCCATGTCCAGGTCCGCGTCCGGCATGATCACCATGTGATTCTTGGCCCCGCCGAAGCACTGGGCGCGCTTGCCGTGGGCGGCCGCGGTGGCGTAGATGTACTGGGCGATCGGGGTGGATCCCACAAAGCCGATGGCTTTGACCCGATCGTCCTCGAGCAGCGCGTCCACTGCTTCCTTGTCCCCGTTGACCACATTGAACACCCCGTCGGGGACGCCTGCCTCGGTGAAGAGTTCGGCGAGGCGCAGCGGCACGGAGGGATCACGCTCCGAGGGCTTGAGGATGAAGGCGTTACCCGCGGCCAAGGCAGGTCCGGACTTCCACAAAGGGATCATTGCTGGGAAGTTGAACGGCGTAATGCCGGCCACCACACCAAGCGGCTGGCGCAGCGAATGCACGTCGATTCCGGTCCCGGCGTTGTCCGAGAACTCGCCTTTGAGCAGGTGCGGGGCGCCGGCGGCGAACTCCACCACCTCGATGCCGCGCTGGATGTCCCCCTTGGCATCGGGGAGCGTCTTGCCATGTTCTGAGGAAAGTAGCGCGGCAAGTTCGTCCAGGTGCTCGTTCACCAGGTCCACGAACTTCAGCAGGATCCGGCCGCGGCGCTGGGGATTCATGGCGCCCCACTCCACCTGGGCTTTCTCCGCGCTGGCAATGGCATTGCGGACTTCGTCGGCGCTGGCCAGCGGCAGCCTGGCCTGCACCTCGCCGGTGCAGGGATCGTAGACGTCTCCGAAGCGCCCGGAGACGCCGTCGACCCGTTGTCCGTCTATGTAATGGGAAAGCTCGCGAACCATGGCGGAATGCTCCTTTGCATGTGACCTACATCATCCTGCTGCTGAATATACTCGGACTTCCTACTAAATTCCAGACCGCCCGCGCCTGCTCCCAAAAGGCGCCACGCCGCCGTCGTGCGTTGGTGTCCCGCCGCCGTCGTGACCTTCTTTGCCCACTTCTGTTCGCATACCCGCCGTCCGCCCCGCGTGTCTGGTCCCGTTCCGGGCGAAATAGGGTCACGACGGCGGCAAACAGCTGCGCTGGACAGATCCCCGGCGCCCAAGTTCGGTAAGTTAGGAACTGTGAAGATTGCTACCTGGAATGTGAACTCCCTCCGTGCCCGAGCCGACCGCGTGGAAGCCTGGCTCGAGCGCAGCGACTGTGACGTCCTGGCCATCCAGGAAACCAAGTGCAAGGACGACAATTTCCCCTGGGAACTCTTTGAGCGCATGGGCTACGAAGTGGCCCACTTCGGCGTGAACCAGTGGAACGGCGTGGCCATCGTCTCCCGCGTCGGCCTTGAAGACGTGGAACGCTCCTTCGTGGACCAGCCGGTGTTCGGCAAGAACGGCAAGGACCCCATCCAGGAGGCCCGCGCCATCGGTGCCACGTGCGGCGGCGTCCGGGTGTGGAGCCTCTACGTTCCCAACGGCCGGGCCCTCGACGACGAACACATGCCGTACAAGCTCAGCTGGCTGGACATGCTGAAGACCCATGCCCAGACCTGGGTCACTGAAAACCCCGAGGCCCAGATCGCGTTGATGGGCGACTGGAACATCGCCCCGCAGGACGACGACGTCTGGGACATCGACTTCTTCCGCGCCAACGCCATGACCCACGTCAGCGAACCCGAGCGCGCCGCCTTCCACGCCTTCGAAGACGCTGGCTTCCAGGACGTGGTCCGCCCGCACACCCCGGGCCCGGGCGTCTATACCTACTGGGACTACACGCAGCTCCGCTTCCCCAAGAAGGAAGGTATGCGGATCGACTTCGTCCTCGCTTCCCCCGCCCTCGCCGCCCGCGTAACGGGCGCCTCGATCGACCGCGAGGAACGCAAGGGCAAGGGCGCGTCGGACCACGCGCCGGTCATCGTGGAGCTGGCCGACTGATGGGGCCGCTATGACGGGCAACATCTACCGGGGCCAGGCGGGCTTGCCCTTCTCCTCCGCGCTGCGGATCTACGAGCCGCTGTCCGCGTTCCCCGAAGAGCAGCGCGCCGCACTCCGCGCCGCGGGCGCCAGGTCTGCGTCCCGCGCAGCCGTGGAGAACGCCGAGTTGCAGGCGTCCCTGGGCCGGATCACGCGGCCCGGCGGCGACCCCTTCCCCACAGGGCGCACCGACCTGGTCCGGGTCATTCCGGCTCCCCCGGAACCGGAGCAGCCGCGCACGCAGATGCCGGCCGTCGGCCCCGATGAGGCCGGAACGTCCGACGCCGGAGGGCCGGGTAACGCCGTTGCCGGCGCCGACAGCCCGGAACCGGCGTTGTTGTACTGCCCCAGCCAGCTGGTGCTGCGCGCCGGCCTCGCCGCCAACGCCCTGATGGAGGGCATCCACGGTCCGCTCGCGCAGCTGCTGATCCCGGAGGAACAGCGGGACAAGCACCAGGAACGGATCGACCTGGTGAAGGCCCGCGAAGGAACCAGCCGTGTCCACACGCGTGCATCCACCTGGGGCATACCCTTCAGCTGGTTCTCGCTGTTTAAGGAGTCCGATCGCCAGGACGTAGTGGAGTCCGGCGGACGGATCATTACGGTCCGCGTGTGGGCGCCGATCGGCGAAGCCCTGGAACGCGTCCGCTATGCCGTGGCCAACCTGGCCCTGGCCGCCCCGGACCTGGACATGCTGGACGACATGACCCAGCTCACCGAGTGGCTGGAACTCTTCCACCCCGGGTCAGTCGTGGAGCTGGACTACGGCGCCGTCGCGGACAAGGTGTATCCGGACGATTCCCCCATGGACGTGCGGCTCGGCATCGAATGCCTGGCCGAAGGAGACATGACCGGCGCTGCGGCGGCCTACCGCCGGTTGGCCTCGCGCTGGATTCCCATCAGGCAGCTCGCGCGCGCATCCTAAGGCGTCCGGCCTATTCCGCCGGAACTAAGCCTGCCTGTGGGACGGAGGCGGCGCCGTCGTCCTTCTGACGATGAGCTGGTGGGGTGCCACTTCCGAGTGGACCGCACCTACGGCGCCGTCCAGTTCGTCCAGCAGCATCTTGGTGCCGAGTTCAGCCTGCTCGTCCGGCCGCTGCCGCACGGTGGTCAGTCCCATGGCATCCGAAAAATCGTGGTCATCGATTCCGATGACGGACAGTTCCTCCGGCACGCGGACACCCATTTTGTTGGCTTCGAAAATGACGCCCATGGCCATCTCGTCCGAAGCACAGAAGATCGCAGTGGGCTTCGGACCGGGCCGGGCCCACATCCGGGTGAATGCATCCTGCCCGCTCCGGACCGTGAAGTCGCCCCACTCGTCCCACTCCGGACGGACAGGCAGCCCGGATCCGGCCATGACGTCCTGGAACGCCTTGATGCGGACGCGGGGAACATCGAAGTTGAGGTCGGTTTCGTCGTCGCCGTGAAGTAGCGCGATGTCCTTGTGGCCGAGGCTGATCAGGTGCCGGACGGCAGTGGACGCCGCGGCGTAGTCGTCGATGCCGATGTAGGGGCACTCCTCCACATGGCCGCCCACCACCACCAGGGGGATGTCGATCTTCTGCAGATGCTCTATTTCTTCGTGGGTCAGAGCCATACACAGCACCAGGAGGGCATCGATCTGCTTATAGACCATGGTCTTGCTGAAGAGCCGTTCACGGTTGCTGCCATGGCCGCCCAGGTTGAACAGCGAAAGGTTGTACTGGCGCGCGTGCAGTTCACGGTCCGCGCCCTCAATGGCCTTGGAGAAGAACCAGCGGCTGACGAATGGTGCCAGCACGCCGATGGTCTTGGTCCGTCCCGTCGCCAGGCCCGAGGCGGATGAGGATGCCACATAACCCAAGGCGCCGGCCACCTCGAGAATTTTTTCCCGGGTGGCCGGCGAAACCCTGGGCAGGCCGCGGACTGCGCGCGAGACTGTGGCTGTAGAAACCCCGGCTGCGGCGGCGACGTCCTCAATGCTGACGCCGGAATGGCCGCCCCGTTGAGCCCTGTCTGTTGTGCGTGCCAACTGTCTACCTTCTTCGGCTTCCCCGCAGGCACTGAGATGCCCTGCGAATCCTCAAGGCCAATAGTATTTCTCAAACCTTCTGCGAGCCTGTGTTACCTCGATCTGCTCGATCCCAGGCCTACCTGCACGTCGGCGCAGGGACTGCATCTCAATCAGCCCTTGAGCCCCCCGGCAAGAAGGCCCCTGACGAAATAACGCTGCAGGCCGAAGAATACGGCCAGCGGCACGATGATGGACACAAACGCTGCTGCCGGGTTTAGGTAGTCCCTGCTCCCTCGTGTGCCCGAGATCTCCGCGAGCCGCTGCGTGATTGGGGCGACATCCGCTGTTCCGCCGGAGAATACCAGCGCCACAAGGAGATCGTTCCAGACCCACAGGAACTGGAATATCGCCAGCGAAGCGAGAGCAGGCACGGACAGCGGAAGGATGATCCGCCAAAATATCGTGGTGTGGCCAGCACCGTCCACCTTGGCTGCCTCGATCACTTCGCCGGGAATCTCGGAGATGAAATTGTGGAGCAAGAAAATGCCCAGCGGAAGCCCAAAGATAGTATGGGCAATCCACAGCTGGGTATAGGAACCTGGCGGGATTTGCAGAACCTGGGTGAAGAGCTGAAGGAGGGGAATGAGGGCCATTTGCAGGGGAATGATCTGGAGGGCAAAGACGAAGATGAATCCTGCCTCCCTGCCCTTAAAATTACCCCATGCGAAGATGTAGGCGGCCATGGACGCCAGCACCAGGACAAAAACCGTCACCGGGACCACGATTGCGAGCGAATTGACGAAGTACTGCGACAGGTTGGCCGATTGAGAGCCCGCTGCTGCGGTGACGTCAACGTAGTTCTTGAAGGTAAAATCCCAGTCCGCAAAGAAATTCCACCAGCCGTCGGAGCGCGGGCCCACCTGCTTGGCCGCCGGACGGATGGAAGAGACCAGCAGGCCGAAAGTGGGCACGGTCCACACGACGGCGATGACGACGGCGGCAGCCGTGGCCCAGCGCGAAGTCAGTTTGCCTTTGACCCTGCGCATGATGGGGGCGGCATCGTCAGGATCGACCGCACGCCCCACGCGCTTTGATTCGGTACGAGTGTTTTTCGCCGCCTCGTCCGGCACTGGCATGACGGTCATCGGATTTCCTTCTGCTGACGGAGGACTCGGGCGTTGTAAACCACGATGGGCAGGACCATGAGGAAGAGGATCAGGGCCAGTGCTGCGCCCCTCCCCGGTTCGCCGGCACGGAAAGCCTGCGTGTACATCTCGTTCGCGACTACCGAGGTGTCGTAGTTTCCGGCAGTCATCGTGCGGACAATGTCGAAGACTTTCAACGTCGCGATGGTTATGGTGGTCAGTACTACCACCAGGGATCCGCGTATTCCGGGGACTGTAACGTTCCGGAACTGTTGCCAGGGGTTGGCACCGTCAAGTCGGGCAGCTTCCACTAACTCCATCGGAACACCCTTGATGGCGGCAGAGAGTATCACCATGGCGAAGCCGGTTTGGATCCAGACCATGACAATGATCAGGAAGACCGTGTTTTCCGGGGCGTCCAACAGGAATTGTTTGGGTTCCATGCCGAGCGCCACCCGTAGGGCGTTCAAGACACCGGTCTGCTCAATTCCGGGCCCGCGATAGTCGTAAACCAGCTTCCAGATAATGCCCGCTCCCACGAAGGAGATGGCCATTGGCATGAATACAAGTGCTTTGAGGATTCTCTCGCCGCGGGCCTTATCGATGAATACAGCGTAAGCAAGGCCAAAAACGGTGGACAGCAGCGGAACCAGGACTGTCCAGATGACAGTATTACGCAGCGTGGCCAGCGCTTCCGGTTGCGTAAACATCCAGACGAAGTTATCGAGGCCATTCAGTCGTCCAGCGGAATCAGTGAAGGCCAGGAAGGACGTCTGAACAGCGGGATAGACCAGCCCAACAAGCAGGAGGACGGCGGCCGGTGCGAGGAATCCGATGACGGTTATTTTGTCTTTGGCGGACTTGGGAGCCCTATCCACCAAGAGCATGAGTAGTCCGATGATCGCGGCGAAGACTGCAAGGGCGATCACGACCTGAAGGAGCTTTCCTCCGATAAAGTCCAAGGCTCTACCTCCGGGGTATGCGTGGATGTGATGAGATCAAGGCCTGCTGCGCCCTGTGCCCGACGGGACCTGGGGCGCAGCAGGCAAGGAGGATCTAGCTCTTGGGCCAGCTGCTCTCAATACTGTCGGCAACTTCCTTGGAAGGCGTCCCGTTGATCCACGCGACGATGCCCTTCCAGAACGAGTTGGAACCAACGGCGCCGGGCATCAGGTCCGACCCATCAAAGCGGAAGACGGTTTCTTTGCTCTGCAGCAGGTTGATAGAGAGCTTGTCCAGTTCGGACTGCGCGTTGTTTGGATCCAGGCCCTTGTTGGCGCTAATCACACCGCCGAGCTTGACCCGGTCGTTGGCAAACTCCGCGCTTGCCATGTAGGTCTGGAATGCCTGCACCTCGGGGGTGTCCTTGTAAGCACCCACCATCTCGCCACCACCGGTGATGGTCTGTCCCTTGCTTGCATCAATAGGCGGAGTCATAAACGCCCAGACGTCTCCTTCGGGAGCAATGACGGTGCCTTCCGGCCAGTTGGAAGCTTGGAAGTTGGCCTGATGGTGCATGGCGCACTGGCCATCAAGTACGGGCTGGCCAGCTTGGGCGAAGCCAGTCGTCAAGATGGAGCGCACATCCCCGAAGCCGCCGTTGACCATCTTGTCATCCAGCAGGATTTCACCGGTTTTGTCCAGAGCTTCAACGATCCTGGGATCATTAAATGGGATCTTGTGGCTGACCCACTGGTCGTAAACCTCCGGACCTTGAGCGCGGAGAACGACATCCTCGACCCAGTCCGTTCCTGGCCAGCCGGTGGCTTCACCGGACTCGAAACCTGCGCACCAGGGCTTCATGGCGCCGTCGTCTGCGATCTTCTTGGACAGCTCCATCATTTCGTCCCACGTCTTTGGAACGTCCCAGCCCTTGTCCTTGAAAGTCTTAGGTGCATACCAGACGTAGCCCTTGACGTTGGCCAGCATGGGTGCGGTGTAGAAGACGCCGTCAACAGTGCCGTACTTCTTCCAGTCGGCTGACCAGTTCTTATCCACCGCATCAGATACAGCTTTTGGTGCAGGCTTCAGGTTGCCGGCCCGGGCTTGGTCTGCCATGAGGCCCGGTTGCGGGAAGATGGCGATGTCGGGTGCGTTGCCTGCCTTTGCCCGGACCCCGATCTGGGTCTCGAATTCTTTGCTGCCTTCATACTTGATCGTCGCGCCTGTGCACTGCTCGAATGCGGCCCACGTTTTTTCGAGGTTGGTTGCTTCAAGGTCCACGATGGTCGAGTAGACGGAGATGGTCTTTCCGTCGTGTTTTCCGTAGCTCTCGTATTTGGAGCAATCAGCGCTGGCCGTCTGGCCACCCCCGCTGTTGGACCCGCTGCACGCGGTCAGGGCTAATGCCAGGATTCCGGTCGCTGCCACGGGCAGCAGATACTTGCGGTTCTTCATTCTTGTGACTCCTCGCTGAGTTACAGAGGTGCGATTGACGTGGTGCCCATCACAATAAGCAACCCGACCGACAAAATGCAAGCGTTTACACCGTCCGTGTCCGAAAGGTGATCTGAACAAATGTCAGGCTAGCGGACGCGTTCCGCCCGGCCGAAGCGGGAACGGGCGCCGGAGCCGATGTGGATAAGCACAGGGATGCGCTTGCCCACGACGGCATCCAGTGCCTGCACGAGGGCCGAGACATCAGCTGCGAGGAGGTGCGGGGCCACACCCTGGCGGGGCTGCAGACGAATCTTCAGCGCTGGCTCGCCGCGGATCTCGTAGGTGGCCACAGTAGCGCCGGCCAGGTCCTGCCGCCCGGCCAAGGCCGCGCGCAGGGCCTGCTCGGCGACGCCGCCGCCGATCCGCACGTTGCCGGGGAAATCCTCGGCGTCGTCCTCGGCAACGACCAAGTTGGCGCGGCCCTTGCCCTGCTGGGCCACCCAGGCGACCATCAAGGCAATCACCACTGCCAGCACCAGCGCGATCACGGCCCATAGCCAGCTTTCCTCGCGGCCGGGGATGCCTGTTCGCTGGAGGAGCTGGCTCATACCGCTCCACACCCCGGCGGACCACTGCTGCCACCACGAAGCCACCGCCGGAACGGTGGCCAGCAGGACCAGCAGCAGCCCGATGATCAACAGCTTCACACCCAGGATTCCGATCAGGATCCTGTTCAGGGTTCGGGGGGTGTTGTTCATGCCCCGATCACCCCTGACGTGGCCACGTTGACCCGCACTTCCGGCATCGGTTCAAGAGCCATTTCCCGCAGCTCCTCGAGCACGGCGGCCAGCACGGCGTTCTCGCTGACCTGAACCCCCGAGGTGGGCCGCACGTTGACAGTCACCTGGCGCTGCGACACCACCACCATCACCTGTTCCTGCGTGACGTTCGCGGCCAGCCGCGCACGGCGGGCCAGCGCGGAGGCGATGACTTCGTCGTCCACCACCACTCCGGCCCGGGGGTCCGGAAGCAAATGCCGCGCACGGCGGCCGGGCAGGACGGCGTTGAGCAGGAAGAACAGCCCCGCCATGGCCGTCACCGCTCCGATGACACCGAGCAGCAGCGGCGGCATGCCCTGGGGAAGCGCAATAAGTCGTTCCGCGGCGGTCTGCGGATCGATGAGCCACGGCGGCTGCCCGACTGCGCGCACCGCGGCTTCAAGGAGCCCGTAACCGCACAGCACGACCACCAGGACCGCGGCGATCCCTGACACTGCGGCACGCGAGGAACGCGTTTCGCGGTCGAGGATCCGGCGCATACCGGCGCCCCGGGGATCCGGTTCTCCGGCAGCTGAGACGCCGGAGCTCCTGCCGGAGGCACCATTTCCCGCTGCATGGCTGCCCTTTGAGCGGACGTCGGTGGCGTTGTTCACTGGACCCTTCCCCCTTCGCTGATGGCGGCGCCGCTGATCCGGATGTCCACGCGGCTCAGCTGCGCCCCGCTGAGTTCCCCAACGCGGTGCAGGATCACTGGCCTGGCCGCGATGGCACGCTCCCGGATGGAACCGCCGAAAGCGGCCACGCGGCCGGGGTCGCGCAGCACGGTGGTCAGCGGCGGGATCCTGATGGGCAGGACGAGTGACAGAGCCAGCAAGCCGTCGTCGTCGGACCAGTCAGCCCGGACGTCGTGCGCCGGGACGCCCAGCGCTTCAGCGGCGGCTGCCCGTGCAAGGCTGGTGAGCGCCTGCGTACTGATGCGGTTGTGCCCGGCCATCACGGAGCCACCGGCCACGGTTCCGGCCGTGCTGCTCATGAGGAGGAGCGCCGGCCCGTGATGGCATCGAACACGCTGCGCAGGTCAAGTTTCCCTTCCGCGGCCCGGCCAAGGAGGGCGCCGATCCCCATGAATAGCAGCGAGACCAGGAAGCCCCAGACGCCGAACTGGAAAGACATAAAGGCCACGAAGGCCCCCACTGCTATTCCCACCACGGTCAGGTTCACTGGATGGCCTCCCTCTCAGTCCGGGCTTCCACGGGCAGGCCGGGCTTTGCCGGCCCTGCTACGTAGACGTCATTGATCTCCACGTTGACCTCGATGACCTGCAGGCCGACGAGCTCTTCCACCGCGGCATAGACGGCGGCTCGCACCTGGTCCGCCAGGGAATGCAGCGGCGTCCCGTAGACGGCCACGAGGTTGATGTCCACTGCCACCTGCGTCTCGCCGACCTCCGCGTGGACACCGGCGGCGTGGTCGGAGCTGCCGACGGCGTCCCGGATGGCCCCCAGGGCGCGGGACGGACCGGTGCCCAGCGAATAGACCCCCGGAACGGCCCGGGCGGCGATGCCTGCGACCTTGGCTACTGCCGTTTCGGAAATGACGGTGCGTCCGGTACCGGCCGGCAGGGCAACGGCTGGATCAGCGTGGGCCCCCGGCGCGGGATGTGGGTTCTGGTATTCCATCAGGCACTCCCCTTCTCTTGAACACCACCCTATCCCTTGGCCGTGACAAGCGGCCGGACGCGAGTGAAAATCGCCAAGCCGAACCCGGCTATTTGCAGTTGGCGGCGAGCCAGGCGGTAACCGGGGCCATGGCGGCGTCGAACTTTCCGCTGGAGTACACGGTCTGGTCGCTCAGCCCGGCGACGGCCACCGTATTGAGGTTGGCGAAATCGGCCTTGAGCTCGTCCGGGACGCGTTCAGCGGTTTCGCTGAGCTCCGCTTTGAGCTGCTCCAGTTCCGCGGTTTTGCCCTGTGCGGCCGAGAGCGGGAACAGCGATGCGCCGGTGGCCTGCTGGGAAATGGTGGTGCATGCCTCCGCTGCGGAGGGAAAGTCCCCGTACGGCCCGGAGCTTTTGCTGGGGCTCGGCGTCGCGGTTGCCGCGGAGGTTTCGGGAGCGGACGACGACGGCGCGCCGCCGGCTTCCGGCGCGGAGCATGCGGTGAGTGCCAGTGCGGCGAAGAGGGCTGCTGCGGTCAGAGGGCGTGCAAGGTTTTTCAAAGGTCACTTTTCTGGTCGAGATTGCGCCGCCCGATGCCGTTGAGGCTTCGAGCGGCAATGGCGTTCTGTCCCCGGCGTGCGAGTCTAGCCCGGATGGCTCCCGGGATCCCAAGCGGCCGGTGCGGCGCCCTCCTTCGAAGGCGGCCGGGCGTCCGCATTTTGTCCGTATATATAGGTATAAAAAACCGCAGGGACGCCCGGATGAGATCCGGACGTCCCTGCGGCTGCGGCGGGGGGTTGAGTTCCCCGCTGCGGATTACTTGTAGAGGCCCTCGCCGCCGACCTTGAGGTTGGTGGGCAGGTAGCCGAACGGACCGAGGCCGTTCTTGCCGAAGGTGCGGTCAACCTGGGACACGCCGTCACGGAAGTTGATCTTCACGGTGGGCGAGAGTGAGCCGCCGCGGACGCCGTTCACGTTGTCAATGAAGGACTGCACCAGGCCGCCCGGCTGCACGTAGTGCGAGTAGGCCTGGAACTGGCGGCCGTTCTGGTTCGGGGTGGGTGCCTCCGGGGACTCGGACGGAAGGTTCAGGTCCGTCGGCGAGCCCAGGGCCAGGCCGCTGTTGTTCATCGGCTGGTAGTCCGAACGGACACCGTCGCCCACGAAGCCGTAGACGCCGTCGGGGCCGCGCATGCCGGCCGCGTAGGTGAACTGGTGGCTGATGGTGAACAGGTAGTACTTGTTCTTGCCGCCTTCATTCTGGATGAAGATCTGCGGACGTTCGGTCTGGTCGTTGACGCAGTTGGCCGAAAGGATCGGCGGCAGGAAGGACCACTTGGTCAGATCCTTGTTGTCCGCCACTGCCAGCCCCACGTTGGCGGTCTGGTAGTAGGCGCCGCTGCTGTTGACCTCGTTGACGCTTTCCGCGTTCGGGTCGCCGGCCTTGTAGCCAAGGTCCTCGGGCTTGCACTCGTATTCGCCGCGGGTGCCGCCGGTGTTGCCTTCGAAGACCATGAAGGTCTTGCCCGGGTGGGCGGGGTCGGCGAACGTGTACGGGTCGCGGAAGGCGAAGCCCGGGTTCTGGGCCTTGTTCTGGTACATCTTGCCGTCCGGCTCCAGCAGCTTGGTGTGCTTGAAGCCGTCGAACGTGACACCGTTCTGGTCGGCGTGGATCTTGCCCAGCGCCTTGGCAATGGCCGCGTCAGGGGCGATGCCGCCGCCGCCTGCGTTGCGTTCGGCAACGTCGTAGAACGTGGTGGCCGTGTAGAACACATTGACCTGGTTGCCCTGCATCAGGCGGGTGGAACCGGACCACTCGGTGTTGCCGATGGAAGCCCCGTCAGCGAAGACGTGTCCGCCGTAGTTCCACTTATCCTTGGCCGGGTCGGCGTTGGTCTTGCGGAAGAAGTATCCGATCCGGGCGTTCCAGTGGCGCTGGTCGAAGCCGTAGCCGGCGTGGCGGTCGGCAACCAGGGAGAAGATGACGTCCCAGCCCTTGTAGCTGATCTGATTGGCGTTTTCGTCGGTCAGGGACCACGTGTCCCAGACCCAGACGTCGTCGTTCATCGCGGGGAAATCCTCGGGGATTTCCGGCATGGTGACGTCCGGGCTCATCGAGTTCTGGCCGGGAGCCACGGTGGAGTCGCTCTGTGCCATGATCTGCTTGGCATCGGCGCGGGTCCACTTGGAGGTGAAGTCCGCCGCCGGATCGTAGGCCTTCTGGCTGTGATCGGTGGGCAGCGGGAAGCCGGGGGTGGGTGCCGGCATCTGCTGGGTGGCGGGCGGGTCCGAGGGTTCGTTGGCCTGGGCCGACGGAACGGCAAGGAAGGCCGAAGCCGCCACGGCCGTTGCCAGTGCTGCGGCGGCGGGACGCCACCGCAGCATCCGGTGGGTATTGGGGTGCTTGTGCATTTTTGCTCTTCTCGCGGAGTTGAGACCATTCGTGGAAGACGGGCGTGTGCCCTCATACCCCGAAACTCCGGTTGTCCCGATGACGCGGCAGGCGTCATCGAGGACGCCTTTGTGTCGAGGGGGACGGGGCTTGGGTAGGGCCCCGGGAGGCGATTCGGAAAGGACTCCTTTCCTGCGCCGGTCTCTACGCTGGCACGTTGAAGCATGCTTATCAAGCCGTGTTTCAAGGTGCTAAAAACCGAGTTTCGCTCCAATTGTGCAAGCGCTTACATTGCCCATTGCGCGCGCGTCACACATCTATTTCGCCGAGTCAAATGTTGCATCTTAAATCAGACTTAGTGTGAAATGTCACCCTGCAGCCACCCGGAATTCACCTTCTGCGACGGATTGGGAGGGGCTCATCCCGAGCCTGTCACCAGCACATCCTGATAGGCTGCCCGGCCGTCGAACACGTTCAGTCCCACCTTGCCGGAGGACAACGAGGCATCATTGACGGCGAGGATTTCGACCCCGTCGAGCTTCACCGTCAGCCGCTCCCCCGCAGCCGCGGCCTCCAGGCTGTAACTGACGCCGTGGCTCAGCAGCACAGGGACACTGGCCAGGACGCTGGCGGCGGGATCGAAGACGCCGTCCTGCAGCTTGAAGACCCGTGCCAGCCGCAGGTTCGGGTCCAGGTTGACGTAGTACCCCGTGGCGCCGTCGGCCGAGGCCCGCAGCAGCACCGAACCCGCCCCGCCGTACCCCCGCTCCGGCACCCGGTCGCTGTTGAGCATGGCCCCCGCGTATGGCCCGCTGCCGAACCGAACGGTCGCAGCCACCCGGACATCCGAGTACGAGGCGGCGCTCATGGCCGTGGAGTCCTTGTCGAACGTGCCGGCCAGCCCTGCTCCCGTGCTTTCCCAGCGGCCGCCGGGAACAACGGAGTAGGAATCCAGGTTGTGCCGGGCCGTGCCGCGTCCCTGCGGCAGGACGGCCGACGGCGGCGCCGCGGTAAGGCGGGAAGTGTCAGCCAGCTGGTGTACTTTGGCGGACACCAGCCGGGCGGTCCCGCCGCTGGTGCTGAAAGACAGGCCGGCAGAGGACGGGTCCGGGAAAACCAGGGAGGTGATGGCTGCCGTGCCGTCCCCGCCGAAGAGCTCCACGGAGGAGGAGTCCACCAGGGCCCGCAGCTTCACCCGCCGCTCGCTCCCCCCTCCGGCCAGCGTCACTGTTTCGGAACTCCACGCCGTGCTGGAATTGTCCGCCATGGCACCTGCGAAATACCGGGTGAAGTCTCCCCGGCCGGACTGCCCGCGGTCCACGGTCATGGTGCCAGTGGCGGATGATCCCGTGCCGGCGGCGTAGCGGAGCAGGGTTTCCTGGGCGGTGCCGGTTGCCGCGCCGCCCGGCGTGCCTTTGCGGAGCCCGAAGGTGAAGCCCGAGGCACCGCCGGAGGACGGGATGGCCACCTCGGCCTCCAGCTCAAAAGACCGGCCGGAAGCAGCGGCCAGCGGATTGGCCGACGTGGGCGTGACCGTCACCTCGGACGCCTGCCACGTGGCCGTTCGCAGCGCGGCCAGTTCGGTTACCGGTTCCTGCGCCAGCCGGAGCCCGGCGTCCGGAAGTTCCTTCAGGCTCAACTGCCTGGGGGCACTCAGCTGCCCGTTCCAGCGGCCGGTGGGCGGACTGAAGGCATAGTCCCAATTGCTCATCCAGCCCAGCATGATCCGCCGCCCGTCCGGGGCGCCGAAGAAGCTCATGGCCGCGTAGTAGTCGCGGCCGGAGTCGGCCTGCAGCACCTGCTCCGGGCCCGTATCCGCGGTGAAGGATGTCCCGTTCCATGATCCGGTGACGTATTGCGCCGAGGAGCCGTTGGTGGGCCTGACGGCACCGGTGCTCCACCAGAGCACCCACCGTTTGACGCCGGGCTTGCCTTCCACCGGCAGCTCGAAGAAGTCCGGACATTCCCAGACCCCGCCGCGGACCCAGTCGCCATAACCGAACGAGCTTGTGAAGGTCCAGTGGACCAGGTCCGTGGACGTGTGGAAACGCAGGTGGTCGCCGCCGGCCACCACCATGATCCACTTGCCGCTCGCCGCGTCCCACGTGACCTTCGGGTCCCGGAAGTCCCAGCTGCCGGTAGGGCCGCCCGGGTTTTCCACCACGGGCGCAGCCTGCACGATTGACCAGGTGCGGCCGTGGTCCTTGCTGTAGGCGGCGCGCACGGACTGGTTGCCGTTGGGGGCATCGTGGTTGAAGCTCGTGTAGAACGCGACGAGACCCTGCCCGCCGTCGAACAGTCCGCTGGAATCGTTGGCGTCCACCACCGCGGAGCCGGACCATGACTCACCCGCAGCCAGGTGCGGCAGTGCTATGGGCAGCTGCTTCCAGTGCAGCAGGTCGGTACTGACGGCGTGCGCCCAGCGGCCGCGGTCCTGGTGGAACAGGTGGTATTCGCCGTCGAAATACACCAGGCCGTTGGGGTCCGAACTGTTCCCGGAATTCTGGCTGTAGTGGTACCCGGGCTGGTAGAGGCCGTTCATGTAGCTGTCAACGTCGTCTGCCCGGACGTTCTGGAAGTAGGCGCCGCCCCCGCTGACCCGCAGCCCGAAGCCGGCGCCTGCCGCCTGCCCGGCCGGCCCGGCAACGGCCTGGACGCCGTTGATCAGCGCCGCGGCCTGTCCGCCGCGGACGGTGAGCTGGATGCGGTTGAGCTGGCCGGCGGCAAAGCTGTCCGGCGGTACGGCCCCGCTGGCAAGGACAGTCCCGGTGGTGCGGTCCTTCAGCTGCACCGTTCCTGCTCCGGGGTCCACCCTGAGTTCGGTACCGCCGGTGCCGTCGGGCGCGCTCCGGACCACGACGGCGGCCGTTGCCGGAGCGGCGACGTCCAGGTCCAGGGAGGCGACGACGTCGGACGCCACCGCCGGGACGAAACGTGCGGCGTCCGCTCCGGCGGCCAGGCCGTCGGTTGCTCCGCGCAGGCCGCGGACGTCCGGTTCCCAGCTGCCCGAGCCGGTGCGCCAGCCCTGCAGGGAGGTGTCCAGGCCTTTGAGAATCATGCCCTGGAACACGGTGCTGCCGTTGAAGGCGAGAAGGCCAACATGGCCGGAGCCGTGCGCGGCGTCTGTTGCCGTGATGGCCGGGGCGTAGCCGTTGGGGTCCAGCAGGTCCGTCTGCCAGTGCACGGCGAGCTGTCCGCCGTCGGCCGTCACCCGCAGCCGGTACACCGCGTTGACGGTGATGTCCGTCGCGAAGGTGCCCAGGGTGGCGTTGTCCTCGATCCGGTACAGCCGCAGCCGGCCGGCGTTGGCATCCACTTCGGCCGCGTACCCGGCGGTTCCGGCTGAGTTGGTGCGAAAGAGGAGCGCGCCGACGGCATCCGGCGACGTCACCTGCACATCGGCGGTGAAGTCCGTGACCTGAGGTGCCTGGTCCGTGGCAACAGCCCGGAGGTTGGTGCCGACCGCAGCGGTCCCCCGAAAGCCGGTGGCCGTGGCAGCCCATCCGGCGCCGTCCGCCTGCCAGCCGCTGACGTTGGCGTCGATGCTGCGTACCCGGGGCTCGCTGAAGTTCACTGCGCCGTTGTAGGCGTGGAGGCCCACATGGCCGCTCTGGTAGCGCTGGTCCGAGGTGTCGATCCGGGCCACGCCGTCCACCGCCACGTAGATCCGGGGTCCGTCCACGTGGACGTCCACGGAGTAGCTCCGCCCCGTGTCCAGCGGAACGGCGGCGGGAGGTGCCACGTCCTGTCCGGTGGCCAGGTCGAACAGCCGGACCCTGTCCAGGTTGGGATCGATGGTGGCCGCATAGCCGCTGCTGGCATCGGCTGCACTGCGGAAGACCAGGGCACCTACGGCATACGGGCTGCCGGGGTCGACTGAGACTCCGGCCGTGTACCGGGCGGTGCCGCTGATGCGCTGCTCACTGATGGCGGCGGCGTTATGGCCCGGCGGGGCGACGGCGGACTGGCCGCCGCCGGACTGCCTGGTCCAGTTTCCACTGACGCCCACCACGTCCGGCATGGGACTGGTGCTGCTGCCCAGCGTGACCGGGCCGGCGGGGAAAGGCCCGCCCGGAACGGCCCGGGCGGGCGGGGCCAGCATGGCCGGGGCCAGGACGGACCCCGCAGCCAGGGTGCCAAGGCCGAGCGCGGCCGCGGTAATACCTGCAACTAACCTTTTGGACATTCAGATCGCCTTTGATCTTGGACAATGCTTCGGGATGGATTGATTTAGCGCATCGGTTGCTCCGCAACCGCCCTTATGAGCCTGCAGACGGGGGTTACGGAGCAATCGACGGTGCGTCGCCTACGGGAACAGCGGGCGCGGGGCGCCGAAGACCCCTTCCATCCGCCAGGCGTCCAGCTGCAGCAGCCGGACTGTACCCGCGGCGGACAAACGGACGGTTTCCCCGCCAAGCGTCGGATAGGCCCGGGCCGTGAGCGGTTTGCCGTTGGCGAAGATCTCCAGCGCCGAGCGGTCCACCAGCACGCGGAGGTGCAGTTTGCCGCCGGGCAGCTGCACCGGGCCGGACTTTTCCTCCGCGTCCACGGTCCGGTCCAGGCTGCTGTGCCCGCGGTCCAGGAGCACATAGGACTGCGCGGACCCGCCGCTGCCTGCTTCGTAGCCCACCTCGATGACTGTTTCCTCCGCCCCGGCCGGCGCACCGTCAGGGGTTCCCGGGGTTCCCGGGCTTCCCGGGCCGCCAGGGGTTCCCGGGCTTCCCGGGCCGGAGCCAAGCACGCCCAGCCGGAAGACGCTCCCGGGTTCCAGTTCCAGCTCAAGCTCCAGGTCCAGCTGGTTCCCGGACACTCCGGCCAGGACCTCACTCGCGCCCACTGTGCGGGGACCGGCCCGGACGTGGTCGCGCCGCAGCAGCTCCACCTCGGGCACGGGAGCGAAGGCCAGTCCGCCGCGGGCGTCCAGTGTGGCCACACGAGGCAGGCTCATCACACCGGACCAGCCGGCCTCCACCATGGCGGCCTCCGTCCGGCCCTCCTGCAGCCAGCCGAACATGACCCGACGCCCGGACTCGTCCGCGAAGGACTGCGGGGCGTAGAAGTAGCGGCCGCCGTAGTCCAGCCGGTGGAGTTCGCGCGGCGTGTAGGAATCCCCCGCGTAGCTGCCGGTCCAGTACAGCGGGTGGCGGGTATCGCCGTCGTGCCAGGCCGAAAAGACGAGCACGTCCGTGACCGGCTCCCGGGATTCCACGGCCCGGTCCCCCAGAAAACCGCCGCCTGCCCGGAACAGGTCCACGCACTCCCACATGGTTCCCTGCCAGTCAGTGGCCGCCGGGTCTCCGGAGGACGCGTCGCCGATGACCAGCGGGCCGATGTAGTCCCAGCGGCGGAGGTCCGCGGATTCGTAGAGGAACGCCGTGCCGCCGCGGCCGCGGATGCCGGATCCCACGAGCTGGCGCCAGCGTGGGCCTTCCCGCCAGACGCAGTGGTCGCGGTAGGCGGTGATCTCAACGCCGGCCGGCGGTGCCGGAATCACGGGGTTTTCCGGGGCTTTGGTCCAGCTCAGGAGGTCCGGCGAGCCCACCGCCACGCAGGGCAGTTCGCTCGCGCCGTGCCGTCCGGAATACACCAGGGTGGGGGTCCCGCCGTCGTTCACCAACACACCGGACCAACAGCCGTCGGCATCCGGGCCGGCGGAAGGCTCCAGCGCCACGGGCTGGTCGGTCCAGTTGACCAGGTCCGGGCTAGTGGCGTGCCCCCACAGGATGCGGTGGTGGAAGGCGCCCTCCGGGTTGTACTGGTAGAAGAGGTGGTAGGTCCCGCTCCACTGGCCCACACCGTTGGGGTCGTTGAGCCAGCCGGCGGGCGAGACAAAGTGGAAGCGCGGGCGGAGCGGGTCCGCCTCGGCCCGCGCCACGAGTTCGTCCTGCGGCACAGTGGCCAGGGGATGGGTCAGTTCGGTCATGAGGAAGCCTTGTTTTCTGTGCGGTGTCCGTCCGTTGGCGGCGTGTCCGGTGTCTCGAGGGGTTCGGAGCTTTCCACCGGCTCGGCGGACAGGGCGTGGCTTGCTGCAGTTGCCGGCGGCCGGTACAGGTGGCAGCGGACCCAGTGCTCGTTGGCGGGATCGCCCACGCGGTGCCGGACGGGTTCGGTGGCGGAACAGCGCTGCCCGGCGTCGCCGTCGAATGCGCACGACGCCGATTCCATCACCGCTGCGCGCAGTGCCGCCCGCTCGCGGGGGTCGTAGGACCCGGTCCGGGCGGGGTCCGGCACGGCCGAGACCAGCAGCCGGGTGTAGGGGTGGGCGGGGTTGGCCAGCAGGTCCAGCGATTCGCCTTCCTCCACCAGCTCCCCGGCGAACATGACGGCGATCCGGTCCGCCAGGTAGCGTGCCGAAGCGAGGTCGTGGGTGATGTAGAGCATGGAGATCCCCTGTTTGTCCCGCAGCTGGCGCATCAGGTTGAGGATGCCGATCCGCACGGAAACGTCCAGCATCGACGTGGGTTCGTCAGCGAGGATCACTTCGGGTTCCACCGCGAGCGCCCGGGCGATGGCCACGCGCTGCCGCTGCCCGCCGGAGAGTTCGTGCGGGTAGGAGTTGAGCATGTCCGGAGTGAGGCCCACGGTGGTCATCAGTTCGTCCAGGCGGCTGCGCAGCTGGGCCGGCGTCCCGGCTTTGCCGTGCAGGGTCAGCGAGCGCGTCAGGAAGTGTTCGATCCGGTGGACCGGGTTGAGCGAGCCGAAAGGGTCCTGGAACACCATCTGCAGCTGCGAACGGTATGCCCTGGACGCCTGGAACCGGTCCCGTTTTAGCACGTCTGTGCCATTAAGCCGGATCCGGCCGGCAGTGGGCTTCTCCAGCCGTGCGATGCAGCGGGCCAGCGTACTCTTGCCGGACCCGGACTCTCCCACCAGCGCCACGATTTCGCCTTTCCTGATGGCGAGGTCCACGCCGCCGAGGGCGCGCACCGAGGCCCGCGAGAACAGCCCGCCGCTGTGGAAGTCCTTGATGAGGCCTTTCACCTCGAGGGCGGGAGCCTCGCCGTTGGTGAGGTCAGGCGTGTTGACTGCCGGTGCCGGCCGTGCTGATACCGGGGTGCTCATGGCTGTGCTCCTTGGAGGACTGGAACGGGGGAAACGAAGTGCCCGGGCGAGGCTTCCTCGACGTCGGCGATGTTGCTGAACTTCACGCCGTCGGCCAGGCCGGCCAGGGGAACCCGGGGTCCGGTGAGCGGAGGGAACGCGCCCATCAGGGCCTGGGTGTAGGGGTGCAGCGGGGCGGCGTGGATGTCCTTGGCCTTGGCCGTCTCCACGATCCGGCCGCCGTACATCACGGCCATCCGGTGCGAGAGCTCCACCATGAGGGACATGTCGTGCGTGATGAACAGGACGGAGAAGCCCAGTTCGCGCTGCAGCTCCTTGATCTGAGCCATGATCTCCTGCTGGACCACCACGTCCAGGGCAGTGGTGGGTTCGTCCAGGATCAGCAGGGAGGGTTTGAGGGCCACCGCCATGGCAATGACGGCGCGCTGCCGCATCCCGCCGGAGAGCTGGTGCGGGTAGGACCTCAGCCGGGCGGGGTCGATCCGCACGAGTTCCAGCAGTTCGGCTGCCCGCCGGAGCGACTCCTTCCGGGTGTAGCCCGCGTGGGTGGTGTAGATATCCACGATCTGGTCCCCGACGGTCATCACCGGGTTCAGCGAGTTCATGGCGGACTGGAACACCATGGCCACGTCCTGCCAGCGGAAGCGGCGCAGCTCTTCCGGCCCCATGGCCAGGACGTCCTTGCCGCCGAAGCGGATGCTGCCGCCGGCGATCTCCGCCGGATCGCGCAGCAGCCGCATGATGGCGTTGGCGATGGTGGATTTGCCGCAGCCCGACTCCCCGGCCAGGCCGAAGATTTCGCCGGTGCCAATGCTGAACGAGACACGGTCGACGGCGGTGGTGGAGCGGGTGTCGCCGCGGTACTTCACGGTGAGGTCCTTGATTTCCAGGACAGGTTCGTGGGTGCCAAAGGAGGTCTGGGAGACGGTCATGCCGATGCTCGCTTTCCGGATTGCGCGGGCCTGCGGGCCGGCTTGGCCTTACGGATCTTCGTGACCTGTATTTTCCTCAGCCGTATTTTCCGCAGGCGCGGGTTTGTGACCTCGTCCACCGCGTAATTGATCAGCGACAGCGAGAACGCCACCAGCGCGATGCACAGGCCGGAGGGAACGAACACCCACCAGCTGCCCGTGAGCAGGGCGCCTTCGTTGCCGGCCCAGTAGAGGTTGTTGCCCCAGGAGACCGTGCTGACGTCCCCCAGGCCCAGGAATTCGAGGCCGGCCTGGGCCCCGATGCCGTAAATGATGCAGGCCAGGAGTGTTCCCATCACGATGGAGGCCATGTTGGGCAGGATTTCGCGGAACATGATCCGCAGCGGGCGTTCGCCGGTGACCACGGCAGCGGCCACGAAGTCCTTGGAACGGATGGACAGGGCCTGCGAGCGCAGTACCCGGGCCGAGCCCGCCCAGCCCGTGACCACCAGGACCAGGATCACCGTGCCGAGTCCCGGCGGGAGGAACGCGGCCAGGATCACCAGGAGCGGGAGTCCCGGCAGGAGCAGGAAAATGTTGGTGGTGAGGGAGAGGGCTTCGTCGATGAACTTGCCGAAGTAAGCCGAGGCCAGGCCCACCAGGATGCCGATGAACGTGGAGGCAAAGCCGACGGTCAGGCCAACCAGCAGTGAGCTGCGCGCGCCGTGGATGGTCAGGGCCAGGACGTCCTGTCCCTTGGCGGTGGTGCCCAGCCAGAACTCGGCGTCTGGTTCCTGGGAGGCCATGCCGGTGATCTTGGAAGGGTTGTCCGGGTACAGCACCGGAGCAAGCAGCGCCAAGGCAATGAAAATGAACAGGATGGCCGCGCCGGTCATGGCCTTCTTGTTGGTCAGCAGCCCGTGCAGCAGGGTGCGGTTGGGCCTGCGGACGGAGGCTCCGGACGGGAGTCCGGCACCGCCGTCGGGCATTCCGGCGGCGGTGCCGGTGCCGCCGGCGAGGGTCTCCCCCGGCATTGTGGAGGCGGTGGTTGCTATCGAAGTGGTCATGGTCCGTCCTTCCTAGTTGGCGCGGACACGCGGGTCGAGGCGGACGTAGAGGATGTCCACCAGGAAGTTGGCCAGCAGCACGGCGGCGGTGATGGTCAGGAAGAGGCCCTGCATGAGCGGGTAGTCGAGCCCCTGCACGGCGTTGAGGAGCTGGTATCCCACGCCGGGGTACGCGAACACCACCTCGGTCAGCAGCGCACCGCCCACCACGAAGCCCAGGCTCATGCCGAAGCTGGTCACGGACGGGAGCATGGCATTGCGGGCGGCGTAGCGGAACATGATCCGGCCGGGGCGCAGGCCCTTGGCCTCGGCCATGGTGATGTAGTCCTCGGCGTTGGTGGCGATCATGGTGTTGCGCATGCCCAGCATCCAGCCGCCCACCGAAACCAGCACGATGGTGAGGGCCGGCAGCACCAGGTGCATCCCGACGTCGGACATGAACTCCCAGCTGAAGCTGGGCTCAATGGTGTCGCTGAACGCGTGCCGGATGGGGAACCAGCCCAGCGTGACGCCGAACAAATAGAGGGCACCCATGGCGAGCCAGAAGTACGGGAAGGAGCCGATGAAGATCAGCACGGGAGGCAGCGCGGAGTCAATGGCACCGCCGCGCCGCCAGGCGGCCAGGATCCCCAGCAGGTTACCCACGACGGCGGCGATCACCAATGCGGTTCCACCCAGCAGGAGGGTCCAGCCCACCTGTGAGGCAATCACTTCCGTGACCGGCGTGGGAAAACGGGAGATGGAGACGCCCATCTGGCCGGTGACCATGTTGTGCAGGTAGTCGACGTACTGTTCCCAGATGGGCCGGTCGTCGACGCCGAGGAGCTTGCGCAGCGCCTCGATCTGTTCGGGCTGCATGCGGTCCTGGGTGCGGGCAAACATGCGGGATACGGGGTCCCCCGGCATAAAGCGCGGGAGCAGGAAATTCAACGTGATGGACACCCAGAAGGCGATCAGGTAGAAACCAAGGCGGCGCAGGATAAAGCGCACGGTTCCCTCCATTCGGGAATTGCGGAGATGGGGCCCCGTTACCGAAGGGCCCAAGCGAGCTTGCGGGTTTGGGGAGGTAATGGGAGGGGCGCACACCCGGCGCCGGAAGCAGCGCCGGGCGTGCGGTCTGGAGCGGCCCCGGAGGGTCCGCGGCTACTTGGCCGGTTCCAGCGACGTCAGGACCAGCACCGTGGTGGGGGCGCGGACTGACAGGGTGGCGTAAGGGTTCTCTTCCGTGGGCCAGCCGGTGAACCGGGTGTTGTTGTAAGCGCCCCATTCCGGGCCGGCGAACAGCGGGACGGTCGGGGCAACCGCGCTGTACTCCTCCTGGAGCTTGTCCGCGATCCTGTGCTGCGTGTCCTCGTCAGCGGCGGCCGCGAACTCGGTCAGCAGGGCATCGGCCTTCGGATCGCCGAAGCGGTGGTAGTTCTCGAAGGCCTTCTCCCCCACCGGCTTGACCGTGCTGGTGCCCATGATGCCCGCGAAGTACTTGTACGGGCTGGGGTCGTTGGCGCTCCACACGATGCCGGAATCGAAGTCACCGGTTTCGTAGCCTGCCACCACGGCAGCCCAGTCCGGGGAATCCACCTTGGCCGTGACGCCCACCTCGGCGAGGTTCTGTGCGATCACGTTGGCCACGGAGAGCCAGTCGGAGGACGCCGCGCCCACGGAGATCTTGAACTCGAACGGCTTGCCGTCCTTCAGGGTGCGCTTGCCGTCCGCGCCCTTGGCGTAGCCGGCCTTGTCCAGGAGCTTGTTGGCCTCGTCCACGTTGAGCTTGGTCCACTCGCAGTTGTCCTGGACCTCTTTGTTCTTCCACGTTTCGTAGTTGCCGGAAAGTCCGGTGCAGTCCGCCGGCTTGGTGTAGCCGCTCATTCCGATCTTGGTCACCTGGTCCCGGTCCACTGCCATGCTGAGGGCCTTGCGGACGTCCGTGTCGTTGAACGGGGCCTTGGTGGTATTGAGCTGCCAGTTGATCATGGAACCCGTGGGCGGGAACCAGTACTTGCGGTGGTCCGGGTCCTTGGAAATGAAGGTCTTCTCGATGTTGGGCATGTACTGGGGCGCCCAGTCCACGTCACCGTTCGCGGCGGCGAGGTTGGCGCCGTCGTTCCCGGCGAAGGCGAGCATCTTGATACCGGCGATCTTCTGCTTTTCCGGCTGCCAGTAGTTGGGGTTCTTCTTCAGCACGAAGGACTGGGCCTGGAAGGTGTCCACTTCGGTGTAGGGGCCCGTGCCCACCGGCTTTTCGTTGGCGTCCTTTTCGGGGTCGGCAATCTTGGACCAGACGTGGTCCGGCAGGATGCTCAACTGGCCGAGGTCGAACAGTGCCGGGGACCAGGCGGTCTTGAAGCTGAACTTGACCTGGTTGGCGCCCTCGGCCGTGACGGTGTCCAGGTAGTCGTAGCCGCCTTTGATCTTCTTCTGCAGCGCGAACGTGGTGACCACGTCGGCAGGGACCAGGGGCTGTCCGTCGGACCACTTGACGCCGTCGCGGAGGGTGAAGGTGATGGACTTGCCGTCCTCTGCGGCCTTCCATTCGCTGGCCAGCCACGGGGTGGTGTCGCCGTTGGCCGGGTTGTAGATGAGCAGGGACTCGTAGATGGCCTGCTGGGTCATGGGTGCCACGGTGGGGGCGAACGGGTTGAAGTTCCGGACGAACGTGCCCATGTCTTCGCGGGGAATCGTCAGGAGGGCGCTTTGGGCCGAGGCATCAGCCTTTGCGGAGCCGGTGTTGCCCGCGTTGGCGGAGCAGCCCGTGAGCACCAGGGCACCCATGGCCAGGCCGGCCGCTGCGATGCGGGCAGACCTCAGGAATCGTGCTTGTGTCATGATGGATATCTCTTTCCTCGTCTTCGCTGTTGAAGGTGAAGGTGTGGTTGGGGTTGCTGTTCAGTAGTTGATTTGCCGTCAGACTGAATAGCGTTCTAGCAGCGGACAGTCGACCATTTGCTGATGTGCAATGATCGGCTGTCCGGCTGTAAGGCTTGCGAGTGTCTGGACACCCAGCGCACCCATCTCCTCGAAGGGCAACGCAACCGTGGTCAGCTTGGGCCTGAGGTAGGCCGCAATGAGTTCCTGGTTGTCGAAGCCGATCACGGCGATGTCTTGGGGGATGGCGAGCCCGCGCTCCTTGATGGCGTCGTAAGCGCCCATAGCCATCCGGTCGTTGAGGCAGAACAGGGCAGTTGGCCTGCCTGCCCCGGCCCGATATTTGTCAAGAATTTCGCAGGCGGCCTCGTAGCCGCCATCCGCCGTCGCATGTCCTGAGACGACGAGTTCAGGATCCAGTTCCAGCCCTGCTTTGGCGAGTGCTTCGCGGCATCCTTCCAAACGGCCGACGGCGGCGGGAATGTCCGGATCCAAGTTGATGACACCGATTCTGGTGTGGCCGGCTTGCAGTAGACGCTCGACGGCGACGCGGCCCCCGGCGCGCTCGTCCGGAACGATCGAGGGCAGCTTCCCGTCCGCGTCAAAGCAGTTGATGAGGACCGTGGGGACCTCGTTGGCGCTTTTAGGAACGTGCACGGCCCGGTGGTACGTGGCCGCGTAAAGAAGTCCTTCCACTCTCTGTTCCAGTAGCTTTTCAACGGCTGCATCTTCCATGCCCCGGTTTGGTCCTGTTGCATCGGCCTGGTCGGAGGGTGCGATGAGCAGGAACCGGCGGGACAGCCAGGCCTGGTCCTGCGCGCCCTTGATGATGTCGACGGCGAACGGTGCCGTGACGATCTCCGTGACAATGCCATACCAGTCACTGCGCTGCGACGCGAGGGCCCGGGCACCGGCGTTGGGCCGGTATCCCAGGGTCTGGACCGCTTCGAGGATGCGGTGCTTGGTCTCCTCCGAAATGCTGGCGTTCTCGCGGTTGCTCAGGACGAAGGACACCGCGGTGCGGGACACCCCGGCGGCCTTGGCCACGTCCGCCATGGTGACACCCCGGTGTGCGGGGGCCACGGAGGCGGCTTTGGAGACGGCTTTGGAGACGCCGGGGGCCGTCCGGGCCGGTGCGGCCGTCTTCGACGCCGCTGCCTGTGTGCTCTTCGCCATTGAATGCTCCGAAAGTCTTGCCAGCGCTGGCCACCCTGGCCAGTTGAAACCTACTACTAACGCGCGTTACTTCGAGCGTGTGATTTAGGTTACGCGCGTTACTGGGATGCTGTCAACGACCAATTTTCGGCGGCTCCGGCCTTGCGGGTGAAGCTACGGCGTTCCCGGGGCTTGCCCGCCGGCCCGAACCAAGACGGCGACGTTCTGCCAACAAAGTTAGGTTTCCAGGCCGGAGGCAGCGCGACACTTCGTACCACCAGAAAATCCCCCCGAAATGGCCTAATCCCCCACGGCTTACGGGGGGAAACGACCACGCGACGGGGAAAACCGGCGGGCGGGAGCCTCGGGAGGCAGCCGGCGCTGGCCTCAGGAGGGGGCGCCATCCTGCGGGTCGGCTCCGTGGACCACCATCACGGGACACTGGGCATGCTCCGCGCAGGCCGAGCTGACCGATCCCAGCAAGAGCCCGGCAAAGCCGCCGTGGCCGCGTGAACCCACAACCAGCATCTGGGCACTGCGGCTTTCCTCGATCAGGACGTAGGCAGCGTGCCCCATGACGGTCCGCTGGGTGAGACCGTGAGGCGGCTTATCGCCAAAGGCAGCCGTGAGCGCTTCCTTGAGAACCTCCCTGGCTCCTGCCTCCGGGTCCCAGTCCGGCGGCGTGGACCAGCCGAAACCCGTATCAACCGGGAAGTGCCAGGCGGCAACGGCCGTAATCGTGGCGTCCAGGGCAGGGGCAATCCGGGCGGCCCAGCGCAGCGCTGCGACAGACATCGCGGAACCATCAACACCGACAACGATCCGAGGTTTCTCTTGGCTTTGTGACGGACCCATGCCTGAGAATAGCGCCATCCGCGGCACCGGACATCGGGCCGAACGGCTCTACCTTCGCAAAGTCCGCGGTTAAAGAAGAAAAGCACCAGCTCCGAAGAACTGATGCTTCCCAGTGGTGGCTCCGACCGGCGTCGATCCGGTGACCTTTCGATTTTCAGTCGAACGCTCTACCAACTGAGCTACAGAGCCTAGGTGACATGTCACCTTGACGGCCGGAATTTCTTCTGGCAATCAGAGCGACCCTGACGGGACTTGAACCCGCGACCTCCGCCGTGACAGGGCGGCGCGCTAACCAACTGCGCTACAGGGCCTTGCTATTTTCTTGCTGTCTGCAGTATCGCTACTGCAATTTTTCAAGGCCTTTAGCCTACCAGACTTTTCCATCCGGTTTGACCACATTCCTTGCGTACCCCCAACGGGATTCGAACCCGTGCCGCCGCCGTGAAAGGGCGGTGTCCTAGGCCGCTAGACGATGGGGGCCTGAACTCAATCCGGCTCTGTCAGGGCAAAAATAAAGGGCCGAAGCCTTTCGTTTTTGTCCTTTCGAGTTGCTCCGAACTGGACTATAAAAGTGTAGGGCAGACCCCGGGAATATCCAAAATCGGCATCACACTGCCGCAGGATCCGGTGCAGGGCGGGTGCAAGATGGACTCATGGATGCCGTTGATGCCCTCAATGAGATCGCCTTCTGGCTGGAACGCGAGCTGGCCCCCACGTTCAAGGTCCAGGCCTTCCGGAAAGCGGCCGGGATCATCGGAGCCCTCGACCCGGGCGAGGTCGAGGCCCGGGCGCGCAACGGCCGGCTGAAGAGCATGAAGGGAATCGGGGACAGGACCTTCGAGGTGATCAGGCAGGCGGTGGACGGCGGCGTCCCCGACTACCTCGAGGGCCTGCGCCAACGCGGGCAGCAGCCGCTCGCGGAAGGCGGCACGGAACTGCACGCCGCCTTGCGTGGAGACCTGCACAGCCACAGCGACTGGTCCGACGGCGGGTCTCCGATCGAGCTCATGGCCGATGCCGCCCGCACCTTGGGCCGGGAGTACCTTGCCCTGACCGACCACTCCCCCAGCCTCAAGATCGCCAATGGCCTGAGTGCCGAACGGCTTCGGGAACAGCTCGACGTCGTTGCGGACGTCAACGCCGGCAGCGGCGGTTTCCGCCTGCTCGCTGGCATCGAGGTGGACATCCTGGAGGATGGCACACTGGACCAGTCCCCGGACATGCTGGACCGCCTGGACGTTGTGGTGGCGAGCGTCCACTCCAAGCTCCGTTCGGACCGGCGCACCATGACCGCGCGGATGTTGGGCGCCATCAGCGATCCGCACATGAACGTCCTGGGCCACTGCACCGGACGGCTGCTCCAGGGATCCCGGGGAACGCGGCCCCAGTCGGAGTTCGACGCCGAGCGAGTGTTCGCCGCGTGCGCCGAGCAGGGGGTCGCCGTCGAAATAAATTCCCGCCCCGAGCGGCAGGATCCGCCGGACGAGCTGATCCGGCTGGCCATCGACGCCGGCTGCCTCTTCAGCATCGACAGCGACGCCCATGCTCCGGGCCAGCTGGATTTCCTGCAGTACGGCGCAGCACGTGCGGCATCGAACGGCGTGCCGGCCGAGCGGATTGTCAACACCTGGCCGCTGGACCGCCTGCTGGAGTGGTCCGGACGCGGGGCCTAGCAGCCCGGACATGACGGCCGGCTCGGAACGTTCAGGCGGAACTCAACTGACCAGCAGGACGGCCATCGTCACCATGACGGCGGCGATGACGGCATCAAGGATGCGCCACGCGCTCCGGCTCCGGAAGACCGGCGCCAGGAACCGTGCGCCCACGCCCAGGGCCGTGAACCAGGCGATGCTGGCCAGTCCCGCGCCGGCGGCGAACCACCACTGGCCGTCCGGACCGTGCGTACTGGCCAGCGACCCGAGCAGCAGCACGGTGTCGAGGTAGACGTGCGGGTTCAGCCACGTGAACGCGAGGCCTGTCCCCAGGACGGCTGCCCAGCTGACAGCGCGGGCCGGTTCCAGCTGACCAAGCGCCTGCCCCCGGATGGCGCGCCAGGCGGCAATGGCTCCGTAGCCCGCCAGGAAAGCGGCCCCCGCCCAGCGCACCACCTCGAGCACCGCCGGGGCGCGTTCAATGACGACGCCGATGCCGGCCACGCCCAGCAGGATCAGCACAAGGTCTGAAACCGCGCAGACCGCGACAACCAGCGCCACATGCGAGCGCTGGATGCCTTGGCGGAGGACGAAGGCATTCTGGGCGCCGATGGCGACAACGAGTGACAGGCCGCTGGCCAGTCCTGAGAGCACGGGAAGAATCACGCCTTCAACGGTATGAGGACTGTCCGCATGAAACCAGTTAAAGATTCTTTCATTCGATAAGATGAGCTAATGATCGACCTCCATCCGGACCAGGCCCGGACTCTCGCGGCCATCGTCGCGCAGGGAAGTTTCGACGCCGCCGCCAGCCACCTTTCCGTCACTGCCTCCGCCGTGAGCCAGCGCATCCGCGCACTCGAGGTGGCCGTCGGCCGCCCCGTGCTGAGAAGGACGAGGCCCATCGAGCTGACCGAGTCCGGCCAGGCCGTGGTGCGGTTCGCCCGGCAACTCGAAATGCTCTCGGCAGACCTCGCCGATGAACTGCAGCCGGGGAACCCGCACCCGGACACCCGCCTGACGCTGGTGATCAACAGCGACTCGCTGCACACCTGGGCGATGGCCGGGCTGGCCGCGGTGGCCGGCACGGTCCAGCTGGAGATCCTGCGCGAGGACCAGGACTATTCGCTGGAGCTCCTCCGCAGCGGGGCAGCGGCGGCGGCCATCACGGCCACCCAAAAGCCGGCCCCGGGCTGCACTTCGCGCCGGCTCGGCGTCATGCGCTACCTCCCGGTCTGCACTCCGGCCTTCGCCGGATCGTGGTTCGACGGCGGCGCCACGGCGGAGTCACTGGCCAAGGCTCCCGTCATCATCTTCGACCGCAAGGACGACCTCCAGGACCGCTACCTGCGGCGGTTCAGCCGGAAATCCCTCCAACCGCCCCGCCATTACGTGCCGGCGGCACACGAGTTCGGCGAGGCGATCCGGCTGGGCATGGGGTGGGGCCTGCTTCCCGAGCTGGAAATCGGCGACGACCTCGACCAGGGCACGCTGCGGCTGATGGCTTCCAAGTCCTTAGTCGATGTGCCGCTGCACTGGCAGCAGTGGCGTTATGGCTCGGCAGTCCTGGACGGCGTGGCCGCCGCCATCCAGGACGCTGCACGCGTGCTGAGGTGAGCGCCACAAACCCGAAAGCACTCCACCGCGGAGCGGGACGCTAGCACTGGCAGACCATCAGGGCATTGCCGTCAGGATCCCGGAAGTTGAACCATTGCCCGTGCTGGATGTCCGCCGGATCGGCGCCCAGTTCAACCGCATAGTTGTGCGCTGCCTGGACGTCCTGGGTGTCGAGATGAAAAGCGGGCACCTTGAAAACGACGTCCTGCGAATAAATCCTGCTGTCCAGGACGAGTCCGGTGCCCTCGACCGGCAGCACATAGAGGTGACCAAAGAGGATCTCGCCATCGGCCGGTACACCCAGCAGCCGGCAGTACCAGTCCCTGGCCGCTTCCACATCGCTGACCGGGACAAAGACCGTGCCAATTCTCGGCGTGATCGGATTCATGGAACTCCTTCCGCATCCATGACCTGCCAGCCACGGGATGGACGTTTTCGACATGTTGGCTCGAGTCTAGGTCGTAACCGTTTGGATTTGGCGCCCCGGCGGCGCCACCGGCACCGGCAACTTTGGCAGGATCTCGACTAGACGTGGCCGATTTCCGCCAGCCCCACCGCGGCTGCAAGGGCTAGATTGGCAGCATGGCAACCACCGCCGAATCCGGCCCCACGCCGTCCGCCGGCCCCCACGAAGGGTCTTCGCACGCCGCACCAGCACCTGCCCCGCAACCACCGTCACACGGCAACACCCCCGCGCCGCATCCCTCCCCCGGGAAGGCGCCGGTCAACAAACTGGGCGTCGCCGCCGTCGTCGTCACCGTGGTCCTGTGGGCCTCCGCGTTCGTGGGAATCCGCGCCGTGGGCCCAAGCTTCTCACCCGGTTCCCTGACCCTGGGACGGCTGGCGATTGCCGCCGTCGTCCTCGGCCTGGTGGTGCTGCCCAAGCTGCGGATGCTGCCCAAGGGCCGGGAATGGTGGCCCATCCTCGCCTACGGCGTGATGTGGTTCGGCGGCTACAACGTGGCCCTCAACGCCGCCGAGCACCTGCTGGACGCCGGCACCGCCGCCCTGCTGATCAACGTCAACCCCATCCTGGTGGCAGTGATGGCCGGACTCCTGCTCAAGGAAGGCTTCCCGCGCTGGCTGATCATCGGCAGCCTGATAGCGTTCACCGGCGTCGCTGTGATTGCGCTCAGTTCGGGACAGCGTTCGACGGCGGATGTGGCCGGCGTGCTGCTCTGCCTCCTCGCCGCTGTGCTCGCCGCCGTCAGCGTGATCATCCAGAAGCCCGTGCTGAGGAAGTTCCCCGCGGCCCAGGCCACGTGGTTCGGCATCATGGTGGGTGCAGTCTGCTGCCTGCCGTTCAGCGGCCAGCTGGCCGTCGAGCTGCAGCAGGCGCCGCTCCCGGCCACCCTGGGGCTGGTGTACCTGGGGATCTTCCCGACGGCGATCGCCTTCACCACCTGGGCGTATGCGCTGTCCCTCATCGATGCCGGGAAGCTGGCCGCCACCACGTACCTGGTGCCCGGCACCACCATCCTCATCTCCTGGTTGGTGCTCGGCGAAGTGCCCACTGTCTGGGGCCTTGTGGGCGGCGTGATCTGCCTGGTGGGAGTGGGGCTGACGCGGCGCAAATCCCGCTAGAGTCTTGGTATGCCCGCCAACCTGCCGCCCGGCCTTCCGATCGTCCCGGACGGGGCGGACGATGCGCCCTTCCCCATGACCGAGGCGGATTTCGAGTCGGCCGTCAGCGACGCCCTGGAGCGCATCCCGCCGGACGTGGCCAAGGCCATGGACAACGTCGCCGTGTTCATCGAGGACGACTACGTCCCGCAGCCCGGCGAGGACCCGGACACGGTACTGCTGGGGCTCTACGAAGGCGTTCCGCTGACCGAGCGCGACGCGTGGTGGGGCGCGGGGTCGCTGCCGGACCGGATCACCATCTACCGCCAGCCCATCCTGGAAATCTGCTCCTCCCGGGAAGAAGTGATCCAGGAAGTGGCAGTCACCGTGACGCATGAGATTGCCCACCACTTCGGCATCAGCGACGAACGGCTGCACGAACTCGGCTGGGACTAGCTAGCCTTGTAGGCATGGGACACGACCACAGCCACTCTCACGGCATGACAGGCACTGCCACGGGCAAGCACCGCAAGCGCCTCATCGCCGTCCTCGGCATCACCCTGGCAGTGGTCCTGATCCAGATCATCGGCGCCGTCATTTCCGGCTCCCTGGCCCTGCTCGCCGACGCCGGGCACATGCTGTCCGACGCCGCCGGAGTGTTCATCGCCCTGCTGGCAGCCTGGATTGCCACCCGGCCCGCGAGCGACCAGCGGACCTATGGCTACCAGCGCGCCGAGGTCCTCGCAGCCCTGGCCAACGCACTGGTGCTGATTGTCATTTCCGTGGTGATCTTCACCGAAGCCATCCGTCGGATCGGCGCGGCTCCCGAAGTCCAGACCGACGTGATGCTCTACGCCGCCATCCTTGGCGCCGTGGCCAACCTCGTGTCCCTGCTGATCCTGCGCAGCGCCCAGAAGGAAAGCCTCAATGTGCGGGGCGCCTACCTTGAGGTGCTCGGGGACCTGCTGGGATCGTTCGCCGTCATAGCCGCCGCCGTGGTGATCATGGTGACCGGATTCCAGGCGGCAGACACCATTGCCTCCATGGTCATCGCCGTGATGATCATCCCGCGAGCGTGGCATTTGCTCCGCGACGTGGTGGACGTGCTGCTTGAGGCCACGCCCAAAGGCGTTGAAGTCCAGATGATCCGGGAGCACATCCTGTCCGTAGACGGCGTCGTGTCCGTGCATGACATCCACATCTGGACCATCACCTCCGGAGTGCCCGTCTTCTCGGCCCACGTGGTGGTGGAGGACGCCGTTCTCAGCGCACGCGGGGCGGATCAGGTGCTGGACAAGCTCGCCACCTGCCTGGGCTCGCACTTCGACACCGAACACTGCACCTTCCAGCTGGAACCCGAGAGCCACTCCGAGCACGAGTCCCACCAGCACGCCTGAGCGGTAGCGCCCACGGAGGCTGCCTCCCGTCCGGGGCTCCCGGCACGGTTCCCGCCTCCTGGGCTAGCGCGGCATGGGCTTGTCCGGGTTGGTGAGCCGGTACAGGAACGCGGCCGTCGCTTCGCGGGAAACCGCGGCCCGCGGCCGGAAGATGCCGTCCGGATAGCCGGTGGTGATCCCTGCTGCGGCCGCCCAGCTCACTTCACGGTGGAAGGCGTCGCCGGGACGGACGTCGGTGAACGGCGCGGTTGGAGGGGCGGCATAGGCGGGCGCCCCCGCCAACGTTGTGGCGTACCGGTACAGGAACGCAGCCATGGCTTCGCGCGAAACCGGCGCCCGGGGCCGGAAGGTGCCATCGTCGTAGCCTGTGGTGATGCCTTGGCCGGCCAGCCAGGTGATCTCCTTGTAGAACATGTCTCCGGGGCCCAGGTCCTTGAAGGGCGAGACGGCGGGCGGAACAAACCAGGCCGGGGATCCCGCATTCCGGAACAGGAAGGCGGCCATCGCGTCCCGTTGAACGGATTCCAGCGGCCTGAAGGAGCCGTCGGGATAGCCGGTGCTGATCCCTGAGTTCGAGAGCCAGCTGATCTCGTGGAAGAACGGGGCGCCCGCGGGAACGTCACTGAAAGCCTGCCGTCCGTTTTCCACCAGGTCCACACGCGAGACTGCGGAACCGCCGTGGACGATGAAGAGTGCTGAGCCGTCGCGGGTCACCACGATGCCCGTGGGGTTCCGCCCCACCGGGAAGGTCGCCGCGACCGTTTCGGTGGCGGCGTCGAGGACAAGGACGTGACCGTTTTCGCTGCTGTCGACAACGTACGCCTTGCCTCCGTCCGGGCTGAACGCAACGGCGCCAGGTGCGCCGGTGAGCGGGATAGTGTGCGACGCCATGGTGCCGGTGTCGACGATCCCCAGGCTGCCCGGGTACATGCATCCCGTGATGTAAAGCCGGGATCCGGAGGGGTTGAGCGTCAGGTCTGAGTTGGACGTGCAGCCGGTTTCAACGGATTTGACGACCCTCCGCTCCGCGACAGAAACGACCTGGACTCCGCCCGCATACGAATCACCGACGTAGAGCGTGCCGCCGTCCGGGCTGACTGCGACCCGTCCGCCTGGCTGGCCGGGAACCGGAACTTTGGCGGTAATCGCATTCGAGGCGGTGTCGATGAACGTCACGTTGCGACCCTCGTACATGGCGCCGAAGAGCGTGCGACCGTCCGGCGAGAGCGTCAGGCGCCCGCCGCCCCGGTCAGTTTCGATGCTCGCCGTCACGGTGTTGGTCCGGGCGTCGACCACCTGGACAATGCCGGGCCCCGTGCCCTGGTTGCGGGGGTTCTGGGTATTGCCGCTGTTGGCGATGTAGAGCCGCGAACCGTCGTCGCTGAGCACAACGCCGAGGGTGCCCATGGCGCCCGGAATGGTGGCCTGGATGGCGCCGGTGGCGGCGTCCTGGACCGTGACATTTCCCGGGTTCATATACAGGAGATGGGGATCGTAGATCCTTGAGCCTGCCGGATCGACCGCCAGCGACGGCGTGAACCGGCTGTTCCCGGCGGCAGGAAACGACGCCGACACCCAGTAGCCGGAGGTCGACGCGCCATCGGGCCGGGAGCACCGAGCACTACCAACATCACGGCGAGGCGGACCGCAACACCCGCCGTTCCACGGCGGAGACGGACGAAGTGCTGTTGAGGACGGCGTTGTTGCACGAGAAATCCCCCTACTCGAACTGATCACGCCCCCAGTCCCCAAAAGGGTAAGTCCGGCATTCACTCTGCCGCTAGCGTGCCGACTACCTGTTCTGGCCCCTCCGTCAGACGCTTTCCCCCGACACGCCGCCCCTCAATGTGACGAAATGACACTGTTGTTGTTTATGTTATTGATGTGACTAGTGTTGCCAAAGTTGCAGCTAGCCACGTAGCCTCGGGTGTGCTGGGTCTCCGCAGCGGGGCATTTACTTGTGACAATCACCTGTGAAACTTCAATCTCTCCTCGCTCACTCCAGCCTGACTGTCGCGAGGTTACTTGATGGGTTTGACCGGATCCGGCCGCAAAGCGGCTGTGCTGTGCACCGCCGTCGTACTCCTCGGATCCCTCGCCCTGCCGGCCGGGGCTGCGCCACTTCCGCGGACCGCAGTGCCCGCCCTGAGCGTTCCGGCCTCGCCGGAAATCCCCTCTCCCGAAGAAATCGCGGCCGCCAAAGCCAGCGAAAGCGCGACGGCGGACCAGGTCACCAGAATCGACCGCATCCTGGCGGACGCGGCCGCCGCCCAGGAAGCAAGCTTTGCCGCCGCCATGCAGGCCAACAATGCCTACGGCGACGCCCTGGTCACCCTAGAGATCCGCCGTGATGCAGCCACGCTCGCCTCCGCGAGGGCAGCCTCCGCCGAGGCCGAACAGGCGAAAACCCGCAAGCAGGTAGGGCAGCTGGCCGGGGATCTGTACCGCAACGGCGGCCTCAACCCGGCGCTGAGCACATTTGTCAGTGGAAACGGTGAAGTGCTACAGCAGGCCGCCACCCTCGAAGCCATCTCCGCAAGCCGCAGCCGGGCGTTCGAGGCGGCCGAAAACGCCGCTTCGGCGGCCAAGTCCCTGACCGCCGCGGCGGAGGACGCCAACCGTGCCGCCGATGACGCGGCCAGGTCGGCCGAGGACCGCAAGGTTGAAGCCGAACGCGCCAATGAAGCCCAGGCGAAGGCCGTGTCCGAGGCGAAGGCCCAGCGGACCGTGCTGGTGGACCAGCTGGCAAACCTCAAGAACACTACGGTGGCACTCGAATCCGCCCGCATCGATGCCTTGGACCGCCAGCGCGCCCAGGAACGGCTGGCGGCCGTCACCGCCGCAGCGGCCGCCCAGGCTGCGACGCAGGACTCCGCTGCACAGACCAGGCCCGCCGCACCGGCCCCGGCCCCTGCCGCACCGGCCCCTGCCGCACCCGCAGCGCCCGCCCCGGCGCCGCCGGCACCTGCTGCCCCTGCGCCGGCGAATCCGGCACCGCCTGCACCTGCCCCTCCGGCACCCGCAGCACCCGAGCCGGCGACCCCTGCGCCGGCGCCAGCCCCCGTCCCTGCGCCGTCCCCCGGCGGCTCGAACCAGACCGCCATCTCGGTGGCACTCAGCAAGGTGGGATCACCCTATTTCTACAAATACGGCGGCTCCGGCCCGCTCGGATTCGACTGTTCCGGGCTGGTGCAGAACGCGTTCGCCGCTGCCGGTAAATACCTTCCGCGCACGGCTGCCCAGCAGTACGCCCAGGCACCGGTGCACGTGCCGCTCTCCCAGGCGCAGCCCGGCGACCTCCTGGTCTGGGGATCGGCCCCCGATTTCTATCATGTGGGGATCTACCTCGGCGGCGGCCGCGTGGTCCAGGCCCTCAACCCGGACGACGGCATCACGGTGACGGACCTGGCCTGGATGGCCGGAATGCAGCTCCATCCCACCGTTGCGCGGTATTAGCCGGCTTCGTACTAGGACAGGACGTCCTTGGTGATGAACCGGCCGTAGGCGAGCGCCCCGAAGACCGCGATGTAGCCGGCCTGCAGCAACGCGTTCCCGGCAAAGGAATCCCAGGCAATCGGCTGACGCAGCAGGTCTGCAAAACCGAACCAGTAGTGGCTGAACAACCAGGGGTGCAGCCACTCCAGCTGGGGCAGCTCGCCCATCACCTGGGACACCACGGATGCCACGATGGTGGCCGCCATGGCGCCCACCGGGACATCCGTCAGGGTGGACAGGAAGAGCCCGACGGCGGACAACCCCAGCAGGGACACCGTCAGGTAGGCGGCTACGAGGACCAGTCGCAGGACAGCCTCCTGGGCGGTGATCACGTCGCCAGACAGCAGCGTCACCGGCCCCACCGGAAACAGCGCCGCTCCCATGCCCGCCCCGGTCAGCGCCACCACCAACGGGGCGACGATGCAGAACGCGGCAGCTCCCGCATACTTGACCAGCAGCAACCGCACGCGGCCGGCCGGGGCCACGAGGAGATAACGCAAGGTCCCAAGGCCCGCTTCGCCCGCGATCGTGTCCCCGGCCACCACGCCCACCGTTAGCGGCAGGAAAAGCGGCACACACACCAGCAGCGCCGTCACCCCCACGAACAACCCGTTCTGGCTGATCCTGTCAAGGAAGGCAGGCCCGCGGCCGGGCGGCACGGCCGAGGAGACCCGGACGGCGACGGCCATCAGCACGGGCACGGCGGCGAGCGCCAGCAGCATGGCCCAGGTCCGGCGCCGGCGGAAAAGTACGCTCAGTTCCGAGGCAAGCAACGGCCATCCGGAGGACGCCTTGGCCGGTGGCGTCCCCGGGGCCGCATCGCTGGCAGTCGCGGCGCCAGCGGCCACACCTTTATTGGGCAATGTCGAACCCCTCCCCCGTCAGCGCCACAAAGCGGTCTTCCAGGCTGCCCTGTTCCACAGCGAAGCCGCGCACCCGCACCCCCGCAGCCACAAGGGCGGCTACCACGGCCTCAGGCTCCACGGCCTCCCCCGACTGCCCGCCGTCGCCGTCGCCGTAAACCAGCGCCCCGTTGCTCCGCCCGCCTGCCGGGGACATTCCCAGCGTCGTGAACACACCCTCGGCCAGTCCGGCGTCGGGCGTGACCAGGCGGATCCGCGTCTTGCCCGCGTCGCGCAGTTCAGCGAGCGTTCCCTGCGCCACCAGCCGCCCCGCACTCATGACCGCCGCGTGGGTGCAGATCTGCTCCACTTCGGCCAGCAGGTGGCTGGAGACGAAAACCGTGGCACCGTCCGCCGCGAGGGAACGAACCAGGGAGCGCACTTCGCGGGTTCCCTGCGGGTCCAGCCCGTTGGTGGGTTCGTCGAGCACCAGCAGTTCACGGGGCGAGAGGAGCGCGTTGGCGATGCCCAGTCGCTGTTTCATGCCGAGCGAATACGCGCGGACCTTCTTCCCGGCCGCGTGCGTCAGGCCCACGCGTTCCAGCGCGGCCTCCACCCGGGCACGCCGTGTTGACGTTGCGGCATACGGGTCTGCAGCATCGAGCCGCCGGAGATTGGCCGCCCCGGAAAGGAACGGGTAGAACGCCGGGCCTTCCACCAGGGCGCCCACGCGCGGCAGGACCTCGTGGAAGCGGTCCGGCATGGCGAGCCCCAGCACACTGACGGAGCCATCCGTGGCCGCCGCGAGGCCCAGCATCATGCGGATGGTGGTGGTCTTCCCGGAGCCGTTCGGACCCAGGAAACCAAACACGGACCCCTTCGGGACGGCCAGGTTCACGCCGTCCACGGCCAGTTGATGGCCGAATCTTTTGCTGAGGCCGCGCGTCTCTATTGCCAGTTCCACGCCCCGGCCCGAGGCTGTCACCTCGCGGCGGCAGCGGTCAGCAGGCGTTCCGCGGGAACAGACCCGGCAAAGACGCGCCCGTCATCGGTCAGCAGCACATTCACGACGGCGGTGCTGAACAGCCGCCCGCCCGGCACCGCAACAGCGGCCTGCTGAAGCAGCGGATCGCTGGACACCATTGCCCCGGCTTCCGCTGACCCCGGGCTGGCAGGGAATTCAACCACGCTCTCCCAGCCGGTACCGGTCACTGTGGGCCGCGGGTGTCCGGTGTCCGGATCCCTGGAACCGGGAACTGCCGCATCAGGAACTGCGCCGCCTTCCGTGGCGTGTCCGGGCCAGCTTTCCGTGCCATGGGCCGGCACTTCGATTTCCTTGACGGTGGCGCCCGGCGGCGGGCTGAATGCGAACAGCGAGGCGTCCGGCGCCTGGAGCGACAGGCTGGTGAACGCCAGCTTGAACGCGGGTTCTTCCTGGCCGCGGGCCTTCAGTTCGACGCTGAGCGGCAGGCCGCTCTGGCCGTCAACGGCGATGGCAATCGAACCGATGAGGGTACCTTCGGTCCGAGGCGTGATCATCAGGTTGTACGCCGCCCGGCCCGCAACGGTGACCTCCGGAAGCACTGCAATTTCAGTGCTGGGATCGGCGGCGGCAAGCAGCCGTGCAGCCAGGTCCTCCGGCGTCGGCATCACACCGTCGGTGCCGGCACCAGGATGCTTGAACTGGCTGAAATCCTTCTGCTTGCCGGCATCGGCGGGGAGGGTCAGGTGGGTGGCGGTGTTGTCCTTGGAGCTGTACAACCACATCTGGTCTCCGCTGCGGACGGCATTGCGTTCAGCGAGGCGGTCCAGCACCTGGACCCGGACGTTGCGTGGTCCGTCCATGAAGACCCGCGCGGTGTGGGGGCCGCTCAGGAGTTCCAAGGCCGAGGCGGCGTCACTGCCGGCGGACGGCCCGGTCTTGGGCAGTTCCGGCAGGCCGATTTGGGAGGTCTGCTCCAGGGTCCCCGAGAGGGACGGAGCAGCGTGCTGCGCCACCAGCGCCAGGACTTGTTCCGGCGTTTTGGCGGGCAGGGGGTCGCCTGCGCTTGCGGGCAGGGACCCGGCCAGCGCAGCGGCGGCAATAACGGCAGGCACGGCGGCGGCAGGCATCCACCGCAGCCACTTTCTGGTCATGACAACTCCGCTCCAACATTGCAGCTTGTTGATTCCAGAGTACGCTCCGGACCCGTCCGTTACACCCCCTCGGGAGACCGCCCGTCCTGCGGTGCCCCGGGGACGGTCAGCCCGCAGCCGGCGCGACGGTGCCGGCCCCGCCGTCGAGCGTTATCACCTGGCCGGTGCTGATGGCGGAGGTGGCGTCCGGGACGCCGACGACGGCGGGAATTCCGTACTCCCGGGCCACCACCGCGCCGTGGGAGTTGGGGCCGCCCATTTCCATCACGAGCCCGCCGGCCGTGAGGAACAACGGCGTCCACCCGGGATCTGTCGACGGGGCCACCAGGATTTCTCCCGGTTCCAGTGCGGCGCCCTGCGGATCCAGGATGACGCGTGCCCTGGCAGTGACGATTCCCGCCGATGCCGGCGTGCCGGACAGGACACCGTCCGCGGCACCCGGCGCGGCAACCTGCAGCGCTTCGGGTTCCGTTCCGTCCGAAAGCAGCACCCGGGGAATGCGGCGGCGGGAGAGTTCGGCGTCGTAGGCCCCGCGGCGTTCCGCCACTGCCTCCCGTAGCGACGCCCCGGCCAGGCCCCGGTGCGCTTCGGCAAAGTTGAGGAAGAAGATGTCGTCGGCGTCGGCGATGCTGCCGGACGCGGCGAGCTCCGCCCCCACTGCCATGAGCTGTCTCCGGACCGAAGCCAGGCCTTCGACGATGTGGTACTTCGGCAGTTCGCGCAGTCCCGCAAAGAGCCGGGTCCGCTTCAGCGCGCCCCGCACCATCCGGGCGCGGAGCCTTCCTGCCGGGCCGCCCCGGCTCCCCGCTACTTCCACCAGCCGCTCGATCTGGGCTTCCGCCTCGCGGGCGGCTTTGGCAAACTGGCGGTCCGGCGCCAGTGCCGGATCGTCGAGTTTGAGGTAGTTCGCCAGGACTCCGAAGATGTGCGCGGGGTCGTCGGACCAGCGCGGCATGCCGAGGTCGATCTCCGCGACGGCCCGGTGTCCGTAGCGTCCCAGGAAGCCCGCGAGCCCTGACTGCACGACGGCGGGAAGCCCGCCGTCGCGGTACCGCCGCACCAGCTCAGGTGGGGAGGCTTCCTCAAAGATCGCGGCCGCCCCGGGGCGGGCGCGGATGTCCGTGGCGAGCTGCCAGAGGGCCAGGTCCATCTCCGTGGTCACGTTGTTGGGGAGCCCGCGGAGAACGGCCTGCAGCGCGCCGGACTCCCCGCCCTGCCCGGTCAGCTTCCCGGCGACCGCCAGGAGCGCGAAGCCCAGGGCCGGCAGCGGCAGCACTGCCGGGACGATGGGGAAGAGCCCGCCGTCGAGGATGCGTTCGGCATGGTTCAGCCGTTCCGCCGGTGTGGCGTTGGCCGGAACCACGAGGGCAGCCCGGTGCCGTGCCCCGAAGGCGTCCACGCGGCGGATTGCCGCTTCCGGCCGAAGCAGCGCCCGGAGCAGCGACTCCGGGACCTTCGCCTTGGCCGCCACCGGGACCACGCGCCGGAGGAGCCGCCAGGGGGACCTGATGGTCACAGAAAACCGCGGGTCGGCGAACAGCCTGCGGAGCACCGTGGCGGACCTGGCCTCCATGATGTCGAAGACGCGGGGCACAATGGCGCGGCCCACGCTGCTGCGGACCACCGGAGTGAGGTCAACGAAAAGACGCTGCCCTGCCTGCCGGTAGGGTGCAGGACCGTTGCGCGGCTCGGGCACGTCAAAGCCGGCCGCACGGGCGACGGAGGACGCGATCAGCCGGAAACCGGCCATCCCCATCGGGGTGAGGGGGCGTGTCAGCCCCTGGGCGAGGCTGAAGCACAGAAAGACGCGTGTTCCCTCCGGCTCCGGCAGGTCGGGCCGGGGGTCCGGAAGGGGATATAGCGTGGTGATGGGGCGGGACTGCACCAGCCAGAGCTTGTCCGCGGCGTCCACGGCCCATTCAATGTCCTGCGGCGCCTTGTAATGCCGTTCCACCCGGGCGCCCAGTGCGGACAGTTCCCGGAGCTGGGCATCACTCAGGGAAGGCCCGGAATCCGGCCCGAGAGTGATCCGCTCGGTGCCTCCCCCGGCGAGGGGCCTGATGGCGATTCCCTTGTCCCCGGGCCGCCGATCCAGGATCTCGCTGGTGGCCGAGTCCACCACGAAGTGGTCCGGATTCACCGCCCCGGAAACCACGGCCTCGCCCAGTCCGGGACTGGCATCGATGACGGCCTCATGGCGCCGTCCCGTCACCGGGTTCGCGGTGAACAGGACGCCCGCCACGGCGGCATCCACCATGCGCTGGACCACCACCGCGAGCGCTACAGTTGCCGGGTTGATCCCGTGTGTGGCCCGGTAAGTCACCGCACGGTCCGTCCAGAGCGACGCCCAGCACTGCCGGACCGCCGTAAGGACGGCGTCGGCGCCCACCACATTCAGGTACGTGTCCTGTTGCCCGGCGAAGCTCGCGAAGGGCAGGTCCTCGGCCGTCGCCGACGACCTCACTGCCACCGGAACCTCCGTCCCCATCGCCGCATAGGACTCCCGGACGGCGCCGGCAATCTCGGGCGGAATGTCCGCGCGCAGGATGAGTTCCCGTGCCCGGGAAGCCAGCCCGGCAAGGGCCGCCAGCTCGTGGGCTCCGGTGGCTGCCAACGCGCCATGCACGTCTTCGAGCCCTGCCGGACGCACCGCCCGCCGGTAGGCGTCCGTGGTCAGGCAGAAGCCCGGCGGAACGGGCAGCCCGGCGCGTGTGGTTTCGCCCAGGTTGGCGGCCTTGCCGCCCACCCGCAGCAACATTCCGGCGTTGATGTTCTCCAGGTTCAGCACCAGCCCGTCCGCCGGCGAATCCGGACTGTTGGCCTGGTTCACCGCTGGCCTCCTGGGGTATGCGCCGGCCGGACTGACTGGAAAGTCAGGATGGGGTTACGCTGCGCCGAGCATGGGCCCAAAGCTGGGACGGTCCGCGAGCCGCGGGTCGTCCCGGTCCGGAACCACCAGTACCGGGCCCTTGGCATGGTGCAGGATTCCGTCCGACGTCGAGCCCAGCAGCATTCCGGTGAAGCCGCCGCGGCCGCGCGTTCCCACTACCACCAGTTCCACGTGCCGGCTGGCTTCAACCAGCACGTCGATGGGGGAACCGTCCACGATGCGGGTCTCCACGTTCAGCTTGGGGTAGTGGCTCTTCAGCCAGGCCACACCGGCGTCGAGCTGGACGCGGATGTCGGCAAACAGGGCCTCCCGGTCCATGGGCGCAGGGACCCACGCCAGTGAACCGCTGTATTGCGGCACGGCGCACACAACACGAAGCGGTGCTCCGAGGCGTATGGCCTGGTCCGCGGCCTCCAGGACGGCAATCCGGGCCTGCTCGGAACCGTCAACGCCCACTACAACAACGTTTTCCACCGGCTGGTGCCCGGACTTGGCCTGTTCGGCTTTGACGTGCTTGTCGTCGGTGGTCTCGCCCAGGCGGTCCGCGCAGATCAACGGCACGGTGACCGTGGGGCACTTCGCGTGTGCCGGGAGTGCGCTGCTGACCGAGCCAAGGAGCCTGCCGACGAAGCCGCCCCGGCCGCGGGTGCCGAATACCAGCAGCTCGGCGGTTTCGGACATTTCCAGCAACACACCGGAGGCGTCGCCGTTCTCCACGGAAGCGTCCACGTCGATGTCGTAGGGGGCCACCTTGTCCAGGGCCTGCTTGAGGATTGCCTCCGCACCTTCGCGGATCACCGAGTCGTCCACGGTGGCATAGCCGCCGTCCAGGCCGGACGCTGCGAAGATCGGCACGGAGTATGCGGTCACGATATGCAGGGGGCGATGCCGGCGCTCAGCTTCCCGGGCGGCCCAGACGAGGGCGCACTGGCTGTGGTCGGAACCGTCCACGCCCACCACAATCCCCTCGGGGGCGGCAGAACCGCCGTCGTCATCCCTTGACGGGTGCACCTGATCTCGGCCCATGGGGTCCGCCTCCTCGCGATACTGCCTGATGTTGCCGCTATTCTGCCAGAAGTGGGCGTCCGCCGTGTGAACCGGAAGCCGGGGCCTGCTATTGGCTGCAAATCCGCTCTTTTAGCCCACTATTCTCGTTTGCCGGACAGTAAGCAAGCACCCCTAAAGGAGTGCCCAGACGGTTCCCGGAGAGGCGGTTTACGTCCAAGCCAGCTCCCACTTTTAACCTCTCGGAAACATAGAGATCCCACCTCCGATCAGCCGAATCACAAGTGTGAGATTGTGGGGGTAGCCAATGTCCGGCAAGGGCTATCCAGAGCTCCAAAAGTTCTGTATTGTCGAGGCGTTGCGAAACTGAGATATGTGTTTCAGAACACACTTACAGCTTCACGCGCGGCGGCCGGACTTTGGGGGTTACGGAACGTGCAGGGGAACGAGGCCTGCACAGTGAACCATTCGAGGAGGAACGAGCAGTGTCGAGCATGCCAATTTATGGTGGGACCGAGCAGACCACTACGGTGATCATCGGCTCAGGGCTTCCGGGTCTGGCGATCGCCAGCGAGCTCCGGCGGCGCGGCGTGGACTCAATCACCGTGGATGCGCTCGAAACCTTGGGCGGAATCCAGTCCGCCAATACCGTGTCCCTGCCGCGCTGTGACGCGCCGAACTCAGCGACCTTGCAGGAGCGGAACGAAATCCTGCGGCACCTCAGGAACTACGCCAGCAGCCACAACCTGGACATCCGCAACAACACCCGCGCCGTCCAATTGAACCTGCTGGGCACCGGCCTCTCCGAGCCTCCCGTGCACCAGTGGGCCGTCCACACGCCGGACGGCGTCCTGCTGGCACACCACATTGTCCTGACCCGGGGAGCGCACAGCCAGCTGCGCCGTATGCTCGCGGACCTGGGGCTGGCACTGGGGCAAAACCTGGCGGCCGCCATGCGGGCCATCGGAATGTACCTCGTGGGCGTCGGGGAACTCATCACTCCCACACCCAAGGAAGTGCTCCGCCAGGCCAAGGTTGTGGGGCAGGCAATTTCCGCCAAGGTCTATCCGGACAGTGTCCCGTCAGTGCTCACCGGAAGCTTCGCCGCACTGCCGGCCCCGGCCCTGCTGAACTGACCGCGTTTATCGCCCGACCACGGGGCCGGCTGCCCGGCCCTCAACTGCGCGTCCTGACCTACTGCTCCCCGGCGGCGTCGTCCGCCCCGTCGTCAGTGGACTTGAGGTTTCGTTTCGCCAGCACGCCCAGGGCCACGAGGATGCCCAAGGCTGTTCCGGCGAAAAGCACCAGGCTCCAAGGGAACGGCTCCGAGGCGTCAGGCGCCGGCTCAGGCGCCGTGGTGGTGCCGGGCTGCGCGGTGCCGGCCGTAGGGACCTCCGCCGTCGTCGAACTGCCCGGCGAACTGCCCGGCGTTGAGCCGGTGGCGCCGGAACCCGGCGCAGCGGCGGTGGCGGTGAAGGTGAAGGTGCCCTCGATCGGATGCGAATCGGAGCTGACCACACGCCACACCACAGTGAACTCTCCGGCCGGCGCACCGGGCCGGAGCTTCTGCGACGCCACGTTGTCCACGATCTCCACCGGGCCCTCTGCCCAGTTGGTGCCCGCCGCATCCTTCACCTGGAACTGTGAACCGAGGGCCAGCGGGTCCCTGTTGAAAGTTACGGAAACCTTCTCCGGCGGAGTGGCCACGGTGGAACCCTGGGCCGGGCTGCTGGACTCAGCGGCGTCGTGGGCTGAGGCGGGCGCAGCTGCGGCCAGCACGGCGGCCGTGAAAAACAGTGCCCCGATGAGGGCGCTCAGCAGGTGGCGGATGGAACGCATGCGGGGCTACTCCTGTGTGTTGGCTTCCTTACAGACTAGGCGAAATCGCGGGGTCGCAACCCGGCAACCTACTAGGATTCAAGTAATCCCCAACACTCTCCCCCGGAGGACTAATGCTTAAGCAGGGCTCTGCACTGGACCGGTACTTCAAGATTTCCGAACGGGGGTCAAACTACTCCCGCGAGATCCGCGGAGGCTTTGCCACGTTCTTCGCCATGAGCTACATCGTGGTGCTGAATCCCCTAATCCTTTCCGGCCCCGACTCCAGCGGCACAACCCTGGGCTTCCCGGCCGTCGCCGCCGTCACTGCTTTTGCCGCGGGCATCCTGACCATCCTCATGGGCGCCTGGGCAAAGCACCCGTTCGCCATGGCCACCGGGCTGGGCGTCAACGCTTTCGTGGCTGTTACTGTCGCCACGAATCCGGGCCTGACCTGGCCGGACATGATGGGCCTGGTTGTCCTCTCAGGCGTCACCATGCTGATCCTGGTCCTCACCGGTTTCCGGACCGCCGTGTTCAAGGCTGTTCCGGATGGCCTCAAGACGGCCATCGTGGTGGGCATCGGCCTGTTCATCGCCCTGATCGGGCTAGTCAACGCCGGCTTCGTCCGCCGTATCCCGGATGCCGCCGGCACCACTGTCCCGGTGGGCCTTGGCTTCGACGGCAAGCTCCTGGGCTGGCCCACCCTGGTGTTCGTCTTCGGACTCATCCTGACCATCGGCCTGCTGGTCCGCAAGGTCAAGGGCGCCATCCTCATCGGCATCATCGCCTCCACCATTCTGTCCGTCATCCTTGAATTCACCCTGCACATCGGCCCCAGCTTCGACGGCAAGAACTTCAACCCGCAGGGCTGGTCCCTGGTGGCACCGAAATTCACCGAATGGGCTGCACCCGACCTGTCACTGATAGGCAAGGCCAACCCGATCGGCGCGTTCGAACACCTCGGTTTCGTTGCCGCAACGCTGCTGGCCTTCGTGATCCTGCTCAGCATCTTCTTCGACGCCATGGGCACCATGGTGGGCCTGGCCAACGAAGCCGGCACCGTGGACAAGGACGGCAACATCCCGGACGTGGACCGCGTGCTGCAGGTGGACGCCCTCGGCGCGATCGTGGGCGGCGGCGCGTCCGTTTCCTCCAACCAGATCTATGTGGAATCCGGCGCAGGCATCGGCGAGGGCGCACGCACGGGCCTGGCCTCGATCGTCACCGGACTGCTGTTCCTGGTGGCCATGTTCTTCACGCCGCTGATCAACCTGGTCCCGTTCGAGGCCGTGGCCCCCGCCCTCGTGGTGGTGGGCTTCATGATGGTTTCGCAGGTGGGCAAGATCGACTGGCAGGACTGGGGCATCGCGATTCCCGCATTCCTGACCTTCACCCTGATGCCGTTCACCTACTCCATCGCCAACGGCCTGGGCGCCGGTTTCATCGCGTACGTGCTGATCCGCACGTTCCAGGGCCGGGTGCGCGACATCCACCCGCTGATGTGGGCCGTTGCCGCCGCGTTCCTGCTGTTCTTCGGCATCGGGCCCATCGAGCAGGCGCTCGGTATTCACTAGGTCTCGGCGCCGTTTAGGCGTGGTGTCCGGGATTCGGGACAGTCCGACGGCGGCGGGGCTGGTTTTCGGGGCTCCGCTGCGGTGAGCTTGGAGTATGCCTCGCACAGCCCTCACAGTCGACATCCCGCCGCTCACGTGGAGGGGCCGTTTCGACGGCGACGCCGCCGAGCACCGCCGCTGGTGGCAGGCGGTCACGCCGTACCGCCACGAAACTGCCGCGGCGCAAAGCCTTGAACCTGGCCGTCGTCCCGCCGTCATTCTCGGTTTCAGCAGCGATGCCGGCGTGCTGCGCAACAAGGGCCGGGTGGGCGCCGCCGCTGCCCCCGCCGCCATCCGGGCCGCTCTCGGTCCGCTCGCGTTCCACCTCCCGCGCGAGGTGTTCGACGCCGGTGATGTCACCGTTAGGGACAACGCGCTGGAGGCCGGCCAAGCGCGCGCCGGGCTGGCCGTTTCTGAAATGCTCGACGCCGGCAACCTCACCGTGCTGCTGGGCGGGGGCCATGAGACCGCGTTCGCCAGCTACCTTGGTGTGGCCGGTTCCGAAGCCGTCCGCAGCGGGAAGCGCCTGGGGGTACTTAACCTCGACGCGCACTTCGACCTTCGGGAAGCACCCGAACCGTCCTCGGGCACGCCTTTCCTCCAGATGGCGCGTGCGGAGGAAGCCACCGAACGCGCACTGAACTACGCCGTCGTCGGGATCTCCGAGCCCAACAACACCCGCGTGCTCTTCAATACCGCTCACCGGCTGGACGTGAAGTACCTTCTCGACGAGGACTGCACTGCCGAAGCAACCCGGCAGTTCGTGGCCGGCTTCCTGGACACCGTGGACGTGCTTTACCTGACCATCGACCTGGACGTGCTGCCCGCAGCAGTCGCCCCGGGAGTCAGCGCGCCCGCGGCGTTCGGGGTACCCCTGCCCGTGATCAGCTCCGTGTGCCGCCAGGTGGCTGCCAGCGGGAAACTGCTGCACCTGGACGTAGCCGAACTGAACCCGAAGTTCGACATCGACCAGCGCACGGCCAAGGTGGCCGCGCGGCTGGTCAACACGCTGCTGGGTTAGGAGCGTCGCCTGCCGTCAGTCCCGGAAGGTGACGACGGCGGTGGCCCACGGTCCCAGCGTTACCGCCAGGGCGCCGTCGTCCGCTGATGATGCCTCCGCCGGCGCCGCCTGCGCCCGGGCACCCGCGGATGCCCCGATGACCGTCACGTCAGCCGCCGCCGAAGCAGTTCCTTCGGGAAGGGTGAGGCGAACTGCGGCCTCCCGCGGACTGAGGTTGCCCAGGAACAGTTGCAGGCCGGCGGCCGACTGCACCGGATAGACCGTCACGGAGTTCGTCCCGTGGGGCCGGTGTGACAGTGCGGGAGCGGAGCCCAGCACCGGGGCGCCCTTGCAGGCAGCGAGCCTCTGCAGCAGCTCCCCTGCCGGGTTGAGCGTGCCGTCTGTCCCGATGATGCCGCGCGGCCGGCCGGCTTCGAAGTACGTCACGGAGGCGACGCCGTCCACGGTGAGGGCAGCGAGGCTGGCGAGGGTCCAGGCCGCGGTGAAGCTGTGGTCCTGTAGCTCGTCCCCCCCGGCCTCCTGGTCCGGGGCGTGAAGCCTGGGTTTCAACGTGATGGGTCCGACGTGCACGGGACGCCCGTCACCCAGCTTCAGGGCGTTGGCCGCGGCGAGCCGCTGCACAGGGACAGTCTCCACAATGTGGGGAACCTCCGTGCTGTGGACCTGCGGCGCCAGGCTGAAAGTCAGGGCGTCGGCGTCCTGCGGAACGGGGCTGCCGTCACTGCTGCCTGCAACCCAGCGGTTGAGTTCGGTGAAATGTGAGCGCGTGCCGGCCAGAAGCTGTCCGCTGAAGCCCGACTCGTCCAGCGATGCCTTCAGCGCGCCAAACGCTGCCGGGTCAGTGCACTGGGTCCCGGGGTGGAACAGGGCAAGACGGACGATCCGCGAGAGCTGACCTCCCAAGGCGCCCCTGAGAGCCTCCGCAACGCCGTCGGCTGATTCAGACACGACCCGCACGTCCAGTGCAGCGCCGTGGCGGTCCGCCTCCTTGGTTGCGGCGGCAAGCTTGCCTGGCCAGAGTTCCCGGGGCTCGTAGAGTTCCACCAGGACGGCGTCGAGGCCGGGGAGCCGTGATCCTTCCCCGATGTTTCCGGCGGCCGCTTGCGTTGAGTCCGCTTCCGTTGAGTCAACGGACAGGGCCAGCGCCGGAACGGTTCCCGCGGGCTCGCCCACCGTGAAGGCCGCTTGCTCGTGGCTTTCGCTGAGGGGGTTGTCCGGCGTCTCGATGCTGAGGGCTTCGATGCTGACCGACTGCTGCACGGTGTCCTCAGCGGCAACGTCCACCGGGATGGGCAGCGCGGACGGGGTGCTGTACGTCTTGAAGGAACCGTCGCTCCAGTTCCGCTGGTCCTCGGTCTCGAAGATGTCTCCTGAGAAGCCAAGGTCAAAGGCGGTGCCGGCGTCGGCCCATTCCAGCGAAGAAATGTCCGTGAAGACCAGGTCCGGCCTGATATCCGTGGGGAAGGCCCCGCTGGTGGCGGTGCCGTCCGGGGACACCACGTTGACGTCCCGTCCGGCTTCACTGGTGGGATGGAGGACCACCAGGCCGATCCGGTTGCGCCGGAACGCCGTTTTCGCCCGGCCGGAGAAGGACACTTCGACCGTGGCCGGGGTGATCCGGAGCATCAGCATGCCTTCGTACGCCGGGCCGGTGCGCGGCGCCCCTGGACCTTTCGCTGCGCCGGGTGCCGCGTAGTCAACGTGGATCCGGAGGCTGATACCGTCGTCGTCCTTCAGCTCCGCGACATCCCGGACCGACGGCGCAAAGGTGCGCCATTCGTGGTCCCGCACCACCGCCTTGATGGCACGGAGGACGGGGCGGCCACCGTAGCTGATGTTTGCCAGTTCGTCCCCGATCAGCTCCGCCGTCCAGACGCCCACTGCGAGCTTGCGGATCTGCGGATCAAGGCGCTGTTCGAGCGGCGGGCGCTGGTCGGCAACCGCGGCGGCGGACACTTGGGCGGGCAGTGTTGCGGAGTGCTCGGTAGACACGGGAGGCTGCTCTCTGGTGGCTGGTGACTGCGCCCAGCTGACCCCGGGCCGGTCCTGTGGACTTGACGATATCCGATGAGGCGCGGGGGCTCAATGGCCGTCCACGAGCACTTACCGGGCGGCGTCGTAACCGGCGAGCAGGCGGCGGGACGCGGGACGCGGACGATTGATTGAGTCACCGCCCGGGTGGGAGGGTCAGTGCGGAGGCGGCCCCGATGCCACCGCCTGGCGCAGCAGTGCCTGCGCGGACCACCGCATGGAGGCCACCGCCTGCTCCCGCGTGAGTCCGCCGATATCCGTGAGCCAGACCAGGGCCTCGATGCCGATCGCGCTGCGGATGGTCAGCGCCAGCGCCCGCATGGCCGCCGGCGACCAGGTGCTGCGAAGCGGGTGCAGGGATTCCTCGATCCAGGCGATGGCCCGCCCCTGCCGCAACGGCAGCGGCGAATCCTCTTTGGCCTCTTCAAGTGAGAGCCGCAGCATGGTGCGCTGTTGCGCCTCCGTCCGGACAATCAGTTGCGTGAATTCGAGCACGACGGCGTCCAGCCGGGCGGCGGGATCCTCCGGGGCATCGGGCGGAAGAAGGGATGTCCGCGCGGTCTCCGGATGCGCGGCTGCCAACAGCTCACGCTGGCCCGGGAAATAGCGGTAGGCGGTGCTGCGGGCGACGCCGGCAGCAGCGGCCGCGTCATCCACTGTGGGAGTGAGGCCGGCAGCCACCGCCTCCCGGGCCGCCGCCACGAGGGCCTGGAACGTCCGCTGCTTCTGGCCCGTCCGCCCGCCGGCCTGATAGGGGGTTGACATGGACCTTATGGTACTCCAGTCTTGTTATGGGACATAAGTCCCATAAGCTCCTCAGTGAAGAGGCAGTCCCATGGATGCAGCCAGCAACCCCGCGGTTATCAGCCCCGCAGCCGTCAACCCCACAGCCATCATCCGGGGGCGGGCGGAAGGCGAACGGCGCTGGTTCTTCGGCGGCGGAGTCCACACCTGGAAAGCCAAGGCCGAGGAGACCGGCGGGGCCTTCATGATGTTCGAAGACGAGATGTCCGGCGGCAAGATGACGCCGCTGCACACACATCCCGATTCGGACGAAACCATGTTCATCCTGGAAGGCGAGATCCTGGTTCACATGGACGGAAGAGAACACCGGGTCGGCGAGGGCGGCTTGATGGTCGCGCCCCGAGGTGTTCCCCACGCTTTTATGGTGACGTCCCCGCATGCCCGGATGCTTTGTTTGCACACACCGGGATGCTGCCAGGCTTTCTACTGGGATGCGAGCACGCCATTGGACGCCGGGGCCGGGGGCGGCGCCATGGATTTCGGCAAGGTGCAGGAGTCCGCGCGCAGGAACGGCGGGATTGCACTCCTGGGGCCGCCACCCTTCGGATCCCACTAAGGGCGAGGCTTAAAACAGGCTGTCCCTCCGGGGTTCGGTGAACCCGAAACCCGAAGGGACAAATGCCAGACATCCTACGTATTTTGACAGCGTCGGTAGAATGGACTGTGGCCAACCGGCGCATAGTTTAGAGAAAGTCCTGCAATGAGCTCAGCCATCCTGGAAACCCAGACCACCAACGCACGGTCCATCCGCCTGACCTTTTCCACCGTAGAAGAGGCCCACGACGGCCTGGACAGCGCCGTCAAGGAACTCATCGAAGCTGCCGTCGAGGACGGCAACTGCGGCATCCGCGTCACCCGCCACGAGCCGGGCGCGTTCACTGTGGCCCTGGACGAATCCGTCCCCTTCGGTGAGACCTACGAAGACATCGCCGCCTAACTCCGCAGCTTACGTTCGGCGGACCAGGTCCGCGGCTCAAGTCCTCCGGACCTGGACGCCGTCCGACTTCATAAAGAGCTGTGTGTCCAACGGACCCGAAGGCACCAGCCAAAGCACGTTTCCGCTCACGGAAATTTCCTCGACTTCACCTGCGGCCACCACATGCGCATGCTTGAGGATTTCCACCCGATCGCCTGCCTTGAGGGTTCTCCAGTCGGAAACTGTGGCAGCAAATGCCGCCCGCCTGGACAGAACCGTCCCCCGTGCTTTCATTGAACTTCTACCCCTTTGTATATGTTCTTTTGCCACAACATCATTGGTGTGGGCTTCATCACTACATCTTTAGTTCTACTACAATTCCCGGGCCCCCGCCTGTTGTGTCGCGCAGTATTTCGGGGGCACCGGGAAATTGTCATTCTTGATGCATAATATTCACTTTTAGGCCAGAATTCCGACGGCGGATTCGGCTGCCGCGCGCACCTCGCCCGAGGCGACGAGTCGGTCCGCGGCCTCCAGTTCCGGCGACAGGAACCTGTCCGTTCCCGGGCCGTCCACCACGTTGCGGAGCGCCGCGAGTACCGCTGCTCCGGCCGGCCCCGGGATGAGCTCTCCCCCGGACAGCTGGGTCCGCATGTCGATGGCCCGCGCCGACGTCACCAGCTCGATCGCCAGGACGCGGCGGAGGTTCTCCACGGCCTTGCGGAGCTTCCGGGCCGCGTGCCAGCCCATGGACACGTGGTCCTCCTGCATGGCCGAGCTGGGGATGGAGTCCACCGATGCCGGGACGGCGAGCCGCTTGTTGTCCGAGACCAGCCCGGCCTGCGTGTACTGCGCGATCATCAGGCCGGAATCGACACCGGGATCCGCAGCCAGGAAGGCGGGCAGCCCGTGTGAACGCGCCGGGTCCAGCATGCGGTCGGTACGGCGTTCGGCAATGGAACTCAAATCCGCCACGGTAATTGCCAGGAAATCCAAAACGTAGGCCACCGGGGCGCCGTGGAAATTGCCATTGGAACTCACGCGGCCGTCCGGCAGGACAACGGGATTATCGATGGCGGCGGCGAGTTCGCGCGAGGCGACGAGGGCTGCATGGTCCACGGTGTCGCGGACGGCGCCGGCCACCTGGGGTGCGCAGCGCAGCGAGTAGGCGTCCTGGACCTTGGTGTCATTGATCCGGTGCGAGGCCACGATCGGCGAGTTGGACAGGACCCGCAGCATGTTGTCCGCAGACGCCGCCTGGCCCGGGTGCGGGCGGAGGGCCGCGTGCAGCTCGGGCAGGAACACCTGGTCGGTGCCGAGCAGCGCCTCCACGCTGAGCGCGGCGGTGATATCCGCCGTCGTGAGCAGCTGGCGGATGTCCGCGATGGCCATCAGCAGCATGCCCAGCATGCCTTCGGTGCCGTTGACCAGGGCCAGGCCCTCCTTCTCGGCCAGGGTGACGGGTTCGATCCCGTGCTCGGCCAGCAGGTCGGCAACAGGCCTTTGGCCTTTGCTCCCGTACAGCGTGCCGTCCGGACCGGCGGCTTCGCCTTCGCCCATGAGGACAAGGGCGCAATGGGACAGCGGAGCGAGGTCGCCCGAGCAGCCGAGCGAGCCGAATTCGCGGACCACCGGAGTGATCCCGGCGTTGAGCACGTCCACCATGGTCTGTAGCACCACGGGGCGGACGCCCGTACGGCCGGAGGCGAGGGTCTTGGCGCGCAGGAACATGATGCAGCGGACCACTTCGCGCTCCACGGCCGGCCCCATGCCGGCGGCGTGGCTGCGGATCAGCGACTTCTGCAGCTGGGTGCGGAGCTCATTGGGGATGTGCCTGTTGGCCAGCGCCCCGAAGCCGGTGGAGATGCCGTAGGCCGGGACTTCGCTGTGGGCGAGGTCGTCGATGTGGGCGCGCACCTTGGCGACCGTGTCCAGGGCTTCCTGGGAGATGGTCACCCGGGCGTCGTGGCGGGCGACGGCGACGACGTCCTCGGGGGTGACGCCGCTGGAGCCGAGGGTGACGGTGAGCGGTTCGTGGGTGGTGAGAGTCATTGGGTGTTCCTACTTTTCGTTCATCGGGATGCGGACGCCGCGTTCCTTGGCGACCTCGAGGGCGCGGTCGTAGCCGGCGTCGGCGTGGCGGATGACGCCCATGCCGGGGTCGTTGGTGAGGAGGCGTTCGAGCTTTTCCGCGGCGAGGTCGGTGCCGTCGGCGACGGAGACCTGGCCGGCGTGGATGGAGCGGCCGATGCCGACGCCGCCGCCGTGGTGGATGGAAACCCAGGTGGCGCCGGAGGCGGTGTTGAGCAGGGCGTTGAGCAGCGGCCAGTCGGCGATCGCGTCGGAGCCGTCGGCCATGGCCTCGGTTTCGCGGTACGGGGAGGCGACCGAGCCGGAGTCGAGGTGGTCGCGGCCGATCACGATGGGTGCCTTGACCTTGCCTTCCTTGACGAGCTGGTTGAACAGCAGGCCGGCCTTGGCACGTTCACCGTAGCCCAGCCAGCAGATGCGGGCCGGCAGGCCTTCGAACTCGACCCGCTCCTGGGCGGCGTCGATCCAGCGGTGCAGGTGCTTGTTCTCCGGGAAGAGCTCCTTGATGGCCTCATCAGTGACGCGGATGTCCTCCGGGTCGCCGGAGAGCGCCACCCAGCGGAACGGGCCAAGTCCCTCGCAGAACAGCGGCCGGATGTAAGCCGGGACGAAGCCGGGGAACTCGAAGGCGCGGTTGTAGCCGCCTTTGCGGGCCTCGTCGCGGATGGAGTTGCCGTAGTCGAACACCTCCGCGCCGGCATCCTGGAACTCCACCATGGCCTGGACGTGCCTGGCCATCGACGCCTGGGCCTTCTTGGTGAAGCCTTCCGGGTCCGCGGCCGCCTCGGTGTGCCATTCCTCCACCGTGATGCCTTCGGGCAGGTAGCTCAGCGGATCGTGCGCGGAGGTCTGGTCCGTGACGATGTCCACGGTGAGCTCGCCGGCGTTGTGGCGGCGCAGGATCTCCGGGAAGACCTCGGCCGCGTTGCCGACGTAGCCCACGGACCAGCCGCGGCGCTCTTCCTTGGCCTTGAGCACCTTGGCGATCGCGGCGTCGAGGTCCGTTTCCACCTCGTCGAGGTAGCGCTTGCCGGCGCGGCGGCGCAGGCGGGTCTCGTCGACGTCGACAATCAGGCAGGCGCCGTCGTTCAGCGTGACGGCGAGCGGCTGGGCGCCGCCCATGCCGCCGCAGCCGCCGGTGAGGGTCAGGGTGCCAGCGAGGGTGCCGTTTTCGTCCCCGGTGAGCTTGCGGGCGATCGCGGCGAAGGTTTCGAACGTGCCCTGCAGGATGCCCTGGGTGCCGATGTAGATCCAGGACCCGGCGGTCATCTGGCCGTACATCATCAGGCCCTCGGCCTCCAGCCGGCGGAATTCGGGCCAGTTCGCCCAGTCGCCGACGAGGTTGGAGTTGGCCAGCAGCACACGCGGCGCCCATTCGTTGGTACGGAAGACACCCACGGGCTTGCCGGACTGGACCAGCAGGGTCTCGTCCTTTTCCATGGTTTCCAGGGTGCGGGTGATCGCGTCGAACGCGGCCCAGGACCGGACGGCGCGGCCCGTGCCGCCGTATACGACGAGGTCGTCGGGGCGCTCGGCCACCTCCGGGTCCAAGTTGTTCATGAGCATGCGCAGCGGCGCTTCCGTCTGCCAGCTCTTGGCGGTGAGCTCGGTGCCGCGGGCTGCTTTGACCGGGCGGGCACCGGTGGTGAAATCGGCGGGTGCCATGGGGGGCTCCTTGATTGTTTCGGGTGGTTCGCGGGAAGAGGTTCTGTATCAACTAAAGCCTGTCCGCGGGTGCGGAAACAGGGCTTTCGGAAGGGTGCTGTCCGGGATTCCAGACGCGCTCCCAGTGCCCAACTGGCTGGCAGTTAACGTCGCGAAAAGCGCTTTTGGCGACGTTAACTGCGAGCTAGTTGGGCTGCGGTGCGGACTAGCCCGCGGGGCGGCCGTGGATGCGGACCGAGAGCTCGTCCGCCACCTTCCGGACGCGGGCTGCGAGGGCCGGCCACTGGTCCGCCGGGAGTTTGTCTTCGAGGAAGGTCACGGCGACGGCCGCCGTCGGCCATCCCACGTGGTCCGTCACCGCGGCGGCAATCGAGCCGAAGCCGGGCGTCACCTCACCGTGTTCGGTGGCATAGCCGCGCTGCCGGACTTGGTCCAGGTGCGAGGACAGCGCCGAATACTTCATGATGGCGCCCTCCACCTCGTGCCGGGCCGTGAAGGCGGCGGCATTCGGGTACAGCGCACGGACCTGCGACTTGGGCAGCGCCGCGAGGATGGCACGGCCGCTGGCCGTGAGGTGGCTGGGCAGCCGGACGCCGACGTCGGTCACCAGGGACGGCCGGTTCTTGGCACGCTCCTCCACGATGTACAGCACGTCGCGGCCGTGGAGCACCGCCAGATGCGCGCTTTCGCCGATGACGTCCACCAGGGAGGCGAGCATCGGCCGCCCCAGCCGGGACAGCGGTTCCTGCCTCGAGTACGCGGAGCTGAGTTCGAAGGCGCTGATGCCCAGGCCGTACCGCTGCTCCTCGTGCAGATGCATCACGAAGCCGTTGGCTTCCATCACGCCGAGCAGGTGGTACACGCTCGATCGCGGCAGGCCCAGCGCGGTGGCAATGTTCGACGCCGCCATGGGGCCGCGCTTGGAGGCCAGCAGCTTGAGGATGCGCAGGGTGTTTTCGGCCGCCGGAACTTTCGACGTCACCTTCATTGCCGGCTTTAGTGCCGCGGTCGACGCCGCTTTTGGCGCCGTCTTTGGCGTCGCTTTTGGCGCTTCCCGCACGGGCGACTCACTGTCCGCCATGTGTCCTCCATCGATCGCAGCCGGACACCCGCACGGGTGTCCGGTATCCCGTACTTAAGCGTGCTCCCCTCCGGGGCGCCCGGCGATGCCATCGAACCACACCGGTGTCCGGGATACCAGACATTCTCCCGCGGGTGGGCGGCCGGGGCTTCCGCCCCTATGCCGTGCCACCCGTTCGGTGCTTGGATGGAGGTCACGGACAGTTGCGGGAGGTCGCCATGCAGTGGATTGCCGGGCTGTTCCTTATCGCCCATGGACTGGTCCATCTCGCCATCTGGCTCCCCAAGCCGGACCCGAAAGCACCGTTCGACGTCGGACGCTCCCCTTTCGCCGGCAACGTCAGGCGCGTTGCAGTGGTGCTGGCTGTTGCCGCCACCGTTGTGCTGGCCGCGGGCGGCATAGGGCTAATCGGCGGGACGTCCTGGTGGGTCCCCGTCACTGTTTCCGGGGCAGCGATCTCGGCGGCGCTGCTTCTGCTGACCTTCAACAAGTGGTGGCTCATCGGGCTCGGAATCAACGCCGCCATCATCGTGCTGAGCACGCAGCAACAAGGCTAGGAACAAGGCGGTAAGCACGTGGCCATGACCAAACCACCGGCAGGGAAAATCGGCCTGGTGGCCGGGGCCAACCGCGGGGCAGGGTGCCGCCGAGCTGACGTCCGCGGCCTAATTAGCGGACCGAGTAGCTCTCTGAGGACAGAAAGAGCTCCCATTCCACGAACGGGTCTTCTGCATGCGGATAGTCTGCCGGTTCGAGATCGGGCAATGGGTCGTCGTCTACCGGCAAGTCACGGTCACTATCCGGCCCAGGATATGCGGGGAAGGGGTGGCCCGGACTGTTGTCGAACTCCTCGGGCGCGCCCGGCTCCGGGCTGTTAGCCAGGGCAACGGTCTCACTTGGCCAGCAGGGTGGTTCCCAGTCTGGTTGTTCGCTGGCGTAATGGCGGCCTGTGGGTGAAGTCCAGCCCGGCGGTTCATGGGTTCCGGCGCCGGAGGGTGCCCACCCGGTGGTGTGTTTGAGGCGGTGGTGTTTGCGGCACGGTTGGCCGAGGTTGCTGATCCCTGTGGTCCCGCCGAGAGCCCAGGCGAGGAGGTGGTCCGCGTCATTGTCCAGCGACTGGTTGTTACAGCCGGGGAACGGACATTTTCCGTCCCTCAGCCGGAGCCATTGCCGCAACGTTTTGGGGATACGGTAGCTGGTCCGTCCGATCTCCAACGGCGCACCATTCCGGGGGTCAGTCAGCACCCTCAGGAACGACGAAGCCCCCTCGGCGACAAGGGCTCGCCCCATGGACGGCGGGACCGGCCCGTACCCGTCCAGCATGGCAGGCTCCTCGCTTAAGCCCAGCAGCGAGAACACCGGAACGGTAATGAGTACCTGCGCTGCAGGGGAAGGCACCTCTCCAGCCACTGAGCTGCCTTCAGTTTCGCGGCCTGCAGTGAGGAGCCAAGTGGCTGCGACGTCGGCGCGGAGTTGGGTAAGGGTCCTGGCCTCGTCTGCTCCTTGGAGGGCCCGGGCGGCACTGGTGGTTCGGTCCCAGATCGCGGCGGCGGTGTCGGCGGGAAGGTACGCGGAGAGCCAGGCCATGCCGTCCCGGTCCGGGAGGTACTCGACCCGCCGGTCCCTGGCGCTCTTGGTGTGGCGTTCTTCGATGCTGACCGGGTGGTGGCGCTCCCGCCAGGTGCGGGCCTTGGCGCGGAAACGGGACGGGACGAGGTCCCCGGCCGGGCACCCGCGGGCGGGGTTTGGCGCGTCGGCGTCCAGGAAATGTGCCTCCAAACCAGCGGCTCCAGCCCGGTCGAGGTTGGCGGCTTCGTCCACCATGACTCTGGCGTGCTGCCAGGAAATACTTCCGGCCTGCAGCGCGGACAGCGTCAGCGGCAAGGCAGTGGTCAGGGCGTGGGCCTCGGCCAGGAGGGCGCCGGCGGTGCGTTCGCTGACTGTCAGGACACACGCGACCTCGGCAGTTACGGCCATGTCCTGGACTGTGTGTTCCTGCGGGGACGCTGGCGGCGGCGCGATGGCTGCGGCTGTTTCAGCGTATCCGGCGGCGAGGTGCACTTTCAGGGCAGCGATTCCGGATTCCATCCTGGCGAGCTCAGCCATTCCGTCCAGGCACGCATCCGCCCGGTCCCGAAGCGGGTCACGGCTGGCGGAGCCCACGTCGTCAGTACCGCGGCGGAACATGGCAGCCAACGCAGCGACGGAAGCCCCGATCGCCTCCGTCGTCTCCACGACCGCCTTGATTTCCATACCCAAAGCATCGCAGGAGGCACCGACATTCTTTGATGGCACAGCAACGGCCCGTAAGCGTCCGTTCGCACCCCGCACCGGGGCCGCAACTGTCCGTTCGCGCTGGAGGGGAAAAAGCGGACGTGTGCCGAACAGTCTGAAATGAAAGACACCAAACCTCCGTGAGACTCATCACGTAGGCCGCGAAAATGATCTGCTGGATGGCGATCCCCCTCCCAATGACGAGAAGGTATTCGCATGCAACAAGCCCCAACAGCAGCCAAAACAGCAGAACAAACGGCTCCCGAAAACACCACCACGGCCCCCGGCACCGCCGGAGGCACTGTCCGCGCCGCTGCGGGCACCGCCGTCGACGCTGTCCTGAACCGCGGACTCAACGTCCGCCACATCCGCTTCATGGCCCTGGGGTCGGCCATCGGCACGGGCCTGTTCTACGGCTCAGCCTCCGCCATCCAGAAAGCCGGCCCGGCGGTCCTCCTGGCCTACATGATCGGCGGCGCCGCCGTGTTCATGGTGATGCGGGCGCTGGGCGAGATGGCCGTGCGGCACCCCGTATCCGGCTCCTTCGGCCAGTATGCCAGCCGCTACCTCGGCCCGCTGGCCGGGTTCGTGACCGGCTGGACGTATGTGTTCGAGATGGCCATCGTGGCCATTGCGGACGTCACGGCCTTCAGTATCTATATGGGTTTCTGGTTCCCGGACGTGGAGAGGTGGATCTGGGTCCTGGCCATCATCTTCTTCCTGGCTGCCCTGAACCTGCTCAGCGTCAAGGTGTTCGGGGAGCTGGAGTTCTGGTTCTCGCTGATCAAAGTCGTGGCCATCATCGCCATGATCGCCGGCGGTGCGGCCATCATCATCTTCGGTTTCCAGGCAGGCGGGGCCACCGTCGCACCGGGGATCGGCAACCTGGTGGAGCACGGGGGCCTGTTCCCCAACGGCTTCGAAGGGCTCCTGGCCTCGTTCGCCGTCGTGATGTTCGCCTTTGGCGGGATCGAAACCATCGGCGTCACAGCCGGTGAAGCTGCCGACCCCAAGAAGGTCATCCCCAAGGCGGTCAACACCGTGCCCGTGCGCGTGCTGCTCTTCTACGTGCTGACCCTGGCCGTACTGATGAGCCTGTTTCCGTGGAACGAGGTGGGCACCAACGGCAGTCCGTTCGTCCAGATCTTCAGCGGCCTGGGCATTCCCGCCGCCCCGCACATCCTCAACGCCGTGGTGATTACCGCAGCCCTGTCCGCCATCAACAGCGACATTTTTGGTGCGGGCCGCATCCTCTTCGGGCTGGCCCGGCAGGGCCACGCACCGGCCAGCTTCGGCAAGGTCTCGCGCCACGGGGTGCCGTGGATGACTGTTGTGATGATGGCCGTCGTCCTGCTGGTTGGGGTGGTCCTGAACGCCGTCATGCCGGAGGACGTGTTCCTGCTGATCGCCTCAATCGCCACCTTCGCCACCGTCTGGGTATGGGTCATGATCCTGGCATCCCATGTGGCCATGAAACGGGAGATCGCCCGCAGGGGGCTGCCGGCGTCGGAATTCCCTTCTCCGTGGTGGCCGGCGGCCTCCGTCCTGACTATCGCATTCATGGCGATGGTGATCGCGATCCTGGGTGCGTTCGAAGACTCCAGGGTTGCGCTCTACGTGGGCGCGGTGTGGCTGGGCGTGCTGGTGCTGGCCTACCGGCTGTGGGTCCGCGGCCATGGCCGCGCCCGCGCCGAACTGGTGGATGAGACGGCGTCGAGCCCCGGGGAGGACGCCTCAAGGCACATGGCGGACTCCAGCAGCGAGCACTGAAGTCCGCCGTGTGCATCTACAGGGCCGGCGCTCCAACGGAGTCGTACATTGCGTAGTCGTCGGTGGTAAGGGTTCCGTCACTGAAGAGGTTCAAGCCGAAACTGACGGCAGTGGCACCTGCGGGCAACTCCGGGGTGGTGAATTCCGCCTGGGTGTAGGCGCTTGCCGCCGCAAACCACGGGCTCGACGTCCAGTAGACCCAGGAACCGGCGGCGTTGAGGTAGTAGATAGAAAACTGGGTTACCGCCGTCGAGGTGTACCACGCACGGAGTGAATACGTATGTCCCCCGATGGCCGGCGGCGAGCAACTCCCGGTGTCCATAGTGGGAAGGAGTTTGGCGTCACCGTCGACATAGCCGGAGATGACAACCTGGCCGGCGCCTGCACCGCTATGCGCGGTCGCCACTGACGCGAAGGTCGCTACGTTTGTGCCGTAACCACTGGTCTGCCAGCACTGCGCAGCAGTCCCCGTTCCTGCTGTTTCCAAGCTGGCATTCTGCACTAAGTTAGTGCCCGGAGCGGGTGGTTCTATCGCGGGAGCGCTGGCAACATCGAATAGTTCGTAGTCGTCAGTCGTCAGGGTTCCGTTGCTGAACAGATTCAACCCGAAACTGATTCCCGTGGCTCCGTCGGGAAGCGCTGGCGACGTCCACGCGGCTTTTTGATAGGTAGTGGCTGCTGCAAACCAGGGGCTTGAAGTCCAATACTGCCAAGCACCGAGGCCGGTTCGATAGTAGACCGCGAATTGTGTGGGCGCGGAAGACGTGTACCACGCCCCAAGTTTGTATGTGTGTCCAGCTGTTGCCGAGGGAGAACAGCCCCCCAAGTCCAGGGATGGGAGCCATTTGGCGTCGCCATCGACATAGCCTGCCATCACCAGCTTCTGCGCCCTGCTGCCTGTCCGGCCGGGGCTGACCGTGGTGAAGGTCGGTGTGTTGGTTCCGTAGCCGCCAGCCTGCCAGCACTGCGGCACACCGTTACTTAAGGTCTCCAGACTTGGGTTCTGGACCAAGTTGCCCCCAACAGGCTGGGCGGGAACTGCCGGTCCCGACACGGCGGGCTTCACTGTGCCGCCGACGGCCTGGTTCACCGTCTGAACCGTCGTGGTTGCCGGCCGCGACTTCAACCACACGGCAAACTGTTCGAACAAGGCCGGCGTGATGTTGAGGGGGTCGCTACTGGCGGCATCAATGTGGTGGAAAGTCAGTTGTATCCAGCCTCCGACGCTCTCAGCCTGCGTCACCGAGTCTTGCAGGTCGGCAAGGGTCCATGTGTTTTCCACCTGATCCGGGGCTGCCGTGTTGAAAGCGTTGCCCGGAGGCATCGTCTCTGCCAAGTTACACGTCGGGCAACTGAACCGGGTCTTGATGTCGCCCAGACCACGGGCACTGTTGTAGCCGCAGTTCTGGGCCACTGTTTCCATTGCGGGATTCTGCGAGGCAAACGGATAGGCGAAGCTTGTTACAGGGAAGCCCCAACTGGTCAGGTTTACACGGTCATTACAGATCTGACGCGCTGCCTCGTCCACAGGAAGCGTCACCAGGTCCGGGTGCGTCACGGAGTGCCCTCCGATTTCGTGCCCGCTTGCCGCGAGTCCCTGCAGATCTGCCACCGTCATGTAGCCAGGCCGGTCGGTAAAGCCTGATGTGATGTAGAACGTTCCTTTGAGTCCGTGCGCGTTCATGATTTGTGCAGCGTTCAACTGATCAGCATTGCCGTCGTCGAACGTGAGGGACACCACGGTGGGTTCGGCTGCCTGTGCGACGGGAGCCTCCGCGAGGCCGGCAATTGCCAGGGCTGCGACCGTTGCCAGGGCCCACGTAACGCGCGCAGCATGGCCTCGTAGCGACGCGGAACGAGGCGGGGAAGAGAGCGATTTCCGTGGTATTTCTTCGGTTCCGGGAAGGATTCTCATCAGCTGGAGCTCGATTCAGTAATGGCTTTAATTCGATTGGACGCGGCCAAGGCTGGTATCAACCGGAGACGCGCGGAATGGACTCTTTAGTCCGAGCCGAGGAAGTGCAAAATGTGTCCTTCCCTAAGGCCGTCGGGTAACTGTGGGCGTGTTCAGTTTGCAGGGAGCCAGTCGACGTGCGAATCGTAGTCATAGACCCGGCATACTCGCTGACTAGTTTCCGTCGGGCTGTTGAGCATCTGGGTGGTGACAGTCATGCTGACGTCGTAGGATGCGAGGCCGGATGTGGCAGTCGATCGCTGTGGAACGCTCAGGAAATCAAGCGATACCAGCGTGAACGGCCTCCCGACCACAGGGCCTGCCACGATACTTGAACTAGCCGCGTCACTTTCCAGGCGACTGCTGCAGCTGTCTTTGACACGCTGGACCGTAACGGCATCGGCGGGAGCTTCTGTAGCCACGGCTGTCTGTGGTGCCGACGCGGGGACTGAAGCGGGCGAGCCAGGCTCCGGTTCCGAGGCTGCAGCAGAGGCGGCGTCCGGAGAGTCGGCTGCAGGTCCCGAAGACTGGGCGGGCGGACCAGGTTCGGAAGCTGCCGCCGAAGGCCCCGCGGCCTCGACGGATTCCGCTGGCGCTCCAGACACGGTGGCTCGCGGGGATGCTTCTACGATGTTGGACGGTGAGGGTGAACTGGCAGCGGCCGGTTCACCACCTCCTGTCCTGCTCTCAACCGGCATCTGAGCGAATCCAACGGTGATGCCCCCCACGATCAGGGCAGCAACGCCCGCGCCCACGGGTAAGAGCATGTTGGACGGCAATTTTTTCACGGAGACCCCTTCTTGTTCGCACTGCCCGGACGACGGCCGAACACCCTTCGGATACCGACTATGCACTTCGCCGCAAAAGCCCCGAACCCGACTTTTTTGATCATAGGGTTTTCGAAAAAGACCCGCGTGCGTATGGCCTACCTGTCTTTGAGGCGCTGTCACTCGGTTCGGCCCCCGATTCTCCACTTGTCCGGTCCCCTCGGAGGGAGGCAGGTAATCCCCCAAAAGATTCCGAGTGTTGGACGGTACAGAAGGGGTAGGAGTTACGCATGCGACGCGTGGGGTTTGGCCTTTAGGTTAGACAACAGGCGCAGGCCGGACAATCGAACCCTTTGCTGCAGCTTCCGGACCGCCTGCACGTCCTGCTGGTCCAGGCATTGCAAAGGAGTGGTTTTGATGAAGGATCTTCCAGCTTCCCGGCCTGCCCTCCCCCGCGACAAGCGCCGTTTGATCTCTTGGCTCAGCGACGCTGCGGAGAAAGTGCGTACGGCCACTGTGCCTTTCAAGATCGGCGACGTTGTACTCGGGGACGACCCGTTCAACGGCCGCAGGCTGGGCGTGGTGGCAGTGATCCGCGGCTCGTCGCTCGGCCTGCGGACGGCGGCCGACGCCCACCCCGACCTGGTGCCCGAGGTGATCTACTACGACTACCGCCAGGTGAGGACGCCGGAGTAACGCCCGGCGGCGCGAGCTAGAATCAGTCATGGTTCCGCTGAGCAATCTGCTGACTTTTGCCATGGCAGCCGCCGTCCTGATCGCCGTTCCCGGACCGAGCGTGCTGTTTGTGATCGGACGCAGCCTGGCCCTGGGACGCAAGGGCGGGCTGCTGAGTGTCCTGGGAAACGCGCTGGGGATGGTTCCGCAAATCGCCGCGGTGGCGCTCGGTGTTGGAGTTGTGCTGGCACAGTCAGTGCTGCTCTTCACCACCGTCAAGTTCGCCGGCGCAGCCTACCTGGTGTTCCTCGGCATCCAGGCCATCCGGCACCGTGGAACAAGTACGACGGCGGCCGGTCCTTCGCGCTCCGCCTCCACTTTCCGTGTGCTCCTGCAAGGATTCATTGTGGGCGCCACCAACCCGAAGTCGCTGGTGTTCTTCGTTGCGGTGCTGCCCCAGTTCGTGGAGTATTCCGCCGGCGGCATTCCTCTGCAGCTGGCCAGCCTCGGCGCGGTGTTCCTGCTGATCGCCCTTGTCTCGGACAGCGTCTGGGCCCTAGCGGCAGGCACGGCCCGCCAGTGGTTCGCGCGCTCCCCCAAGCGCATCTCCACCCTCGGCGCCGCAGGCGGAGCAATGATGATCGCCCTGGGAGGCACCCTCGCCTTGACAGGCACAAAGCACTAGTTAGGGCCGCCCGCAGTTGGAAGCGGGCGGCATCGGGCATGTGGAAGCGTGCGTCTAAGCGAGGAACGAGCGAGCACGCGGAACATGTCCGGGCCGCCCGCAACTGCGGGCGGCAGCAAACTACCGCGCCGACCAGCCGCCGTCCATGGTGTAGCTGGCGCCGGTAACCATGCCGGCGTCATTCGAGGCGAGCCAGGCGACCAGCGAGGCGACTTCCTCCGGCTCAACCAGGCGCTTGATGGCGGACTCGGTGAGCATGATCTTCGCCAGCACCTCGGATTCGGGGATGCCGTGGACCTTGGCCTGGTCAGCGATCTGCGACTCCACCAGGGGCGTGCGCACGTAGCCGGGGTTGATGCAGTTGGACGTGACCCCGTGAGCCCCGCCCTCCAGCGCCGTCACCTTGCTCAGCCCTTCCAGGCCGTGCTTGGCGGACACGTAGGCGCTCTTGAACGGGGAGGCCCGGATCCCGTGCACCGACGAGAGGTTGATGATCCGGCCGAAGTTGTTCGCATACATGTGTGGCAGCGCCGCCCGGATCAGCAGGAAGGGCGCCTCCAGCATGAGGGTGATAAGCCGGCGGAAATCGGCCGGCTCGAAGTCCTCAATAGGGCTGATGCGCTGGATTCCGGCGTTGTTGACCAGGATGTCGCAGTCCAGGCTGGCGGTTGCCAGGGCATCCACATCCAGCAGGTCCACCGCCCAGACGGTACCGCCCACTTCATCGGCAAGCGATGCTGCGGCGGCCTCGTCGACGTCCGCGATCACCACTTTGGCGCCCCGTGCGGCGAGGGCCCGCACACTGGCTGCGCCGATCCCGCCGGCTCCTCCGGTGACCAGAGCCTTGCGGCCGTTCAGCGTGTTTTCCATAACCAGCCTTCCTGTTCAAATGATTCTGTTCAAATGATTCAACGGGCCGGCCGGCTCCAGCAGGGCTGGAGCCGGCCACAATCCAGTAGCTCAGCGTGTGGCTGCTACCGCCAGGCCTTCGCGCTCGGCGTCGGCCCGGTCAACTTCCTCGAGGGCAATGCCTTTGGTTTCCTTGAGGCTCAACACTGCCACTGTGGTGACGGCACACGCCACCACCAGGTAAATGGCCGTGGGGACCCATGATCCGGTGTCCTTGAGCCACTGCGTCGCCAGGAGGGGCGCCAGCGAACCGGCGAAGATCGAGGTGACCTGCGAGCCCAGCGACACACCTGCGTAGCGCATCCTAGTGGGGAAGAGCTCCGCCATGAGGGCCGGCTGGCCCGCGTACATGAACGCGTGCAGGCACAGGCCGATGGTCACTGCCAGGACGATGACCACGGCGTTCTTGGTATCGAACATGGGGAAGGCGAAGAACGGCCAGGTGGCACCGGTGATGGCGCCGACCAGGTACACGGGCTTCCGGCCCCAGCTGTCCACGAGCCGTCCCACCTGCGGGATGACCAGGAAGTGGATGACGTGGGCGATCAGCAGCGCCAGCAGGAGCGAGGACGTGTCGTACTTATGGACGCTCTTGAGGTAAACGATCGCGAAGCTGACCACGAGGTAATACATGATGTTTTCCGCGAACCGGAGGCCCATGGCCTGCAGGATGCCCTTGGGGTACTTGCGGATGACCTCGCCGACGCCGTAGCTAACGGCCTGCTCCTGCTCCAGCTGTGCTTTCGCTTCCAGGAAGATCGGCGACTCGGAGACGTTGGTGCGGATGTAGTAGCCCACGAATACGATCACCGCGGAGAGCCAGAATGCCACGCGCCAGCCCCAGCTGAGGAAGTCAGCGCTGCTGAGGACGTTGGACATGATGAACAGGACCAGGGTGGCCAGCAGGTTGCCTACGGGAACGGCGGACTGGGGCCAGCTGGACCAGAATCCGCGGGACTCGTTGGGGCTGTGCTCGGCGACGAGCAGCACGGCGCCGCCCCATTCGCCGCCCAGTGCGAAGCCTTGGATGAAGCGCAGGAACACCAGGAGTGCCGGGGCGAGGTAGCCGATCTCGGCGAAGCCGGGGAGGCAGCCCATCAGGAACGTCGACACACCGATGATCACGATGGTGAGCTGAAGGGTGGGCTTGCGGCCCAGCTTGTCTCCGATCTGGCCGAAGACGATGCCGCCGAGCGGGCGGGCCACGAAGCCGACTGCGTAGGTGATGAAGGCCTGGATGATGCCGTCCAGCTCATTGCCGGTGGCCGGGAAGAAGTACTTTCCGAACACCAGGGTTGCTGCAGTGGCGTAGAGGAAGAATTCGTACCATTCCACTACGGTGCCAACCATGGAGGCTGCGACGATTTTCTTGAGGCCGGCGCCCTTTGGGGCGGGAGCGGCCGGTGTTGCAGAGCGTTGTTCTACGCTCATGTTGGTTCTCCTTAGTGTCCACGGTGACACGCGCTGTGATCCACAGCACTGAATGGGCTCAGATGAGTATTGCCGCAGAAACTCCGCGGTTCAATGGCCAAACCGGCACTCCTTGTGTGCAGAATTGCAGATATGGAAGCTAATCCCGACGACCTCCTCGTCCTGTTGGCCGTCTCGCGGTCAGCCAAATTCACGACGGCGGCGCAGGCCCTGGGCTTGAACCACACCACCGTCTCGCGCCGGATAGCGGCCTTGGAGAAAACGCTGGGCGGCCGCGTCCTCTCCCGGGCCGCCGGCGCCTGGGAACTCACGGAGCTCGGCGCCGAGGCCGTGCTGGTGGCCGAGCAAGTGGAACAAGCCGTGCGCAGCCTGGGCAAGCCCGGCCAGGCGCCGGACCCCATCACGGGAGTTGTCCGCATGACGGCCACGGACGGCTTCAGCGCCTACATCGCCGCGCCGGCGGTGGCGAAGCTGCGGCGCAAGCATCCCGGGCTCAGCGTGGAGATCGTGACTGTCACCCGCCGGGCCCTGCAGCAGCGCTCCGGGCTGGACATCGAGGTGGTGGTGGGCGAGCCCCAGGTGCACCGCGCCGAGGCCTTCAAACTAGGCGAATACGTGCTGGGCATGTACGCCTCGCGGGCCTACCTGGCCGAAAACGGGACACCGGCGACTGTGGAGGAACTGACGGAACATCCGCTGGTGTATTTCGTGGACTCCATGCTTCAGGTGGACGACCTCGACGCCCCGCGCAGGCTTGTCCCGGCCATGAAGGACGGCCTGAGCTCCACCAACGTGTTTGTCCATGTGGAAGCGACCCGCGCCGGTGCGGGAATCGGCTTCCTGCCCTGCTTCATGGGCGACCTGCACCAGGACCTGGTCCGGCTGCTTCCGGACGCTTTCTCCGAGCGGCTCCCCTACTGGATGGTGCTGCGGCCCGACTCCATGCGTCGTCCGGCCGTTGCGGCGCTGGTGCAGGCGCTGCGGGACCAGACAGTGGAGCACCGGGAGCACCTGCTGGGGAGGAACTGAGGGCTATGTTCAGGGCATCCGGCACGGCGTAGTGTCAGAAGTAGGGGATGTCGGAGAGCCTTCGCTGGTGTGAACGCGTCGAATCTGTGTATATCCACCATCGTGGCTGCGGGCGCTCAAGAGTCCGCGGCTCCCGCCCGGCCCCAAGGGTCAGGCATGTGAAGGATCGAGGCCGCCATGGCTCCCGGCACCGGCGACGCCCCGACCCCCGAGCAACTCCAGGATCTCTTGCTTGAAAGCCCCGGATTCACGGAGTTCCTCCTGGGCCTGACCACCATCTCCGCCTCCCGCCTAGGCGGCCGCAATCCGATGCTGTGCGCCATTACCGTGGAGCGCGACGGCAGCCCGGCAACCGTGGCCAGCAGCGACAACGAGGCGTTGCGGATGGACGAGAAGCAGTACGCCTACGACGACGGCCCTTGCCTGACAGCCCTCCGGCAACAGCACACGGTACTGGTCCCGGACCTGGGAAATGACCGCCGGTGGGAGCACTATGCCCTGGCCGTTTCGGGAGAGGGCATCCGTTCCGTCCTGGCGGTCCCCATCCGCACCGACCCCGGCGCCGCTGCTGCCCTGAACTGCTATGCCCGGAGCACCGACGCTTTCGACGCTGCCACCATTTCCTCCGTCGAGGAGCACACGGATTCCATTTCCCGGATCCTCCGCCTGGCACTCCGTGTCCATCCGGCGGAGATCTACCCGGAGCGCCTCCGGTCAGCCCTCAAATCACGGGCCGTCATCGACGCCGCCGTTTCGCTGATCATGGTCCAGAACCGCAGCAGCAGGGACCAGGCGATGGAGTTGCTACACCTGGCGGCGCGGGCCAGCGACAGCAAACTTCACACCATCGCCGCGGACATCCTCTCCGGCGCCGGACTTCCCGGCGGGGACATAACTCCCGGCGGGGACATCCGGCCGGAATGAAGGAAGCCTCCGCGCGAGTCAGGGGACTCAAGCGCGGAGGCTTCCTGCCCTCCGGTCTTGGGGGAAAGCGGAGAGCTTCCACAAACTTACAACGCCCTCAGGGCCCAAAAGCAAGAAATGGCTCCGAAAGCCGATTCTTGAGGCAACTTTGCGCTTGCCGCGACCTTATGTTGCAGCCGCCTTGTGCCTTTGTTGCGGGAACGGGGCCGGATGTCCTAATGCAGGAGCCGGCTGCTAGTCCGGTGCGCCGGGCGCCTCCGGTGCCGGGGCCGGTGCCGGATCGTGGCGGACGGCTGCGCCGGCGGCAAAAGCACGCACCTTGGCGTCATCCCAGATGTGGGCCGGTACGCCGCCGCCCAGGAGCCTGCGGGCCAGCCGGGGGTCGTCATCGAACGGCTGGTCGCTGCCGGCCATCACCATGTTGCCGTACCGGCGGCCCTTGAGCATGGCGGGATCGGCGATGATCAGGGTGTGCTCGAATACTGCTGCGATGCTGGCGGCATCCTCGCGGGCGTTCTTCAGGTCCGGAGCGTCCCCGGAATTCACCACGTAGATCCCGCCCGGGGCCAGCACCCGCCTGGCATGCCCGTTGAACTCTGCAGTGGTCAGCGGCCGTGGAGTGAGCGCACCGGCAAACACATCGCGGATGATCACGTCGCGGGTCTGGGGCGTGAGCGACTCGGTGACTTCACGCGCTTCGCCCACACGCAGCCGCAGCAGCGGGGCCTTGGGGAGGTCGAACCAGCCGCGGACGTACTCCGCCAGCTTGCCGTCCAGTTCCACGACCACTTGTCGGGCTTCCGGGTACGCGGCGTGGAAGTAGCGCGCCAGCGAGCACGCACCTCCGCCCAGGTGAAGTGCTCGCAGCTTGGGCCTGCCCTCCCGGGGCCACCGGGATTCGACCAGCGCGGCCATCCACCGCATGTATTCAAAGTCAAGGAAGAGCGGATCCGCCAGGTCGATGTGCGAGCTCATGACGCCGTTGATGCGCAGCAACCAGCCGTTCGAATTGTCCTGGTCCGCGATCAGCTCGCAGTCCCCGGTGTCGATGTAGTACACGCCCTCAACCGGACCGTCAGGGCGGGTTCCCTTGGGCACCTCCACTACTCCCGGCGTCGAACGTTCAGCGTTCCTGCCGGCAGGCCGGCCCTTACGTGCCATCTAGCCGGCCACCGTATTGCTCATGCCCCAACCCTAGTTGACCGGCGGGGGGCTTCAACTGCCACCCGGAATTTCCTCCGGGCGGCAGGAATTACGTTTCCAAGAACTAATACACCAAGGGTGCTTACTATTTGATAGTAATCATGCTTACTATTTAGTAGCCAGTTATTGCTGGTTCTTGATCAGCAGCCGACCTTCTTGGAAAGAGAGCGCGAAGATGACAGAGAACCGATGGCCACAGGACGGTAGCTACGGCACCCCTGGGGTCGCAGAGCAAACGGCCGTCCCGGCGATGCCGGAAACCGACGCCGCCTATGATGCCGCCTACCCGGCACCGCAAGGCACGCCGTCGAGGACGGAGACGGCCAAACAGGAGGCCGGGGACGTTGCCCACCAGGCAACCGACTCCGCCCAGCACGTGGCTGAAACTGCCAAGGCCGAGGCCGCCAACGTCGCCGGAGAGGTCAAGGCCAACGCCAAGGATCTGCTCTACCAGGCAAAGACGGACCTGACAGACCAGGCCGGCGCCCAGCAGCAGAAGGTGGCCCAGGGCCTCCATTCGATTTCCGGCGAACTCCGCACCATGGCGGACGCCTCCGATCAGCCCGGTGTGGCCACCGACCTGATCCGCCAGGCTGCGGACCGGTCCGCGTCTGTGGCGTCGTGGCTGGAAGGCCGGGACCCCGGATCACTGCTCGACGAGGTTAAGACGTTCGCACGGCAGCGCCCGGGAACGTTCCTGATGCTCGCGGCCGGAGCGGGAATCCTTGCCGGCCGGCTGACTCGCAGCCTCACTGCCGGGGCACCGGACTCGACGGGCGCCTCGCTCAGCGGCGGCACCGCACGTCCTCCCATCTCCAGCGTGCCCGGCTACGTTCCCGACACCGGGACAGCGGTTCCGCCGCCGCCGGTGCAGATGCCGGCCCCCGACGCCAACACTGCCGGGCTGTCCGTCGCCGGAGCAGGCACCGGCGCTTATGCCGGCACCAGCGCGTATTCCAACGAGCGGACCGGCGCCGACAGCTATTCCGAGGACACGTACCCGCCCAGCCCCCTGGCGGAGGAGGGAACCCAGCGGGACCAGTGGGCTTCGGATCCGCTGGCGAAGGATCCGCTGGCAACCGACCCCCTCGCGGACGATCCGTACCGTGACGACCCCCTGCGCGGAGGGCAGCGATGAGCAGTCAGTATCCGGAAACCACTCCTTCGGCGGCGCACGCCAAAGCGGATAACAACTCCCTCGGCGACCTGCTCGGCGACGTGACCCGGGACATCTCCACGCTGATGCGCCAAGAGGTGGAACTGGCCAAGGCCGAACTGAAGCAGTCGGCGTCCCGGGCCGGCAAAGGCGGCGGGATGCTGGCCGGGGCCGGAGTGGCTGGCCACTTCGTGCTCCTGTTCCTCTCCTTGGCCCTCTGGTGGGCTTTGGGGACAATCATGGGACTCGGCTGGTCCGCCGTCGTCCTCGCCGTTATCTGGGGAATCGTCGCCGCCGTCCTGGCAGCCGTTGGCCGTAAGCAGCTGAACGCGATCAAGGGCATGCCGCAGACAGCGGAGACGCTCCAGGAAATACCTCCCACCCTTAAACCCAGCCACTAGACCCAGGCACAAAGAGAGCTCGAGGTACACACGATGAGTGAAAACCCGGACGCCATCCGCGCCGACATCGAAGCAACCCGCGCGCGGCTCGGCACCAATGTCGATGCCGTGGCGGACAAAGTTACCCCGTCGAACATCGTCCACCGGCAGACGGACAAGGTTAAGGACGCCGTGTTCGGAGTAAAGGAGAAGGTCATGGGAACAGCTGAGCACGCTACTGACCGGGTGCATTCCGGCACCGGCAGTGCGGGAGCCCACCTTTCGGACGCCGGCGCGGCCATCGGGGACACGCCACGGCAAGTACGCACCAAGACGCAAGGCAACCCGCTCGCGGCAGGGCTGATCGCATTCGGCGCCGGGATGCTGTTCTCTTCGTTGATCCCGGCGAGCGAGAAGGAGCGTGAGGCCGCTGATGCCCTCAAGACGAAGGCCGAGCCGCTCACCACGGAGCTGACCGAAGCCGCCAAGGACGTCGCCCAGGGCCTGAAGGCCCCGGCGCAGGACGCCATGGAGAACGTCAAGGCAACCGCTATGGAGGCGACTGACCATGTCAAGGCTGAAGGCCAGGGGGCAGTGGACGACGTGAAGTACCGCGCCGCAGACGCCAAGGACAACGTCCAACAGGTGTAGCCCGCCCCGGAAGACGGCCGGTTGCCCTCGCTGACGCGCTGGGCAGCCGGCCGCTGCGCTTTACCACGAAAGAAGATTCCAATGGCCAAGAACCCTGCCACCGAGAACGGCACCGCAGCCCGCCCCGACGCCGAAACGCAAGAGAGCAGCACTGCCAAAGCCCGGACTGCGCCTGCACCGGATGACTCCCGCAAACCGGACAGTCCAGCCGATGTCAGCAAGCCCTCGTGGAAGTACATCGCGAAAAAGACCTTCCGGGAATTCACCAAAGACCAGTGCCCGGACCTCGCTGCCGCCCTGACCTACTATTCGGTCCTCTCAATCTTCCCGGCATTGTTGGCACTGGTGTCCCTGCTCGGTATTTTCGGCGACGCCCAGAAAACTACGTCCGCGCTTCTAGACATCGTGCAGGGCATAGCACCGGGCGAGACCGTAAACACGATCCGCCCCGTGGTTGAAGACCTGGCAGGCTCCCCGGCGGCAGGCTTCACCCTCATCCTTGGACTCCTCACCGCCCTCTGGTCCGCGTCAGGCTACGTAGGCGCCTTCGGCCGCGCCATGAACCGGGTCTACGAGGTCGATGAGGGCAGGCCGTTCCTCAAGCTCCGCGGCACCATGCTCGGCGTCACTGTCGTCAACCTGCTGATCGTCGTCGTGCTGGCCGCGATGCTCGTGCTTAGCGGTCCGGTGGCAGAGTCCGTCGGGAACGTGATCGGCCTGGGCGACGCGTTCCTGGCCGTCTGGAACATCGCCAAATGGCCCGTGATGCTGGTGCTGGTCATTGTGGCGATCGCCGTCCTGTTCTACGCCACCCCCAACGTGAAGCAGCCGAAATTCCGCTGGATGAGCATGGGATCGGCCATCGCCCTCGTGGTCTTCCTGCTGGCGTCCCTGGCGTTCGGCTTCTACGTGGCCAACTACAACAGCTACAACAAGACCTACGGCGCCATCGGCGGCGTGATCATCGCGCTGCTGTGGCTGTGGATCCTGAACATGTCCCTGCTGTTCGGCGCCGAGTTCGACGCCGAGATGGAGCGGGGCCGCCAGCTCCAGGCCGGCATCGAGGCCGAGGAAACCATCCAGCTGCCGCCCCGGGACACCAAGCAAAGCGACAAGCTGCAGGTCCGGGAAGAAGAGGATATCCGGCGGGGACGCGACCTTCGCGAACGTCACGACCGCGAGCGCCGGGACCGCGAACAGGACCAAAGCCCCTAGCGCAAACGGCATGCCCGGTCTCTACTGGGTGGACATTGCGACCAGGCGGACATTGCCCCGCCTATGAGGGGAGGTTCCATGCCGGCTCCAGCACGGAATCCGGACGGACCGGTCGCGGTGGGCTATGACGGATCCGAACCGTCACAGCTGGCCGTCCGGTGGGCCGCCGGGCACGCCGCCGCCACGAACCGGACATTGAAGGTGGTCCACGCGTGGGTCTGGCCCGTCTTCACCAAGAATCTGGGTCCGGTCAAAGGCGTTGAAGGCAGCGGGCTGAGGCATGCTGCCGAGGCCACCCTCCAGGAAGGCCTGGACCTGGCCCGCTCGGTTGCGGCCGGGCTGAACGCCACGCTGGACATTTCCGGCGTCATTGAGCCCGGGCTTCCTGCCCAGGTCCTCCGTGCTGCGGCGGAACGCGCGGGCGTGCTCGCCGTGGGCCACCGCGGCATGGGCCGCTTCCTGGGCCAGCTGGTGGGTTCCGCCTGCCTCGACTTGGCCGTCCACTCCCCCTGTCCCCTCATGGTGGTCCGCTACGCGGGCCGTCCCGGACAGCCGATAGCGGCCGGAATAGACGAAAAACCCCGGCACACGAAGGTGGTCTCGGAGGCGGCGCGCATGGCGGCCGACTTGAACGTCCCGCTGCAGCTGATCCATGTGGCCGGGGACCAGCACCAGGCACAACACGGGCGGCATGCACCGCTCCACGGCAAGGAACTACTGGACCAGGCCGTGGAACTGGCCAGGAGCCTCGCCCCGGACGTCCCCGTGGAGGGCATCCTGCTGGAGAGCCACCCCGTAGCAAAGGAACTGCTGGCCGCCGCGGCCCAGGCCGACGTCCTGGTGCTGGGTGCGCATCACCGCGAGGGACATCCGGGGAGTACTGTCTCCTCGGCGTTGGAGCGCGCACTGTGCAACGTGCTGATCACGCGGTGACAGCCGTGGCGGAATAACCGGACAGGAAGTGTGCCGTGCGTGCTTGGTGGGTTGGCAAACCGGGTCCCGTGGCGGGGCATCCCCTGGTGTTCGGCGACCGCCCCGATCCAAGCCCCGGGCCGGGCGAGGTCCTGCTGTCTGTTCGGGTGTGCGGAGTGTGCCGCACCGACCTCCACCTTGCCGAAGGCGATCTCGCGCCGCGCAGGACCGGCGTCATTCCCGGCCATGAAGTGGTGGGCGAAGTCGTGGAGCTTGGCGAACGCGCCACCAGGTTCCGGATCGGGGAACGCGTGGGTGTGGCCTGGCTGGGCGGCACCTGCGGACACTGCCGTTTCTGCCTCCGCTCCCAGGAGAACCTGTGCCTGTCCCCCACCTTCACGGGCTGGGACCGCGACGGCGGCTACGCGGACCGCGTGACGGTCAATGAGGACTACGCCTACAGGATTCCGGAGGTCTTCCCGGACGAGCAGGCCGCACCCCTGCTGTGCGCGGGCATCATCGGCTACCGGGCCCTGGCCCGCGCCCAGGTTCCGGAGGGCGGCCGCCTCGGCATCTACGGTTTCGGCGGCTCCGCCCATCTGGCCGCGCAGGTGGCCATACACCGCGGAGCCAGCGTGTACGTGATGACCCGCTCGGAGGAAGCCCGGCGCCTTGCCTTGGAGCTCGGAGCGGCTTTCGCCGGTGACGCCGACGACGAACCTCCCGTGCCGCTCGATTCGGCCATCCTTTTCGCACCGGTGGGCTGGCTGGTGCCGCAGGCGCTGCGCGCCCTGGACCGCGGAGGCACGCTGGCGGTGGCGGGAATCCACCTGAGCGATATCCCGCCGCTGCATTACGGATCGGAACTGTTCCAGGAACGGCAGCTGCGCAGCGTCACGGCAAATACCAGGGCCGACGGCGAGGAATTCCTTCGCGTCGCCGCGGAAATACCGCTTCGCCCCACCACCGTCCCCTACCGGATGGAGGATGCCGGCCGTGCGCTGCAGGACCTCGCGGCGGACCGCATTACCGGAGCCGCCGTACTGCACATGGATTAGGCGCTACAGGTGCCCGGTCCCAGGATTACGTGCCCGGGATCAGGCGCCGAGCCGGAATTCGTGATGCCGCCCGGCGTGCAGCAGGACGTGCTGGGTTCCCACCCGGACCAGCACGGGGGAAGCGTCCCCCGGGTCCGCGGAAACCAGCAGGCGGCCCTTCTCCAGGTGCACCGCCAGCAGCTGGTCCCGGTAGCGCACATTGAATGTGACCCTGCCGAGCTCCGTGGGCAGGCGGGGAGAGAAATCAAGCGCGTCCCTCGTAATGCGCAGGCCGGCGAAGCTGCGCTGGATGACGTCGATGGAACCGGCCATGGCACCCAGGTGGATGCCCGCCCGGGTGGTGCCGCCCTGGGTGTCGTCCAGGTCCGCGTCGAGGGCTTCGCGGAACGTGTCCCACGCCCGTTCCGGATCAAGCTGAGCCAGTACGGAGGCGTGCGCCACCCTGCTCAACGTGGACCCGTGCGCCGTCCGGGCAAGGTAGAAGTCCACGGTCCTGGCGATCTGCTCCGCCGTCACGGTGTACCCGAGACGGCCCAGGAAGGTGGTGAGCTGGTCTTCGCCGAGGACGTAGAGCAGCATCAGGGCGTCCGCCTGCTTGGCCAGCCGGTAGTGGTTGGTGCTGCTGCCCTCGGCTTCGAGGATGAGGTCCAGCCGCTGGACGTTCCGGTACGTGCGGCGGTAGTGCTCCCAGTCCAGCTCCTTGAGATTCTCGTACCCGGCGAACTGGCTGATGATGCCGTCGGCAAGGAAGGGAACGAACACCCTTCGGCCGAGCCGCGCCCAGCCGTCAATTTCCTCGTCCGTGACCCTTAGCCGTTGCCGGAAGTCGTCCATGTCGAAACCCCGTACGGAACTCATGATCCACACGGCCTGGTCGCATACCCAGGCCGCCATGACGTTGGTGTAGGCGTTGTCGTCCAGGCCGCCGCCGGGGTTGTCCGGGTAGCCCGTGTGGTACTCGTCCGGACCCACCACAGCCCGGATATGGAACCTGTCCTCGGCGGGATCGTACTCCGCCATCGAAGCGAACAAGCGGGCAACCTCCACGATGATCTCCGCGCCGTGGTGGGTCAGCCAGGCGCGGTCCTGGGTCGCTTCGAAATACTGCCAGGCGTTGAAGGCGACCGTCAGGCCCGAGTGGCGCTGCAGGTGGGAGTAGTCCGGCACCCAACGGCCGGAACGGGAGTTGAACAGGAGCCTGGGCGTCTCCTCCCTGCCGTCGCTTCCGCTCTGCCACGGAATCAGGGCGCCCGCGAACCCGGCCGCCCTGGCAGCATCCCGCGCCGTGCCCAGCCGCCGCCACCGGTAGTCAAGGAGTGCCCGCGTCACGGCCGGAAGCCGGGATGTCAGGAGCGGCAGGACAAACAGTTCGTCCCAGAAGATGTGGCCCCGGTAGCCCTCACCGTGCAGGCCCCGGGCCGGAACTCCGGCGTCCAGCTCCGCCGTGTGCGCCGAAATGGTCTGGAGCAGGTGGAAGACATGCAGGTTCAGGATCAGCTGCGACTCGGTGGAGTCGTCCACCTCGATGATGAAGGGCGTGAGCAGTCCCCGCCATGCCGCCTCGTGGCCGGCCAGCAGCACTTCGAAGCCTCCCTCGGAGCGGTTGAGGACATCAACGGCCGCTGTCCGGGGCGAAGAAATGGCGTGGTCGCGGGAGGTCGCCACGGCCACGGTCTTGGTGAGAGTTGCCCGCTCGCCGTCCCGCAGCTCCACGTCAAAGCGGTGCACGAACAGTCCGCCCAGCTCCTCGGGCCTGGCCGGATGCAGGCTGGCGGGAACGTCCGTTCGGATAGCCACCGCTACGCCGATCCTGCTCTGGGTGGTGCGCACCAGGACAACCTGGGTGGCGGACCCTGGCCCGTCATCGGCCCCGGAGACCGTCACATCTGCCAGGTGCCGGTTGGACAGGAGCGCTTCCACCGCCACGTTCGAGTTGGTGATGTCTGTGTCGCAGCCGCTTCGGATGCCCACCCGGCCGCCCCAGCCGACGGCTGTCACCGTCATCTCGAGCGCTGCGAGATGCGGTTCCGCCATGGAGACCAGCCGGCGCTGGACCACGTTAAGCTGCCGCCCGGCGTCGTCCTCCAGAACAGCTTCCCGCGTCAGCAGCGCGCGCTTCAGGTCCAGGGTGCGCCGCTCGCTGCGGAGCCGCAGTCCACCCTCGGACCACCACTTTCCGCCCTCCACGCACAGGTCCAGCGGCAGCCAGTCCGGCATGTTCACCATGTGCTCGTCCTCGGTCTCCTGCCCCTGGATCACGCTGGTGAGCCGGTTGTAGACGCCGGCCAGGTAGGTTCCCGGGTAGTGCACATCGTCCTTGCGGTGTTCGGGGGCCGCCCCCCGCGTTGCCATGTAGCCGTTGCCAAGGGTGGTCAGGGCCTCCCGGTGGCCTTCGTGGGCGGGGTCGAATCCCTCATAGACCAGCTGCCATGGGTCCGCGATGACCAGGCCGAGGTCCAGTTCACTGACGTCGTCAAGCACGACGTCGGCGCCCGCGGCTTCCAGCTCAGCACGGTGTCCTGCCCGGTCGATCCCCACCACCAGCCCGAAACCGCCGCGGCGGCCCGCCGCCACGCCGGCCACGGCATCCTCGATGACCACGGCCCGTTCCGGCGCCACGCCCAGTTCGCTGATGGCGTGGAGGAACAGCGCCGGGTCCGGCTTGCCGGCCAGTCCCAGCTGCGCCGCAGTATTCCCGTCGACAACGACGTCGAAACCGTCTTCAAGGCCGGCGGATGCCAGCACCGCGCGGGCATTCCGGCTGGCAGTAGCGAGCGCCACCGGGACCTTCCCGGCCTTGAGGCGTTCGAGCAGCGCCAGCGTTCCGGGGAAAACGGGGACGGCCCGGAGCCTCAGCAGCCTTTCGAAAATCCCGTTCTTGCGCGCCCCCAGCCCCACCGCCGTCCACTCCGCCGGGCCATCCCCCGGGCCGCCAGCCGGCAGATCCACCCCGCGCGAGTGCAGGAACCCCGCCGCTCCGTCCTCCCGGGTGCGGCCGTCCACATAACGCAGGTAGTCGGCGTCCGTGAAGGGATCGCGCCGGGCGGTTGGCGGAATCCGGGGGTCCTGGAGGACGTCGTCGAACAATTCCTTCCACGCCGCCGAGTGGAGGTCCGCGGTGTCCGTGACCACACCGTCAAGGTCAAAAACCACGGCGTCAACCGGGGCCAGCGCGGCTGCGGCGGTTGGCGACTCAGTCATGGCTCAGTCCTACCAGCATCGGCCCTGCCTGCCCAGTGGCATTGGGCCCATGTTCAGGGCGGCTGCCTATCCTGCAAGCAGGCTGTCCAGCGTGACGAAGCCGTAGCCGGCCTGGCGCATCCTCTCAATCATCTGCGGCAGGGCATCGGCGTCCAGGGTGGAGCCGTCGTCCGGGTTGGATCCGATGTGCATCAGGACGATTTCGCCCGGCTGCAGGGCGGACAGCGCGCGGTCCGCCACCAGCCGTGCCGTGATGCCGCCGCTGGTCCCCTTCCAGCCGAGGGTGTCCACGGACCAGCGCACCGGCACGTAGCCCAGGTTGTTCACAGCTGCGATGGTGCGCGTGTCACGGGCACCGAACGGAAACCTGAACAAGGGACGGGGGTCCGCGCCGGCTGCCACTATTGACTGCTCCGCCGCGCGGACCTGGTCCCCGATCCCCGCGTCCGGCAGCCCGGTGAAGTCCGGGTGGGTCTGGGAGTGGTTGCCCACCCGGTGGCCGCCGGCCACGATGGCAGCCACCCCGGCAGTATTGGCCGCGGCCCACGCCCCGGTCAGGAAGAACGTCCCGCGGACTCCGGAACCCGCCAGGGTCTGCAGGATTGACGGCAGGCCGGCCGAGTTGGCGCCCGCGTCGAACGTCAAGGCAACGGACGGCCCGGCACCGGGAACCAGCTCCACGTCCTGCCCGGCCAGGCCGGCAGGAAACGGGGCAACCGGCGGAGGGGACTGCGGTGCGGGCAGCGTCTCCGGCGGCGGTGTGGGGCCAGGCGCGACAGGGCCCGGATCGGTCGCTTCACCCGGACTTCCGGGCGAGGGGGACGGCGGGGGCTCCGACGACGCCGGGACCCCCGGGGCCGGGGTGGACGGCCTTGAAGACGGCGAAACGGAAAAGGTGGAGGACGCCCCGCTTTCCGGCGCAGGACCGGTTTGCGGGGCCGGTCCCCGCGGCGCTCCGGCCAGGATCAGGGCCAGGACAACCGCGGCGACGACAGCAACAGCCAGCAGGACCACCGCCGCCAGCCGGCGGCGGCGCGGTTCGAGCGGAGGTTCGAGGGGTGGTTCGCCAGCCATGGTCAACCATGACAGCCGGAGCGCTGCCGCGCCTAGGGCTGAAGGGCCCGCGGTGGCGTGAATACATCAAAGGATGTACTTTGAAGCTGTGGAAACGCTCGCTCAGGCACCCGTACTCGCCCGCTTCGGCTACGCGGTCTCGGACCCGACCCGCGCCAGGATCCTGCTGGCCCTCTCCGGCGCCCCGGCCTACCCCTCTGATCTGGCGGACACCCTCGGGGTCTCCAGGCAGAGCATGTCAAACCATCTGACATGCCTTCGCGGCTGCGGCCTGGTGATTGCCATTCCTGACGGTCGACGCAACCGGTATGAACTCGCGGACACCCGGCTGGGCCACGCGATCAAAGACCTGATTGGCGTGGTCCTCGCGGTTGATCCGTCCTGCTGCGCCCCGGACGGGGAGTGCTTCGCATGACGGACCTGCTGACCGCACCAAGCCCGGAACGTCGCGCCGTCCTGAGCCGGAGGATCCGGCTGTTCGCAGCCGCGACCATCACCTACAACCTCATCGAAGCTGTCGTGGCGCTCTGGGCCGGCGGGGCCGCTGACTCCTCAGCCCTGATCGGCTTCGGCCTGGACTCAGTCATCGAGGTGAGTTCCGCGTTGGCATTGTCCTGGCAGTTTTCCGCCAAAGACCCGGAACGGCGCGAGCACCTGACCCTGCGGATCATCGCCGTCTCCTTCTTCGCCCTCGCCGCGTTCGTCACCACAGACGCCGTCCGTGCATTAACCGGCGGGGACGAGCCGAGGCACTCAACGCCGGGCATCGTGATCGCGGCGCTGAGCCTGGCGATCATGCCCGTGCTGTCCTGGGCCCAGCGACGCGCAGGCCGGGAACTCGGTTCCCGGACAGCCGTGGCCGATTCCAAACAGACGCTGCTCTGCACCTACCTTTCCGCCGTGCTGCTGGTGGGCTTGGTCCTGAACAGCGCCCTCGGCTGGTGGTGGGCGGACGCCGGCGCCGCCTTGGTCATCGCCGGCATCGCGGTCCGGGAGGGCATCAATGCCTGGCGTGGCGAATCCTGCTGCGCCGGTTGCGCGCCGGACAGCACGTCCACACCCGTCGTCGTGGCGCTCGGAACGAAACCGGCTGACCGTCGGCCCCGGGCGTAGCCGCCGAACGTGCGCACCGCACGCCACCCTGGGAAGCATCACACCGTGACGTTTCAAGGACCTATTCCCCTACCCTCGCAGCCCGGGTTCAATGGAGTGTTACCCCTGGGTGTGCGCAGGCCAAGTGTGCCCATGCCAGGTGTGCCGTGGCGTGCCAGTTATCCAGACAAAGGCGGGATCCACCTGTGAAACTTGTTCTCCGGTATCCGCTCGTTGCGGGCACGGTGATGGCGTTGCTTGCTGTCGCCGTCCTGGTGACGTCCGGCCAGCCGGTGATCGCCCGGTTTGCCGCCAGCGGCTATGCCCTCGCGGTGGCCGCGTATCTGTCCCTCGGGATGCTGCGGCGGCTGCGCCAAGGGCACTGGGGCATCGATATCCTGGCCGTGACGGCGATTGTCAGCACCGTGCTGGTGGGCGAATTCATTGCCTCCATGATCATCGTGCTGATGATGGCCGGCGGTACGGCCCTTGAGGATTACGCGGCCGGCAGGGCGAAGAGCGAACTCAGCGCGCTGCTGGCGCGCGTCCCGCAGACAGCGCACCGGGAGCGGAACGGCGGCGGCAACGGCGCGCCCCCCAACGGCGGCGCGAACGGCGCTGCCAGCAACGGCGTCGTCGAAAACGGTGCCCACGAGGACGTGGCGGCCACCGACGTCCGGGTGGGAGACATCCTTCTGGTCAAGCCCGGCGAGGTCGTCCCGCTGGACGGTGTGCTGCTTTCCGACGCCGGCACGTTCGACGAATCCTCACTCACCGGTGAAAGCCTGCCGGTGGAACGCACCGCGGGCGAGGGCATCATGAGCGGTTCCGTCAACGGCGAGGCCGCGGTCCGGATGCGCGTCACCGCCGTCATGGCGGACTCGCAGTACAGCCGGATCGTTGAACTCGTGAAGGAGGCGTCGGAGAGCCGCGCCCCCATGGTGCGCCTGGCCGACCGTTACGCCATTCCGTTCACCGCGTTCGCCTATGCACTGGGCGCCATCGCCTGGATCGTCAGCGGCAGCCCCACCCGCTTCGCCGAAGTGCTGGTGGTGGCAACTCCCTGCCCGCTGCTCATCGCGGCGCCGGTGGCTTTCCTGGGCGGCATGAGCCAGGCGGCCAAGGCCGGCATCATCGTCAAGTACGCCGGAGTCCTGGAGCAGCTCGGCAAGGTCCGCACCGCCGCCTTCGACAAGACCGGAACCCTCACCTACGGCCGGCCCTCCCTGGTGGCCATCGTGACGGCCGACTCCATGGGCCAGGACGAACTGCTCCGGCTGGCGGGCTCCGCTGAACAGTACTCCTCCCACGTCCTGGCCGCGTCCGTGATGGAGGCCGCCACCTCACGCGACCTCCGGTTCGAGACGGCCAGCGAGGCGCTGGAACATGCCACGCACGGGGTGCGCGCCGTGTTCGACGGCCGCGAAGTCGTGGTGGGCAAGCCCGCCTTCGTGGCAGAGTACGCGCCCGGCGTCGTGGAAACGGAACTGGTCAGCGGCCAGCTGGCAATCTACGTCGGCGTCGGCGGGGTGTACGTCGGGGCCCTGGTCATGAGCGACCCGCTGCGCGCCGAGGCCCGCCGGACGCTGGCTGAGCTGACCGCGCTGGGGGTCACCGAAACGGTGATGCTGACCGGCGACGCCCTGGCCACGGCCCAACATATCGCCGCCGAGGTGGGCCTCACGGACGTCCGTGCCGAGTGCCTGCCGCCGGACAAAGTGGAAGCGGTGAAGTCCCTTCCGCTGCGTCCCGTGATGATGGTGGGCGACGGCGTCAACGACGCCCCCGTCCTGGCGGTGGCCGACGTCGGAATCGCCATGGGTGCACGCGGTTCCACCGCGGCCGGCGAGTCTGCCGACGTCGTGATCATCCTTGACGACCTGTCCAAGGCGGCGCACGCGGTGCGGATCGGGCAGCGCACTGTCAGGGTGGCGATGCAAAGCATCTGGATCGGCATCGTGCTGAGCGTGGGGCTCATGGTGGCCGCGGCTGCGGGCTTCGTGCCGGCCATCGCCGGCGCCCTGTCGCAGGAACTGGTGGACCTGGCCACCATCCTCAATGCGCTGCGCGCGCTGAGCCCGGGCCGGCACCCGACACCGCCCACAGGTCAGGCCGACGCCTCCACGTCCGCGATCACCCGCACGGTCTTGAGGTAGCTGTCCGGGTTGAGTGAGATGGAGTCGATGCCTTCGCCTACCAGGAAGGCCGCGAAGTCCGGATGGTTGCTGGGCCCCTGGCCGCAGATTCCAATCTTGATTCCGGCTGCGTGCGCCTTGCGGATGGCTTCGCTGATCATGGCAGTGACGGCCTCGTCGCGTTCGTCGAAAAGGGCTGCCAGCTGCTCGGAGTCCCGGTCCACGCCCAGGACCAGTTGCGTGAGGTCGTTGGAACCTATGGAGAAGCCGTCGAACTTGGGGGCGAACTTCTCGGCCAGGACCACGTTGGAGGGGATCTCGCACATCATGTACACCTGCAGGCCGTTTTCGCCGCGGACCAGGCCGTTCGCCGCCATGACGGCCAGCACGCGGTCCGCTTCGCCGGGTGTGCGGCAGAACGGGATCATCACTATGACGTTGCCGAAGCCGATGGTTTCCCGCACCCGTTTGAGGGCGGCGCACTCCAGCGCGAAACCTTCCCGGTAGCGTTCGTCGTAGTACCGGGATGCACCGCGGAAGCCCAGCATGGGGTTCTCTTCGGGCTGTTCGAAGGAGCTGCCGCCGATCAGGTGTGCGTATTCGTTGGTCTTGAAGTCGCTGAGCCTGACGATCACCGGATGCGGGTGGTACGGCGCCGCGATTTTGGCGATGCCCAGCGCCAGCGCCTCCACGAAGTACTCCCGCGGGTCCGCGTAGCCGCTGGTCAGCTCCTTGATCTGCCGGGCTTCGTCAGCGTCAGTGACGCGCTCCGGATGGACCAGCGCCATCGGATGGACCCGGATCAGGTTGCTGATGATGAACTCCATCCGGGCCAGGCCCACCCCTGCCGCCGGCAGCCGCCACCACTGGAACGAGGCCCCCGGGCTGGCGATGTTCACCATCACGGCGGTGCGGGTGGCGGGAAGGGCGCCAAGGTCCACGTCCTCGGTATCGAACGGGACTGTGCCTTCGTACACCCGGCCCTGGTCCCCTTCCGCGCAGCTGAGCGTCACTGCCTGGCCCTCGCCCAGGACGCTGGTTCCGTTTCCGGTTCCGACGACGGCGGGAACGCCCAGTTCGCGGCTCACGATCGCTGCGTGGCTGGTGGTGCCGCCGTGGTCCGTGACGATCCCCGAGGCCCGTTTCATCACCGGCACCCAGTCCGGGTCCGTCATCTCCGTGACCAGGATGGCTCCGTCGCGGAAGGAGTCGATGTCCCGGGTGCTACGGATGACGCACGCCGTGCCCTGCGCGATCGAATCGCCGATCGCTGCGCCGGAGGCCAGGACTTTGCCCGTGCCGCGGAGGTGATGGATGGTGAAGCGCGTCCCGCTCTTGCGCGCCTGCACGGTTTCGGGCCGCGCCTGCACCATGAACAGTTCCCCGGTGGCGCCGTCGCGGGCCCACTCCATGTCCATGGGCCGGCCGTAGTGCTCCTCCACCGTCACCGCCCAGCGCGCCAGGTCCAGGATTTCGGGGTCGCCCAGCACGAACGAACTCCGCTCCTCCGCCGACGTTTCAACCGTCCGGGTCCGCGCGTGGCCGCCCCGGCTGTAGACCATCTTGCGGGCTTTGGAACCGAGGGTCTTCTCGATGATCGGAGCCAGGCGGGGGTCCGCCAGGAGCGGCTTGAACACCACGTATTTGTCCGGGTTGATACTGCCCTGGACCACGGTTTCGCCGAGGCCCCAGGCGGCGCTGATCACGGCCGCACGGGGGAAGCCCGAATCGGTGTCGATGGAAAACATCACACCGGAGGCGCCGACGTCGGACCTCACCATCCGCTGCACCCCGATGGAAAGGGCCACGTCCAGGTGGTCGAAACCCTTGACCTCCCGGTAGCTGATGGCGCGGTCCGTGAAGAGCGATGCGTAGCAGCGCCGGCAGGCGTCCAGGAGTTCGCGTTCCCCGGAAATGTTCAGGAACGTCTCCTGCTGTCCGGCGAAGCTTGCGTCCGGCAGGTCCTCCGCCGTGGCGCTGCTGCGGACTGCAACGGAGAGCCGGTCCAGTCCCGCCCGTTCGGCGAGGGTTCGGTAATGGCTGCGGATGGACTCGGCGATGTCCTCCGGGAATTCGCTGTCCAGGAACAGCTCCCGGATGGCCTCGCCCGTGGACCGCAGCGTCGTCTCGCCCGCCCGGTACTCCGCGATCCGGGCGCGCATGGCGGCGTCAATGCCGTTGGCTTCGATGAAGGTGCGATAGGCGGCCGCCGTGGTGGCGAAGCCGTCCGGCACCCGCACTCCGCGGGACTTCAGCGAGCGCGTCATCTCCCCCAGCGAGGCGTTCTTGCCGCCCACCTGGGGCACATGCTCCATGCCGATCTCGTCGAACCACACCACGTGGCTTTCAGTCATGACTGCTCCCGCCGCTTGCTCCATGGATTGATCCTCGTTTGCCCGTCTCCCGCGGGTCAGAGGCTTTGGACCTCACCTGCCGCTGCACGGCCGGCGGGACGGCCGGCCGCCCGGCTGGCGGGACCAGAGGCCGGTCCGGAGCGGCAGGGCCAGGTCCGCGGCGCCGGATCATCTTGTAGATCCAGTCCGCAACGATGAGGGCGGGCATGGCGGCGAGCGCCACGGCCAGGCCCCCGGGCGACGGCGGCGCGTGGCCCAGCAGTGTGGCGACGGGACCGATGAACAGGAACACCGCCAGCAGTCCCAGCTCCGCCAGCACTGCCCAGAGCAGCAGCCGGTTGCTGAACCAGCCCAGCCGCCACGGCGGGGCGGAGGCGCTGCGGCAGGCGAAGGCGTTGGCGAGCTGTGCCAGGACCACGGTGGTGAACGCGGCACCCGAGGCGGCCATCAGCACATCCGACGCCGGCAGTTCCGCGCCGGGGCGCCACCCCGCACCCAGGAGCACGGCGGTGTACGCGGTCATCTCGAAGAGGGCTTCCACCGGCCCCAGGAGACCAAACACCCGGAACATCAGGGCCCGGTCCATCAGGTGCCTCCGCTCCGGCGGCCGTTTGAGCGCGCCCTTGCTGGGGGCCTCGCTGCCCAGGGCCAGCGCCGGGAGCAGGTCGGTGCCGATGTCCAGGGCCAGGATTTGCAGCACGCTCAGCGCCAGCGGGAAGCGGCCGCCGGAGAGCGCCCAGATAACGAACGGGGTGAGCTCGGCGACGTTGTCCGTCAGGTGGTACGTCAGGAACCGCCGGATGTTCGCGTACGTGGCACGGCCCTGCTCCACTGCGGCGATGATGGTGGCGAAGTCGTCATCCAGGAGCACGAGGTCCGCCGCCTCGCGGGCGACGTCCGTGCCGCTCAGCCCCATGGCCACGCCGATGTCTGCCTGCTGGAGGGCCGGGCCGTCGTTGACGCCGTCGCCGGTCATGGCCACCACGTGGCCCCTGAGCTGGAGCAGGCGGGCCACCCGGAGTTTCTGTTCGGGCGTGACCCGGCTGACCACCACGCCGTCGCGGTCCAGCAGGGCGGTCAGGACGGCGTCGTCCTCCGGCAGGGTGTGTCCCTCCAACACCAGCTCGGGTGATCCGATCAGCCCGGTTTCCCGCGCGATGGCGGCGGCGGTGAAGGCGTGGTCGCCGGTGACCATGGCTACCTTGATTCCCGCATCGCGGGCGGCCTCGAGTGCCAGCCGGACCTCGGCCCGGGGCGGGTCATGCAGGCCGATCAGGCCCAGCAGCGTCAGATCCTGCTCAACCGCCTCCAGCTTGAAGCTGGCACCGGGCAGGCCGGGCAGGGGCCGCTCCGCCACGGCCAGGACCCGCAGGCCGTGGGAGGCCATCCGGTCGACCATCTGCCGGGCCCGGTCCGCGCCTTCCGGGCCGCACAGCGGAATCACGGACTCCGGGGCGCCCTTGACATAAAGAGTGGTGCCCACGATGGCGGACTCCCGCAGCCGGCGCGGATCGAAGGCAAAGCGGTGCGACACCTCGAGCTCGTCGGGTTTCTGCCCGGGAGCTGCCAGCCGGGTGGCGAGCGCATCAATGGCGGCCTCCATCGGGTCGCCCTCGGCGATCCATTTGCCCTCGTGGAGCACCGCGCGGCCTACGGAAGCGGCCAATGCAGCAGTGCTGAGGTGCCGGGCCTCCCCGGCTCCGCCCCCGGTGACCTCGGCCTCGGGTCCGTACCCCGCGCCGATGACGCTGAGCACCCCTTCCGGGGTCCAGACCTCGACGGCGTTCATCCGGTTCTGGGTCAGCGTGCCGGTCTTGTCCGTGCAAATGAAAGTGGTGGAGCCGAGGGTTTCCACCGCTTCCAGGTTCCGGACCAGGGCGTTGCGCTGCGCCATCCGCTGTGCCCCGACTGCCAGGGACAGCGTGACCGTGGGCAGCAGGCCTTCGGGCACGAGCGCCACGGCCACCCCGATCGCGAACAGGAACGCGTCCCGCCAGGAAATGCCGACCAGCAGTGAGAGCACAAAAAACAGCACACCGATGCCCAGGGCCATCGTGGCGGTGATCCGGACAATGCGCTGCAGTTCCCGGGCCAGCGGGGTGGGCGGCGCCTTGACCTGGCCTGTGAGGGCGGCGATTTCCGCGAGCCGGGTGTCACCGCCGGTGACCATGACGATGCCCTCCGCTTCACCGTTGACCAGGAAGGTCCCGCCGAACACGGTGTCCCCCGGGCCCTTGGCCAGGGGTTCGCTTTCGCCGGTGAGCATTGACTCGTCCACGGAGCACCCTGCGGCCAGCGCCAGCCGAAGATCCGCCGGGACCCGGTCACCCGCCACCAGCACCACGGCGTCGTCCGGCACCAGTTCGGTGGTGTGGACCTTGACGATGCGGTTGTCGCGGCGGACCGACACCATGGCCGGCAGCAGCTCGCGGAGCTTGGAGGCGGCATGCTGTGCCCGCTCCTGCTGGATGTAGGCGAACACCCCGTTCACCACCACCACCACCACGATAGCCACGGCCAGCTGCGGCATTCCTGCGATGTAGGCCAGCACTGCTGCGCACCAGAGCATGATGGCAAAGAAGTGGGTCATCTCGGCCAGCAGCCTGCGCCAGCCCGGGACGGCGCGGGCCTGCGGCAGCCGGTTGGGTCCCGCCTTCCGCAGCCGGAGGGCGGCCTCCTCGGAGCTGAGTCCGGCGGGCCGCGGCAACGCACCGGCACCGGCACCGGCAATCACAGCCGCAGCCTGCCATTCACGGGCAGCACCGGACACGTGGAACCACGGCATTCACGGGGAACCCCATGGATCGAGGATGCGGTCTTGGAGGTCAGGCTCCTAGGGTCAAAGGTCACCACTGTCGCGGGGCAGCTCCAGCGAGGGCACGTCCCGCACCGGCAGCTCCAGTGCCAGCGCCCGGAGGTAGGCGCCGAACCCCTGGGGTGCGCGGGCATGCGTGCGGCCCGACGTCAGCACCCGGATGGTGTCCGTGGCCTGCACCGTGTAGGCCTGTTTGCGCAGGTTTTCCACCAGGATCCGGTCCTCGTGGACGCGTCTGCGGGGAAAGCCGCCGGCCGCGAAGTAGGCCGAGGCGCGGACACCGAAGTTGGCGCCGTAGATATGCGGATGGTCCTCCCTGAACGGGTGCCGCTCCAGCCACCGGCGCAGGATCGCGGGCTCCGTGCCGGCGGGGTCCGGCTCTACGGATCCCAGGACGGCGTCGGCACCGGCGTCGGCCAGTTCAACCTGGCGCACCAGCCAATTCCGCGGAACGGCGGAGTCGGCGTCGGTGTTGGCCAGCCAGATGCGTCCGGTCCGCAGCCCCGGGGTGATTCCGGCGGCCAGGACTCCGGCGGCGCGGCTTGCCCCGGTGCTTCCCAGCCTGACCTGCACGGCCGCGAACCGCGGATCGGCGGCAACGTAGCCGGAAGCGATGTCCGCGGACCGGTCAGTGCAGCTGTCGAGCACCACAGTGATGGCCGCCTCAACTTCGGGGCGTTCACGTTGCAGCGTGTCGGCGGCGGCACGGAGCGCCGCCAGCGCCCGGTCAAGGTGCTGGTCCTCGTTGTGGGCCGGCATCACCACCACCACCAGCTCGATGCCCTGCCCGGACCGGACCTCCGCCGCAGGATGGTCCCCTGCCCGTTCCGTCATCTCGCTGGTCATCTCAGGTCGCTGCCCATCTCAGGTCACTGGCCATCTCGGGGTGCGTCCGGACCGCTGGCAGGAAGCGGTTCCGGTGCGGCGGCTCCGGCGTGGGGCCCGTCCGGGGCAACCAGGACTTCCAGGACGAAGTCCTTCTCCCGGTACAGCCCTTCGGTGGGCCAGCGGAGCTGCCGCCGGGCCAGTGCGTGGACAGTATCCCCGTCCAGTTCCCAGCCGGATACCGGATGGCGCCAATGGCAGAGCACCAGGGTCCCGCCGGGGTTCAGCGAGCTTTCTACCTGCGCGAACAGTTCCGCCAGCTCCTCCGCGGTCAGGTAGTACCCCGTCTCTGACACCACCACCAGGTCGAAGCGCCCCTCCGGCCAGTGCTGCGGAACAGTGAGGTGCAGGGTCCGGGCGGAGGGATGGCCGGAGAGGCGATCCGCAGCCCGGGCCAGGGCGGTGCTGCTGGCGTCAACCGCCACGAACTCCCGGCAGCGGGCCGCCAGTTCCACGCTGAGCGTGCCGATGGAACAGCCGACTTCCAGCCCGGATTCGTAGTTTGCCTGCGGCAGGATGGCCAGGGTGAGCGCCCGCTTCCGCCGTTCGTACCAGCTGGTGGTGTAGCTCCAGGGGTCGGTGTTGCCGCTGTGCACGGCGTCGAAGATCTGCTCGGCGTCGCCGGCGCTGTTGGTTCCGCCGGCGGGCCGGTGCCACGCGAATGTTTCCCAGGCACGGGAGAAATGGTCCAGGAAGCTCCCGGCAAGGAGTGCCTCGTCGCCGGGCTGGTCGGACAGCGGTTGTGTCTGCGAGGAGTGGGCCAGGAGGGCCGCGGCTTTGGCCCGCTGCTCGTCCGGAGTGAGCGGCACACGGACCCAGGACTGCCAGGCAGGGTTGCCCGGTGATGCCCACAACCAGTACCAGACCGGGTATTCCAGCAGCCCGTGCCCGCCCTGCGCCGCCACGTCTGCGGCCACGGCGCCCAGGACGTCGTGGTCCGTGTGGCCGTCGGAGCGGTACGGCGCCACGATCACCACCTGGTTCGCCGGGCGGCCGGACGCTTCGATGGTCTCCCGGACGGCGGCCGCGATGCGGTCCCGGTCGGCGTCAAGGTGGCCGTCCCGGAAGTGCAGGAACTGCCGGGTCGCTCCGGGGGCCAGCCCGGACACAGCGGCCCGGAACTCACTGAGCCGGACGGCGGCCAGCTGTTCCGGCGTCGTGGTCGGGGAGTCCGGGTGCGATGCCTCCCCGGCCGTGCAAAGCAGCACGTCCACAGCCGCGCCGGCGGCGTGCAGCCGGGACAGGAATCCTCCGGCGCCCAGGGTTTCATCGTCCGGATGAGCCGCCAGCACAATGAAGGTCATGGCGGCGAGTTCGCCCGGGTCCAGGGGAAGCTCGGGGAGGATGGACAGGCCGCTGGCCTCCCATTCGGACTCGGCGGTGCCGGTGTCCGCGTGCGAGAAGGTCACCATGAGCGGTCCCCTTTCAAGGTCAGGGCACCAAGCTGGGCGTCATCGCGCATGGCGTGGTGCTGCCGGATGTACAGCGACAGGTCGGCCATGCGCTTTCCGTACGCTTCGTTGAAGGCCAGGGGGCCCGGGCCCAGGTTCTGTGCCACCACCGTCTGGACGCGTTCGACGGCGGCGGCAACGGTTCCGCGCACGCGCAGCGCTTCGCTCCACGCGCCGGAGCCGGACAGTTCACCGGCGTCGATCCGCTCGGCCGTCCGGGCCAGGTAGCCGGCCAGGGAGGTGATGATGCGGTCGGTTTCACCCAGGTGGGCCAGGGCTATCTGGTCGGGTTCACGCCCCTTGTCCGCCGCGGCGGCCAGCGCGGCGCTGAAGTCGCGGGCCACGGCAACGGCTCCGCCGAACCAGCACGCCGCCACGCCCATGCCGCCCCAGGCGAAGCCCGGGCGCTGGAAGTACCAGCCTGCTCCGCCCACCGGCACGGCGCTGACGCCGTCGAAGTGCACGGTGCCGCTGGGAATTTCGCGCAGGCCCCGGCTGGTCCACTGCGGGGTCTCGCAGGAAACCCCGGGCGCATGCAGGTCGACGGCGAAGGCGGCCCGGCCGCCGTCGGCGAGGTGTGCGGTCAGCACAGCGCCGTCGAGCCGGGCAGCGAGCGAGCACCAGGGCTTGGAACCGTTAAGGACGTATTTCCCGGTGCCGTCCGCCGTGGCGTCGAGCCGCAGCCCCGGCCCCTCCGCAGCAAACACGCCCCAGGCTCCGTCGGCAGGTTCGACTGCAGCCCCGCGCGTGGCCGGGCCCTCTTCCCCGGCTTGGAAACCGGCCTGGGCGAGGATGGCGACGGCGTCGAGGTGCGGTTCGAGCACCCGGCCCGCGGCCACGTCCACGGCAGTCACGGACGCCAGCAGTTCCCACAGCCGCGCCGTGCCGCCTTCGCCGGGGCGGGGCGCTGTCCGTCCGACGTCACGCGCCAGTGCCAGCAGCGCCGGCACATCTCCCGCTGCATGGCTCACGGCCTCAAGCAGCGGCGCCATCGCCCCAAGCCGTTGCGGCGTCGAACTGATCCGCACTGCCCGCGCTTCTGGCTTCATTCAGTCTTCGTCCGGCACTGTGACCGGGGCCTTCGCCGACATGGTCTCGGCGTTGACCATCCACGCCAGCTGCTCCAGCCGCGAAATCCCGGCGTGAAGCAGGTCGGCGCTGGTGGGATCTTCCTCGTCCACCTCGTCATGGACGTCCCGCATGGTCTTCACGGTCCGCTCCAGCCGGGCGGTGATCAGTTTGACGGCGTCCTTGGTGGCAGTGAGTCCCTCGGGGAACTGTTCCAGCCGGGTGTCGGCTGATACCGTGGCGCTCCTGCCGTCGGGCAGCGCGTGCAGGGCGCGCATGCGCTCGGCGGTTTCATCCGCGAACAGCCGCACGCTGGTGACAATTTCGTCGAGCTGCAGGTGGAGGTCGCGGAAGTTGGTTCCCACAATGTTCCAGTGTGCCTGCTTGCCTTGGACGTGGAGCTCGATCAGGTCCGTCAGGACCATCTGGAGATTGCTGGCAAGAGTCGGTGAAGCCTTCATTTCTTCCTCCGGTGCAGGCAGTGCGGGACCGGGCCATCCCGCGTTAGCTTATTCTAAGCATACTTAGCATTTAGGCGGGACCCGGCCGGTCCGGTGACAGCGGAAATCCCGTCCGGCGTCACTCAGCGCACCACGGCCAGCGCAAAGCCGTCCCAGCCCTTCGAGCCCACGGTCTGCATGACCGTCCCGTCCAGGCGCGAGTCCCCGCCGATCATTTCCAGGGCGCTGATGATTCCAGGCGCGTTGACATCGTCCATGGACGGATCAAGCAGCGCCCCCTCCCACACCACGTTGTCCATCACGATCGCGGTGCCCGGCCGGCCCAGCCTGATGGCCCAGTCCAGGTACTTCGGATTGTTTTCCTTGTCCGCGTCGATGAACACAAAATCGAAGGGTCCGCGGCCGTCGTCCTTCAGCCCCGGAAGTGTGTCCAGTGCGGCCCCCACCCGGATGTCCACCTTGTGCCCCACCCCCGCGGCGTCCACGTTCGCGCGCGCCACACGGGCGTGTTTGGGGAGGTATTCGCACGTGACGAGTTCGCCGTCGTCGGGCAGTCCCTGGGCCATCCAGATGGTGCTGAAGCCGGCCAGCGTACCGATCTCCAGGACGCGCCGGGCGCCGGAAAGCTGCACCAGCAGCTTGAGCAGCTTGCCTGCGTTCGGCGCCACTTCGATGGGCGGCATGCCGGCGTCGGCGGCGGCCGTGACGGCCCGCGTGAGGGGGCTGCCGGGACGGACCACGACGTCCGTCAGATACTCCTCAACCGCCACCCACCGGGGCTCGGGCCTGTGCTCAACCATGGGGCCAGTCTGGCAGTTGCCGCTGCCCGCGGGAAGGGCAGGCGGCGGCGGAAATCAGATGGGCAAGTCAGCCTGCGTCGGCGATGGCCGTTTCCAGCCGTTCCACTTTGGCGGTGAGCTCACCGGAATAGCCGGGGCGGATGTCGGCCTTGATGACCAGCGACACGCGGCTGCCGAAGCGCCCCACGGCCTCGGTGGCCTCTTTGACCACGGCGAACACCTCGTCCCACTCACCTTCGATCGTGGTGAACATGGAATCCGTATGGTTCGGCAGGCCTGAGTCCCGGACAATCTTGACGGCGGCAGCGACGGCGTCGTGCACTGAAGCGTCTGCGGAGGCCGCGTCTTCCAACGCAGTGGAGTCAGTGGTGGAATCGCCCGCCAGGCGGGCCGGCCGGCCGGAGGGTGCAACGGAGAATGCGAGCAACATGGACCCAGTCTGCCACAGCGGCGAACGTCATATAGGAGTACATTCGGCGCTACCAATCAGTAACCCGGGCGCTCAGCGCCAGCGTTGCTAACCTTGAAAAATGAACCTCGCAGTGGAACGCAAGCCCCTTCGTGCGGATGCTGCGCGCAATGTGGACAAGATCATCACCGCCGCCCGGAAGTGCTTCCGTGAGTACGGCCCCGACGTGCCGCTTCAGACCATTGCCGTAACGGCCGGCGTCGGACCCGCAACCTTGTTCCGGAACTTTGCGGACAAGGAGCAGCTGGTCCTTGCCGCACTCAACCGCCAGCTCCGCCTGATGGTTGACCCCGTGATCGATGACGCCCTGGCCGGCCCTGATGCCGCCGCCGGGCTGTTCCGCGTGATCGATGCGCTGATGGCGGCGGCCAGCGAGGATGCCAACCTGCTCGGAGCCGTGGCCGGACGCCGCGGGCTGCTGACCGGTATCACCGGCAGCCTCTTTGAGTCGGTGGCTGTCCTGCTGGGCCGCGGCCAGGCCCAGGGAACCCTGCGGACCGACATCTCCATGACGGACGTCATCCGCCTGCTGGCCATGCTGATCGGCGTCGTGGACACCATGGAACCGGGATCCGATGCGTGGAGGCGACCCGTGGCGCTGGTGGAGGATGCCATCCGCACCGAGCGCCCGCGCCGGCCCCTTCCACCGCAGTCCCCGCTGCCGGGCACGGCCTTCGATTCAGTCGTCCTGGCCTGATTCGCCCTCCGGCTGGTCCGTGTCGTCATGGGTCCGGTCGTCGTGCAGCCGGCCGGCGTCCTCGGACCCGCGGCTGTACGGCGCCCGGCCGTCCGGGGCATGGATCTCGTCCAGGCGCTCGTTCAGGGCATGGGCCAATATGTCCCGCTGCAGGGCCGGCAGCGCGATGGCACCGTGGATGTAGGCCTCGATTTCAAACTGGCCGGCAATGCCGCCAATGCTGAAATACCTAAGCCACAGTTCTTCAACGGTGATGTCGGCATTCCGGAGCATCTCCTCAAAGCGAAGCCTTTGCTCATCTTCGTCCTTGCCCAGGGCCAAAGCGCACCCCCGCTCACCGGGGCGGCTGGGTGGAGGACACCAGCTCGGCGGACACGTCACGCAGCGACCTCCGGGCCCGCCGCGACTCCATCAGGAGGTCTTGCATGGCGGTGTCCTCGTCCAGGCCGTACCGGGCCATGAGTATTCCCTTGGCCACGGCGATGATCTCGCGGTGGGCCAGTGCGTCTCGGAGATCCTCACTCAGCGTCCGGGCGCTCTCACGCGCCTGCACGTTGATCAGGAAGATGGTTGCCTGCGCCGCGAAGAGCTCCAGTAGGCGCACCGTGGTGTGGTCGAAGCTGTTCTCCGGGCGGCCGTAGATCTTCACGGAGCCCAGGGCGGACTCTCCGGCGAGCAAAGGAGCACTGACGGAAGACCGCAGTCCCAGCTCGGCCGCGGCGCAGGCCCACTCAGGCCAGCGCCGGTCGTGCAGTGCGTCACTGACCAGCACGGGTTCGCCGCTGGCCCAGGCAAGAAGGCACGGGCCCTGGCCCAGCTCGTACTGGCGTTCGTCGGCAACCTGGACCATACGGCTGGACGCACTCGCTGTATGTTTTCGGCCGTCAGCGTCGATCAGGGTGACGCCCGCGCCCGCGGCGCCGGGCACGGCCAATTCCGCGGCGGCCGTGATGAGCTCGAGTGCCCTGGATACCGTCTCATCCGTCAGCAGGAGTTCGGAGGCGCGGGCAAAAATGGCCGCCAGTTCGTCCGCAAGGGGTAGTTTCACCGCCATGGCCGCACCCATTCCACTGCTATGCCGCCCTTCGCGCGTTGACTGGAACTGTTAAAAGCATAGCCGCAGGGGCCTCCGTCAGCCGTTGAAGTGGGTGGCTCCCGGCTTGGTCTTGAAGTTTCGCAGCAGGTCCTCCGCCACGACCCGGAGCTTGACGTTGCGGTTATTGGAAACCTTGCTCAGGATCGCGAATGCCTCAGCCTGCGTGCAGCGGCTCTGGCCCATGACAATTCCCGAGGCGAGGTTGATGCTGGTGCGCGACCTCAGCGCCTCGAGGAGGTCGTCGTTGAGGTCCTTTGAGGCGCCGATGCGCACGGCCAGCCGCACGGCTTTGCCGGCGCGGGCGGCGAAGGCTTCACAAATCACGATTGCCTCGTCGTCGAACGCCCCTGCCTCGGGGGCGAAGAACGCTACGGATGCGGCAGCGTCCTGATCCAGCTGCAGCGGGAGGGCCAGGACGCTGAGCTGACCCGCCTTTACCACGGCTCGGTTGTAGCGCAGCCAGCGGGAGTCGGCCCGGGCATCGGGTACGGAAACCGTCGCGCCGGCTTCAAGGGCCGCCAGCGACGGGCTGAGGCCTGTGGCCCGCTGGATTTCCCCAAGCAGCCGCGCGCCGGGTCCGCTTCCGGCGGAGACCTCGGACCGCCTCGAGCGGACCAGCGTGACGGCGCACAGCACGGGCAGTCCGGTGGTCTTGCCAATGAAGCCGGCGGAGAAGACAGACAGCTCCGTGAGGAAGTCCTGCACGTCGGTGCTTTCCAGAACCAGGTCCTGCAGCCGCTCCGCCAGATACTGGCCCAACCGGGTGCCGGTCATCTCCGGCGTCTCACTGGTGCAGATTCGGTTGGCACGGCTTGGCCCGCGTCACTCCGTCGTTCGGTTGCCGGCCTGGCCTTCATCAGGGGCTTCCCCGTCTGTTGCCGCCTCGCCGCTGGGTGGCGCCTCGCCTTCCTGGGCCGGATGCGTCTCCCTTTGGTGGGCCTTCATGTGTTCCTCGTGCAGGTGGTCTGCTTCCTGAAGATGTTGCTGCAGTTTCTCCTCGGCATCCCTGCGGCGGCGGGACATCTCACGCATTTCACGGGTGGATTCGGATCCCGGCGATGGCACATAGGGCCTGGATTTGGGGTCTCTTTCGGCAGCAGGAACCAAGGGCGCTTGTTCTTCGCTCATGGTGGCATCCTTCCACAGCACGCTGGGCACTGCTAGGGCCTAAAGGCCGTCGTTAGCTCCAGCCCAGCATCCTTAGCCCGGCCGCTGCGCCAGCCCCGGCCAGGACCACCACCAGGAACGGCGCCCGGAACCAGAGCGCAATTCCGGCCGCAGCCAGTGCGCCCGCCCGGGCGTCAAAGGCCAGCGCCTGGCCCGATGCCACCGCGTTGACGACGGTGAGCGATGCCAGCAGCCCGATGGTCATGGTGCCGGCAATCCGGGACATCCGCGGGTTGCGCAGGAGGCTGGCGGGGACCAGATAGCCCAAAAGCTTCCAGGCGTAGCCAAGGAGGCAAGCCAGCAACAGCCACAGCCAAAGATTCATTTCGCGGCACCTCCTGTATCGGGGTGCCGACGCAGGTGAGCGCCTTCGTCCCGCTGTCCGTGGTGGTGTTCGGCGTAGGGGTCCACGTCAGGCTCCAGGCCTTCGTCACTCCGTCCGTGGCTGAACCAGCCGATCGCAGCGGCCACAAAAGCTGCTATCAGGATGGGAATTCCCGCGGGCACGAACGGCACCGCCAGTACCGTGGCCAGGGCGCACACCACGGCGATCGCCACCGGCTCGCGGCCCTTGAGCCGCGGCCAGAGCAGGCCGAGGAAGGCTGCTACCGCGGCGCCGTCGAGCCCCCACTGCCTGGGATCCCCCAGGGCGCCGCCTGCCAGTGCCCCGACGGCAGTGAACACATTCCACAGCACGAAGATGCCGATGCCGGCCGTCCAGAATCCGCGCTTTTGCTCTCCCGGGTCGGTTTGCCCGGTGCTGGTGGCGGTTGACTCGTCGATGGTGACGTGGGCCGCGGCATACTTCCGCCACCCGCGCGGCTGCAGCAGCGCGTTGAGCTGCATGCCGTAGATACCGTTGCGCATGCCCAGGAGCGTGGCCGCCCCCATGGCGGCCACCCCCGACCCGCCGCCCGCCACCACGCCGATGAACGCGAACTGCGAACCGCCGCTGAACAGCAGCAGGCTCAGCGCCATGGTCTGCCAGAAGTCCAGCCCGGACGTCACGCCCAGCGCCCCGAAGGATACCCCGTAAAGCCCCGTGGCGACGCTGATGGACAGCCCCACACGCACGGCCGGGGATTGAAGCAGCTTCATGCCGGCAGGCCGGCAACAGGTCCGCCGGCAGGCATCCCCAGGGCAGGCTTCCCCAGGGCCGTTTTCCGCAGGCTCCAGGCCCAGAGGATCAGCGGCACCTGGAGCGGCAGCCGCGCGGTGTGCACCTTCCGCTGCCCCGGGCTCCCGGCCGGACCGTACGCCCGGCGCAGGGCGTCGACGTGCCCGGCAAGGAACACCGTGAACATCGCGGCGATGCCGCCGGCGGCGGCTTTGCGGGTGGCCGGGACCAGGAGTCCGACGGCGGCACCAGCCTCGAGCAGCCCGCTGAGCGCTACCCATTCATCGCGGGTCATGACGGCACACGGGCCGTTGAGACGGGTGCCTGAGTCGTCACGGCACAGGAAATCGGGAACCACCTGATGGAAGAAGGCGGGGTCGCGGAAATGCTTCATGGCGCTGGTCAGCAGCAGGGCGCTCATGGCAGCCGCTGAGAGTCTCTGTGTGGCCCGGGCGGACCAGGTGAATGGCATGGATCCATGCAACCACAGCCGCGGACAGCCCGGTAAACGGGACTTTCCGCCCATGTCAGGAGCCACAGCGCGGCGTAGCTTGTTGACTATGAGCAGCGTGGTGGAAATGACCGGCGTCGTCAAGCGCTTTGGAACGGTGACTGCCCTCGACGGGCTCGACTTCAACGTGGCGGCGGGCGAGGTTCACGGCTTCCTGGGTCCCAACGGGTCCGGCAAGTCCACCACGCTGCGGCTTCTGCTCGGCATGCTGCGTGCCAACTCGGGCTCGATTCGGGTGCTGGGCCTGGATCCCTGGCACGATGTTGCCGCGCTGCACCGCCGGCTGGCGTACGTGCCCGGGGACGTTGCCTTGTGGCCGAACCTGACCGGCGGAGAAGTGATCGACCTGCTGGGGCGCCTCCAGGGCGGACAGGACCGCGGCCGGCGGGACCGGCTGCTGCAGACCTTCGACCTCGACCCCACCAAGAAGTCGCGCACGTATTCCAAGGGCAACCGGCAAAAAGTTGCCCTGGTGGCGGCCTTGGCCACCGACGCCGAGCTCTTCCTCCTGGACGAGCCCACCAGCGGGCTGGACCCGTTGATGGAAGACGCCTTCCGCGGGTGCGTGCGTGAGCTGCGGGCGCAGGGCCGCACGATCCTGCTGAGCAGCCACATCCTGAGTGAGGCCGAAGCGCTTTCGGACAGGGTCAGCATCATCCGCGCCGGCCGGGTGGTGGAGTCCGGGCCGCTCGAGCAGCTGCGGCACCTGACCCGGACGTCGGTCACGGCCGACGTCGCGCGCGTGCCAGCCGGCTTGGATCTCCTGCCCGGCGTCCACGACGTCCTGGTGTCGGACCACCGTGTAAGCGCCCAGGTGGACCCCGCGGCACTGGGCCCGTTCCTGCAGGCCCTGACGGCCGCGGGGCTGCACGCCCTGACCAGCCACCCTCCCACGCTGGAGGATCTGTTCCTGCGCCACTACGGCCCCGCCGGATCGCTCGAATCGGCACGGCGATGACCCGCACCGCCGAGGCCCACACCGCGACGACCCGTGCCTCAACGACCGGAACGCTGTCCGGCACCGGCGTTATGGTCCGGCTCGCGCTCCGGCGGGACCGGTGGATGCTGCCGCTGTGGATCCTGGGCTTCGCCATCATTGCCTACTCGACCGCAGCGGCCGGGGCAGGGCTGTACCCGGACGAGCCCAGCCGGGTGGCAGCCGCCACCGCGCTGAACGCCACGGCGTCCATGGTGGCGCTGTTCGGGCGGATCTACGATCCTGCCTCGCTCGGTGCCCTTTCGCTCATCAAATACACCGCCTTCATGACAGCCATCCTGGCCGTGCTCATGGTCATCCTCACCATCCGGCACACACGGGGGGACGAGGAAAGCGGGCGGCTGGAACTCCTCGGCGGCGGACGGCTGGGACGGGACGCACCGCTGGTGTCCGCGCTGGCCATCAGCTTTGCAACCAGCATCCTCACCGGGCTGCTCTCGGCGGCCGCGCTTGCCGTCGGCGGCCTGCCCGGCAGCGGATCACTGGCCTTCGGGCTGGGCTGGGCCGCCACCGGGATGGCCTACAGCACCGTGGCAGCTGTGGCGGCGCAGGTGACGGCAAGCGCCCGGGCGGCCACCGGGTTCAGCATCGGGGTCATTGCCGTGACCTACGGGCTGCGCGCGGTTGGCGACCTCGCCGAACCCGGCCCGTCGGTCTGGTCCTGGCTCTCGCCCATCGGGTGGAACCAGCAGATCCGGGCCTACGCCGGCGACCACTGGTGGGTCCTTTCGTTGCCGCTGGCCCTCTGCGCAGCCCTTGTCCCTGTTGCGTTTTTCCTGCGGGGCCGCCGCGACCTCGGCGCCGGACTGCGTGATGAGCGGCCCGGCCCTGCCCGCGGCAAGCTCTCCGGCGTCCTGGGGCTCGCCGTGCGCCTGCAGTACCGCGTCCTGGTGGCGTGGGGTGTGGCGTTTGTCCTCTTCGGGGTGGTGATCGGCTCGCTCGTCGGCAACGTGGCGGATTTCCTGACGTCGCCGGGCGCCCAGGACCTGATGCGGGCGCTGGGCGGCCCGCAGGCCCTCACCGACGCGTTCCTCGCAGCCGAGATCAGCATCATGGGGATACTCGCGGCGGCCTACGGCATCTCGGCCGCCAACCATCTCCGCAGCGAGGAATCGGCGGGGCATACCGAGGCCCTGCTGGGCACGGCCACCACCCGCATCCGCTGGGCGGGCAGCCACTACGCCGTGGCCTTGGCCGGCGTCGGGCTGCTGCAACTGCTGACCGGAGTCTCCATCGGCATCGGGGCCGCGGCCGCCGTCAACGATGCCGGACTGGTGGCCCGGTGCACCGTGGCGGCCCTGGCCCAGATTCCGGCGGCGTGGGTGCTGACCAGTGCGGCCCTGGCGGTGTTCGGCTGGGTACCCCGGATGACAGCGGCCGTCTGGGTGCTCCTGCTGGGACTCATTGCACTGGGTGAATTCGGCGTGCTCTGGAATGCCCCGGAATGGCTGATGGACCTCTCGCCGTTCCGGCATACCCCGCTGCTCCCGGTGGACGCGGAGGGAATTCCGGCGCTGGTGGCCCTCACGGCGGCGGCGGCACTGCTCGGCGCACTGGGTTTCGCGGGATGGCGGCGGCGCGACCTTGCCGCCTGAACGCTGCGCCGGCGCGACGCTGCGGCGGCGCAGGATGAACGGTGCGCAGGCGCGGGCCGTCAGCTGACGGGATGACTTCTTTCGGACAGCCGGGCCAGCACCTGCGCCGGCCGGTTGCTGGTGATCTCGTGGATTCCCAGCTCCTGGCACAGGGCCACGTCCTGATCCGAGTCCACGGTCCACACCCTGAACCTGCGGCCGGAATCCATCCAGCGTTTCACGGTGCGGGCGTGCTGGCGGACATAGTCGATACCCGGTCCGGCCAGCCGTACTTCGCAGTCATTCAGGATGCGTTCGCCCTCCACCTGGGCTGCACGCATCACGTTCGCCAACGCCCCGCCGGTGATGACTCCCAGTCCCAGTTCCTCACGTATTTCCTCCGCGTTGACGTCATCCACCAGCTGGCAGACGAACTCGGCCGGAACGCTCCTGAGCAGGTGCTTCACGGAGTCCGGGCTGAAGCTCATGAACGAGACACTGACGTTGTCCACCTTTGAGGTGCCGGGATCCCAGCCCTCGGCTGCCAGCACTTCCAGCACCCGGTCCTCCAACTGGAGCAGGTAGGGGCTGGGGTGCTTGAGTTCGATGGCCAGCCCGATGTCCCGGCCCGCCGCGCGGAGGATGTCCAGCAGCTCCGGCAGCGTCAGGAGCTGATCAGACTTCCCGCCGTACTCTAGGGGAATCCTGGCGCCCTTCCAGGAGGAGAAATCCAGCAGCCGCAGTTCATCGAGCGTCCGGTCGGCCACGGGGCCGGTGCCGTCCGAGGTGCGGTCCAGGTTCGCGTCATGCAGCAGGACCACGTGCTGGTCCCGGGTGAGGTGGACGTCGCATTCCACGCCGTCGGCGCCGTCCGCGATGGCCTGGAGATAAGCTGCCCGGGTGTGCTCGGCAAAGGCGGCGCTGGCTCCCCGGTGGGCGTAGACCAGCGGCCGGGAGGACACGGACTCGTCGGTAGTCATGGTGACACGTTAGCGGACACCCGCGACGAATGCGGGACTAGGCTGGGCACATGCAGGTGAACAGTGAACAAACCACCCGTCCCGCTGCAGCGAGGCCCGCGCAGGCCGCCGGCCCACCCGCTGCCGGGGCCGCCGTCGGACCTGCCCGTCCGGGCAGTGATACGGAAAAAGCCGCCGCGCTGCGGAAGATGAAACTCCTGGCACTGGGCCTCCTGATTGTCATGGCGGTGATTTTCGTCGTCGCCTTCGCCCTGCAAAAGCAGTACCCGTGGCTGGAATACGTGCGGGCTGCGGCGGAAGGCGGCATGGTGGGCGCCCTCGCGGACTGGTTTGCCGTGACCGCGCTGTTCAAGTACCCCATGGGGATCAAGATCCCGCACACGGCCATCATCCCGCGCCGCAAGGACCAGATCGGTGCGTCGCTGGGCGAGTTCGTGGAGACGAACTTCCTCTCCGAACAGGTTGTGCAGGAAAAGCTCGCGTCAGTGGACATCGCGCGGAAGGCCGGCGCGTGGCTGTCCGGCCCCGGCGGCCCCGAGCGCGTGGCCAAGGAGGGCGCTGCCGTCATCCGCGGCGCGTTCAAGGTATTGAACGACGACGACGTCCAGGCCGTGATCGAGTCAATGGTCCGCAAGCACCTGCTCTCTCCGCCGTGGGGGCCTCCGGTGGGCAGGCTCGCCGAGCGGATTTTCGCCGACGGGCACCACCACACCCTGGTGGACCTGTTGGTGGACCGGACCGTGGACTGGGTCAGGGACAACCACGAAACCGTCAGCAGGCTGGTGTCGGACCGGTCACCGCAATGGGTGCCGCAGTTCGTGGACGGACTTGTCGGAGACAAGGTCTACGTGGAAATCCTCAAGTTCACCAAGGCCGTGCAGGCAGATCCGCAGCACCAGGTGCGGCAGTCAATCGACACCTATCTCGCGTCGCTCGCGCAGGACCTGCAGCACGATCCGGTGATGATCGCCCGGGCCGAAGGCATCAAGGCGCAGGTGCTGGGCGACCCCGAGGTGCGGGAACTGGCATCCCGCACGTGGGGCACCATCAAAGCGGCGCTGCTTGGCGCCGTCGACGATCCGCACAGCGAACTGACCGTCAAGTTCAAGGCGGCCGTGCACGACTTCGGCACACGCCTGGTGGTGGACCCCGAACTGGCGGGCAAGGTCAACGCGTGGATCGGCGACGCCGCGGGCTACCTGGTGAAGACGTACCGCTCGGACATCGCCGGCGTGATCACGGATACGGTGGCGCGCTGGGATGCCGAGGAAACCTCGCAGAAGATCGAACTGCAGGTGGGCAAGGACCTGCAGTTCATCCGGATCAACGGCACGGTGGTGGGCGCCCTGGCCGGGCTGGCCATCTTCACGCTGGCGCACCTGGCCTTCGGCTGACCCCCCAAGCGCGAAGCTACGCGGGCACGGCCTTTGCCCTGGTCCGGCCCTGCACGGCGAAGACCGTGAAGCCCAGCGCCACGATGGCCGTGACCACGAGCAGAAGCAGCCCGATCGAGTAGCTGTGGGTGGCGGCGTCGTACGTTGCCCCCATCACCAGCGGCGGAAAGTAGCCGCCCAGTCCGCCCGCCGCACTGACCACTCCGCTGATGCTGCCCACCTTCCCGTGCGGGGCCAGCACGCCCACCCAGGCGAACACCCCGCCCGTCCCCAGCCCCAGGGCCGCCGCCATGGCGACGAATGTCAGGCCGGCGGGGACCTCGCCGTCGGGTTGCAGGTTCACCACCCACGCAAGAAGGGCGACGGCGGTGAGCGAGGTGATCACCACCGGTTTGGGCCCGAGCTTGTCCGCGAGCACGCCGCCCACCGGCCGGGCCAGGACTGCCGCGAGGGCGAAGCCTGCCGTGCGGGCGCCGGCGCCGCTGGGATCGAAGCTGTACACGTCCCGCAGGTAGGTGGGCAGGTACGTGGCGAAGGAGACGAAGCCGCCAAAGACGACCGCGTAGAGGAAGCACATCTTCCAGGTGACCGGTGTCTTGGCTGCGTCCAGGAGCTTGGGCAGCACGGGGGCGTTGCTTCGGCTCCAGCCCGGGGATTCCTTCATCAGGAACCAGACCAGGGCCGCCATCACGGCGAGGACGCCGGCGATCAGCAGGTGCGTGGGGAAGTATCCGATTCCGGCGACGAGCCGGGGATTCAGGAAGGCGGCCAGCGCCGTTCCGCCCATGCCGGCACCAAAAACGCCGGTGGCGAAGCCCCGCCGGGACGGCTCGTACCAGCCGCTCACAAAGGGGATTCCGACGGCGAACACGGTTCCGGCGACGCCCAGCAGCAGGCCGGCGCCCAGCACCAGCGGGAAGGAGCGCAAGGTGCCGCCGAGGGACACAAGCAGGATCGGCAGGATGGAGGCGAGCAGCACGAAGGTGAACATTGCCCGGCCGCCGTACTTGTCGGTCAGCGTGCCGACGACGATCCGCCCGAGTGAGCCGACGAACACCGGCATGGCCACCAGGACCCCCGTGGTGGCCGGGTTGAGCTGCAGGTTCTGCGTATAGAAGGCACCGAGGGTGGCCACGGAGTTCCAGGCCCAGAAGCCTGCCACGGACGCCGCGGTGGCCAGGATCAGGTTCCGGGTCTGGCCCGCGGGCGCGGACGTGGGGGGAGGCACGGATCCGGCCATCAGCGGTTCCTCGTGTCCCGGTCGCGGGTACCGACGGCGGACCAGCCGCGTCGGGCTGCCGTACCTTTGGTCCCTGGGCTGCCTGCGCCCGTGGTCTGACGGTCCCGGTCCCGCGAGCGGTACACGATGTAGGGGCGGAAAAGGTAGTGCAGCGGCGCGGTGAAGGCGTGGACCAGCCGGGTAAACGGCCAGATGACGAACAGCGCCATGCCCACCAGGGTGTGCAGGTGGAAGGAGAACGGCGCCCCGGCCATGGCCGCGACATCCGGCTGGAGGACGAACAGCGAACGGAACCAGGGCGCCACTGTCTCGCGGTAATTGTGCCCGTGCTCACCCTCGAAAACGCTGGCCAGGGTGGTCCAGAGGCCGAACACGATGGCGGCGGTAAGCACCACGTACATGGCCTTGTCGTTCGTGGTGGTGGCCATGAACACGGGCCCGGAGGTGCGGCGGCGGTAGATCAGCAGGATGATGCCGCCAAGCGTCCCCACTCCCGCAATGCCGCCGACAAACAGGGCATTGAAGTGGTAGAAATCCTGGCTCATTCCCACCGCCTGCGTCCACGCCATCGGAATCACCAGGCCGAAGAAGTGCCCGGCAATCACCGCCAGCAGCCCGAAGTGGAACAGCGGCGAGGCAATCCGGAGCAGCTTCGATTCGTACAGCTGGGAGGACCTGGTGGTCCAGCCGAACTGGTCGTACTTGTAGCGCCACACCAGGCCGCCCACCAGCACCACCACCATGACGTACGGCAGGACGCCCCAGAGCACGGTGTCCAGTGCGGAGATTTCGACGGCGGATCCGGGCTCAGCTTCGAATGCCGGCATGGTCAGGTTCCCTTCACGGGCAGGAGTCGCGGATCGTAGGGGTCCAGGCCCACGGCTTCGGTGGGCGGGCCGTAGCCGGCCATCCGCATCACGGCCTGCTCGTCCGCGGGCGATTTCCCTGGCAGCGTGGCGCAGACGGCCTGCAGGATCCGGGCGTGCGGCATTTCGTCCCGCAGCAGCCCGAAGCGGAGCATCTCCAGGCTCGCCCGGAAACGGGTCAGCAGTTCCCGCCCGGCCGCCAGGTCCACCACGGCGGCGAATTCCAGGACCATCGGCAGGTAGTCGGGCAGTTCACCGCGGGTGTCCACCAGGATGTCGCTTTGCCGGTAGGTCTTCTTGAAGTTGCCCAGCACCTCTCCGCGGCGCCGGGTGTCCCCGTCCGTCCAATAGCTCAGGTGCAGGGCGTGGCGCTTGCCGAGGTCGAATTCGCGGACGTAGTGCGCCTGCACCTCCATGAGGGGCGTGGATTCCAGCACGTCCAGCACCCCGGCGAAGTCAGCGCCGGCTCCGGGAAACTCTCCCAGTGCGTCCCGCATGAGCGGCACCCTGCCGATCAGTTCCTCGTCCGGGTAGGACAGGCACCAGGCCGCCGCAAGGTACACCACCTGCTGGCGCCGGCTCACGGCTGCTCCCCCGCCGTATGTCTTTCGGGGAAAAGCCCCGGCGGCGCGCCGGTGCCGTCCCAGTTGAGCAGGTTCACCCGGCCGCGCAGGGTTGTTTCGCCTGGAGCCTCGCCTGAAGTTTGGCGGTCCTTCAGGGCGTTGAAGGTTTCCACCGCCACCGGAACGGGCCGGCCGCTGGCTTCGCCGAACGGGGAGGAATCCTGCATGCCGGGGCCGCCGCCGAAGTCCAGCGAGCAGCCCATCTCCTCCAGGTCGTGGGCCTGTTCCACATGCGCTTTGGGAATGACGTAGCGTTCCTCATACTTCGCGATCGCCATCAGCCGGTACATCTCGTACATCGTCTGCCCGTCCATGCCCACGGATTCGGGGATGGAGTCGTCGGGGTCGTTGCCCAGGCTGATGCCGCGCATGAACGAACGCATGGCAGCGAGCTTCTTCAGCACCGCGGTGACCCGGTCCGCGTCCCCGGCGGTGAAAAGTTCCGCGAGGTATTCCACCGGAATGCGCAGCGCGTCAATGGCGCCGAACAGGTTGCCGGTGTCCTCGCCGTCGTGCCCCTGGTCCCGCAGGAGGTCCACCACGGGTGAGAGCGGCGGCACGTACCAGACCATCGGCATGGTCCGGTATTCGGGGTGAAGCGGCAGCGCCACCTTGTAGACCTTGGCCAGGGCGTATACCGGCGAGCGCCGGGCGGCGTCGATCCAGTCCTCGGGGATGTTCTGGGCCCGGGCCTCGGCCTGGACGGCGGGGTCGTTCGGGTCCAGCAGCACGTCCATCTGGGCGTCGTAGAGTTCTTTCGGGTCGGTGACGGCCGCCGCGGCGGTGACGGCGTCGGCGTCATACAGGAACAACCCCAGGTACCGCAGCCGGCCCACGCAGGTCTCCGAGCAGACCGTCGGCAGCCCTACCTCGACCCGCGGGTAGCAGAAGGTGCACTTCTCGGCCTTGCCCGTCTTGTGGTTGAAGTAGATCTTCTTGTACGGGCAACCGGTGACGCACTGCCGCCAGCCCCGGCACTTGTCCTGGTCCACCAGGACGATCCCGTCCTCCACGCGCTTGTAGATGGCGCCGGAGGGGCAGGAGGCCATGCAGGACGGGTTCAGGCAGTGCTCGCAGATTCGCGGCAGGTAGAACATGAAGGTCTGCTCGTACGCGAACTTGATCTTGTCCTCGGACTCGCGCCGGACCTTCTCCACGATGGGGTCCAGGTGGCCGTTCTCGACGGATCCGCCCAGGTCGTCGTCCCAGTTCGCGGACCAGGTGATTTTCGTGTCCTTGCCGGTGATCAGGGACTTCGGCCGGGCCACCGGGAAGTCGTCGCCCAGCGGCGCGTCCACGAGGGTCTTGTAGTCGTAGGTCCACGGCTCGTAGTAGTCCTTGAGTTCGGGCTGGACGGGGCTGGCAAAGATCCCCAAGAGCTTCTTCACCCGGCCGCCTGCCTTGAGCACCAGCTTGCCGCGCTTGTTCAGCACCCAGCCGCCGTGCCACCGCTCCTGGTCCTCGTAGCGGCGCGGGTAGCCCTGGCCGGGCCGGGTTTCCACGTTGTTGAACCAGACGTATTCGGTGCCCGCACGGTTGGTCCAGGCCTGCTTGCAGGTCACGGAACAGGTGTGGCAGCCGATGCATTTGTCCAGGTTCATGACCATGCCCATTTGAGCCATGACACGCATCAGTACTGCACCTCCTGGGAACGACGACGGACGGTGGCCACCATGTCGCGCTGGTTGCCGGTGGGGCCGAGGTAGTTGAACGCGTAGGCCAGCTGGGCGTAGCCGCCGATCAGGTGCGAGGGTTTGACCAGCAACCGGGTCACGGAGTTGTGGATGCCGCCGCGCCTTCCCGTGGCTTCCGACTTCGGCACGTCGATGGTGCGCTCCTGCGCGTGGTGGACGTAGACCACGCCGGCCGGCATCCGGTGGCTGACGATCGCCCGGGCCACCAGGACCCCGTTGATGTTCAGGCACTCCACCCAGTCGTTGTCCTTGACCTGGATCGCCTCGGCGTCGGCGGGGCTCATCCAGACCGTGGGGCCGCCGCGGGAGAGGGAGAGCATGAGCAGGTTGTCCTGGTATTCGGAGTGGATGGACCACTTGGAGTGCGGCGTCAGGTACCTGACCACCACCTCCATGGCACCGTCCTGCCCGAGTTTGGGTTCCCCGAAGAGGCGGTGCATGTCCAGCGGCGGCCGGTAGATCGGCAGGGCCTCGCCGATGTCGATCATCCAGTCGTGGTCCAGGAAGAAATGCATCCGGCCGGTCAGGGTGTGCCAGGGCTTGAGCCGCTCCACGTTGATGGTGAAGGGGGCGTAGCGCCGGCCTCCCGTTTCGGAGCCGGACCACTCCGGCGAGGTGATGACCGGGACCGGTCCGGCCTGGGTCTGGGCGAAGGTGATGAACTTTTCCTCGGAGCCCTCGGACAGGTCAGCCAGCTTCCTTCCGGTGCGTACTTCCAGGTCCTTGAAGCCCTGCACGGACAACGCACCGTTGGTGGTGCCGGAGAAGGCCAGGATGGCCTCGGCCATTTTCGCATCGGTGTCGATCGCCGGCCGGCCGTCCGCGGCGCCGCCGAGCATCACGCCGTTGGAACGGCTGAGCCGCTCCAACGGACCGGCGAGTTTGTACGTGACGTTCTTGACCGTGAAACCGAGCTTGTCGGCCAGCGGCCCGACGGCGGCGAGCTTGTCCGCGATGGCCGTGTAGTCCCGCTCCACCACGGAAAAGACGGGCATGTTCTGCCCGGGCACGGCGGGGATATCCGTGTTCCGCCAGTCCCGCACGATCCCGCCGGGCTGCGCCAGCTGGCCCGGGGTGTCGTGCTGCAGCGGCACGCTGACCAGGTCCCGGCGGATGCCCAGGTGGGTTTTTGCCATCCGGGAGAACTCCCGTGCCAGCAGGTGGAACATCTCGAAGTCTGTTTTGGTCTCCCACGGCGGGTCGATCGCCGGCGTGAAGGCGTGCACAAACGGGTGCATGTCCGTGGAGGACAGGTCGTGCTTCTCGTACCAGGTGGCGGCCGGGAACACGACGTCGGAGAGCAGTGTGGTGGAGGTCATCCGGAAGTCGGCTGACACCAGCAGGTCCAGTTTTCCTTCCGGCGCCTGCTCGTGCCACTTCACGTCCCGGGGCTTGAGCCCTTCGGCGTGGTCCTTGCCCAGGACGTTGTTGTGGGTGCCCAGCAGGTTCCGCAGGAAGTACTCGTTGCCTTTGGCCGAGGAACCGAACAAGTTGGAACGCCACAGCACCAGCGTCCGCGGCCAGTTCTCCGGGGCATCCACGTCCTCGATCGCCGGGTTCAGCGTGCGGTTCTTCAGGGCGTCCGCGATGTAGCCCGGGGTGTCCTTCGCGGTGCCGGCGGCGACGGCGGCCTCCGCCTCGTCCGCGAGGTCCAGCGGATTCCGGTCGAACTGCGGGTAGAAGGGCATCCAGCCGAGCCGGGCGGACTGGGCCAGCGCGTCTGCGGTGTGCATGCCGTCCAGGGCTCCGGTGGACAGCGGGGATTTCAGTGCGTCCGCGGAGTAGCCGTCCTGCCGCCACTGGTCCGTGTGCATGTACCAGTAGCCGGTGCCGATCATGGTCCGCGGCGGGCGTGACCAGTCCAGCGCGTTGGCCAGCGACACCCAGCCGGTGGCCGGCCGCGTCTTTTCCTGCCCCACGTAATGCGCCCAGCCGCCGCCGTTGCGGCCCATGCAGCCGGTCAGCATCACCAGCGCCAGCACGGCGCGGTAGGTGGTGTCACCGTGGAACCACTGGCAGATCCCGGCGCCCATGATGATCATGGACCGGCCCTTGGACTGTTCGGCGTTGCGGGCGAACTCCCGTGCCACCCGGATGCAGGCCTGCGCCGGAACGGACGTGATCTCCTCCTGCCATGCCGGGGTGTACGGCGTCGCCGCGTCGTCATAGCCGGCGGCCCACTCCCCCGGGAGCCCTTCACGGCCGACGCCGTACTGGGCCAGCATGAGGTCGAACACGGTGGTGACCAACTGGCCCTCGACCTCGATGACGGGCACCCCGCGGCGCAGCACGCTGCCCTCCCCGCCGGCATCCTCGAAGCACGGCAGCAGGATCTCGGCGCTGTCCCCTGACACCTCGCGCAGCGACAACGCCGGGTCGATCCCTTCGAGGTCCAGGTTCCACTTACCCTCGCCGCTGCCGGAGTACCGGAATCCCATGGAGCCGTTGGGCACCGCGGCCCGCCCGGTCTGCTTGTCGAACAGCACGGTGCGGAACGCAGCGTCCTCGGCCCCGGCTTCGGCGGGAAGGTCCTTGGCGGTGAGGAACTTCGACGGCGTCAGCGCGCCGTCGTCGTTCCTTTCCAGCCGGACCAGGAACGGCAGGTCCGTATACTGCCGGACGTAGTCGGAAAAGAACGGGACGTCGCGGTCCACGAAGAACTCCTCGAGCATGACGTGCCCCATGGCCATGGCCAGCGCAGCGTCCGTCCCGGCCTGGGCGGGGAGCCATTCGTCGGCGAACTTGGTGTTGTCCGCGTAATCCGGGCTGACCGTGACCACTTTGGTGCCGCGGTACCGCACCTCGGCCATCCAGTGCGCATCCGGGGTCCGCGTGACGGGGACGTTGGAGCCCCACATCATGAGGTAGCCGGCGTCCCACCAGTCACCGGATTCCGGGACGTCGGTCTGGTCGCCGAAAACCTGCGGGCTGGCCACGGGCAGGTCCGCGTACCAGTCGTAGAAGGACGTCATCACCCCGCCGATCAGCTGGATGAAACGGGTTCCCACGGCGTGCGAGACCATCGACATTGCGGGGATCGGCGAGAAGCCGGCGCAGCGGTCCGGGCCGTAGGTCCTGATCGTGTTCACGTGGGCGGCGGCCGCGATCTCGATTGCTTCCTGCCAGGAGACCCGGACCAGGCCGCCCTTGCCGCGGGCCTGCTGGTAGCGGCGCCGCCTGTCCGGGTCGCTGGCGATCTCGGCGAACGCCAGCACCGGATCCCCCAGCCGGGCCTTGGCCTCGCGGTACATCTCCACGAGGACGCCGCGGGCGTACGGGAAGCGGACCCGCGTGGGCGAGTAGGTGTACCAGGAAAAGGCCGCCCCGCGCGGGCAGCCCCTGGGTTCGTACTCCGGGCTGTCCGGGCCAACGGACGGGTAGTCTGTCTGCTGGGATTCCCACGTGATGATGCCGTCCTTGACGTACACCTTCCAGGAGCACGAGCCGGTGCAGTTCACCCCGTGCGTGGAGCGGACCACCTTGTCATGGCTCCACCGGTCGCGGTAGAAGATGTCGCCCTTGCGGCCGCCCTCCCTGAACACCGCCCTGCCGTCGTCGGTCTGGTCCCATTTCGTGAAGAATCGGCCCAGCTTCAACATTGCATCTGATGCGGGTCCATCTAACCCCGCATGGGGTCCGGAAGCCATGCCCTCAAGCTAGGTGGCAGGTTCAAGCCCCCGATAGGGCCGAACGGCACTAGCCCTCCCCGCCAAAGCAGCGCGCACAGGGTAAGGGCTACGCGAAGGCTTCGATCTCCACGCCGGCCGCTTCCAGTGCTTTGCGCACGGCGGATGCCGTTTCCACCGAGCCGGGAGTGTCGCCGTGCAGGCACAGCGAATGCGGCTGCAGCCTGATCACGGTCCCGTCCACGGCTTCCACTTCACCATGCACGGCGAGGCGGACGGCGCGCTCGGCGATCTCCCCGGCGTCCTCCAGCAACGCGCCGTCCTGGGAGCGCGGCACCAGTGTTCCGTCCGGGAAGTAGGCGCGGTCGGCGAAGGCTTCGTGGAACACGGGGTGCCCGGCTTCCGCGGCAGCGTACAGGAGCGCGGACCCCTGCTGGCCCAGGATGGGCAGCCCGGGATCGTAGGCCTGGACGGCGGCGATCACGGCGGAGGCCTGCTCGGCGTCATGCACGGTGCGGTCGTACAGCGCGCCGTGGGCCTTGACGAAGTCCACGGACGCCCCGACGGCGTGCGCCACGCCGTCGAGCGCGCCGAGCTGGTACAGCACGGCGCCGAAAAGGTCGTCGAAGGTCATGTCAATGGACCGCAGGCCAAAGCCGGGAAGGTCCGGGTAGCCGACGTGGGCGCCCACGCGGACGTCCAGCTCATAGGCCGCCCGGCAGGTGTCCAGCATGGTGACGGGGTCCCCGGCGTGCAGGCCGCAGGCCACGCTGGCGCTGGTGATGAGCGGGAACATTGCGGCGTCGTCCCCCATGGTCCAGGAGCCGAAGGACTCCCCCAGGTCAGCGTTCAGATCCAATGAATCCGCCTTTCAAGGTTGGGTCCCCACCGGGGGTTTTTCCGCCGGTGGTGTTTGCGCCGTGGTCACCCGCGGCGGAGGCAAGGGCGGCCGGAGCACCGGCGCTGCCGGTTGTGCCACTGCCGGGCGTGCCGGCAGCCACTTCGCCGGGAATCGTGTCCGGCATGGGGCCAAACGCCTCCCTGGCGCTTGCGACGACGGCGCGTCCCATTACGCGGTTGCCCACGCCGCCCACCACGGCTCCGACGCCGAACGGCAGTGCCCGGCCCAGGAGCGCGGTCCCCTGCCGCTGCAGGAGGTTGCGGAGGAACGCGCGCTGGATCCGGTCCCGCACCGACCCGAAGCCGGGGAAGGACGTCTTGCGGGCGAACACGGAACCCCAGGCGTCGGTAGGACCCTTGCTGCGGCCCGCGGCCTGGCCGCTGAGGCTGCCGAGGAGGGCAGTGCCTTCTTCGCCCAGCATGATGGCCATGACCATGAGGCCGGCTTTTTCGGGATCGACCATGCGGATGCCGTGCAGCTCGGCCAGGGACGTTGCGTACAGGGCGGTGGCTTCCAGGAAGCCGACCGTGGCAGCGGCCGAGAGGCCCAGCGCGGCGACGGTGCCGACGCCGGGGATGACGGCGGATCCGCCCACCAGAGCGCCGCCGCCGGTCACGGCCAGGAGGTAGTCGCGTTCCAGCTTGTCAGCCAGCTGCGCCGCCGTGGCACGCGGGTGCCTGCGCTGCAGCCGCCGGAGGTTGGCGAGCACCAGCGGGCGCTGGACTTCGACCGCCCGCAGCATCATGTTGTGCAATCCGGGCTTTGGCTTTCCCTCGGAGTCGAACACCGCCTTGTGCGCGGTTTTTTGTGCAATTCTCATTGCCGGGTTCTTCCGCATGGCCATCGTCACCTTTCCTGGAACGGGAACAAGCCGCCGGAGCAACCGCGGTCACTCCGTGCGGGGACAGCTCGCGGCTGCCACTCATCCTTAACACTAAGCCACCTTGCTACATGACCCATGACTCGGCCACCGCAAGATATGCGGACGACGACGGCCCCCGGGGTCCGGGATACACCGTGGGCGCACCGGGCCATTCCACCCCGAATTCCGACAGCCGTCCCGTGCTGCATGGCAGGTACACGTTGCTCAGGGCTGCGCTGCTTCCGCCGAGCTGGAAGTCGGGCGCCAGGAACTGGCGGCGGTCCAGGACGCCGCTGATCTCAAGTTCCGCCTTGCCCCCGACGGCCCGGAAGCCGCGCTCGATGTCGAGTTCGACGTCGAACTCGTCCTGGGTGTGGGTGATTTCAGCCAGCGGGAACCGCGCTGCTTCCGGAAAGTGGCGGGTCAGTTCATTGGCCAGAGTCTCGGCGAAGTAGCCGTTGGAGCCGTAGCTGCGCCAGCCCTGGCGGGTGGCGATCAGCAGGGCGTTTCCAGTGCCCCATCTGGACCATTCCGCCATCCAGAAGGAGGCGAAGCAGCTGGCGGGTTCGCCGGGGATGTGGACGCCGTCGCGGTCCACCGGATGCAGTGCAAGTCCCGGGTTGCTGCCGATGAATGCCATGCTGCGGCGCCACGTGCCTGCCGGACTGTTCCCCATGGGTTGAGCCTAACGGGGCAGTGGCGAAAATGGTGCCGGCAGGCACGGCGGCGCGGCTGGAGGAGCAGGCCTAGACTGTCCATATGCCCGCCCCCAGAGCTCTCAGACCCTTCGTGCACCGGGAATACCGGGTGCTGATTGCGGCGCTGGCCGTCTCGATTTTCGGCTCCGGCATGTGGGCCGTGGCCATGGTTTACCAGGTGATCCACCTGGGCGGCGGACCGCTTCAGCTGTCCCTTGTTGCCACCGCCGGCAGCGTGGGGCTCGTGGCGTTTGTCCTGGCTGGCGGCATCGCCGCAGACCGGGTGCCGCAGCGGCTCCTGATCATCGCGGTGGAAGGAACCAACCTCGCCGTGATCGCCGCCATCAGCGGACTGGCCCTGGCGGGCTGGCTGCAGCTTTGGCACCTTGCCGTGGGCGCATTCGTGCTGGGTGTGGGGGCGGCGTTCTTCTTCCCGGCCTACTCGGCCATCCTGCCCCGCATCCTGCCGGCAGAGGACCTGCTGGCGGCCAATGGCATGGAGGGGACCATGCGTCCCATCCTGCAACAGGCGGCCGGTCCCGCCGTCGCCGGCATCCTGGTGGCAGCGTTGTCCCCCTCGCACGCCGTCACGGGCGTGGCCGCATGCCACCTGCTGGCCTTCATTATCCTCAACTTCCTCGGCCAGCACGCCCTCGAAGCGCCCGGCACCGACGGCGGCCCGGGCACCGACGGCGGGCCCGCGGCGGAACGGGGCAAAACGTCCTTCTTCCACGACCTCCGCGAAGGTGTCAGCTACACACTCCGGACGCCATGGCTGTTGTGGACGCTGCTCTGGGCCTGCATCTCGGTGCTGTTCCTGATCGGACCCATCGAGGTGCTGCTGCCGTTCGTTGTCCGCGACCAGCTGGGCGGCGATTCGCGCATGTTCGGATTCCTGCTGGCGGTGATGGGCGTCGGCGGGGCGGCCGCTTCCCTGGCCACGGCGTCCTTCGCGCTGCCGCGCCGCTACCTCACGGTGATGATGGTTTCGTGGGGTGCCGGCAGCCTTCCCCTCGCTGCCGTTGGAATCATGGACAGCTTCTGGATGGTTGCCGCGGCGCTCTTCGTGTTCGGTGCGACCGGCGGCATCGGCATGGTCATCTGGGGCACGCTCCTGCAGCGCCGCGTTCCCGCCCACCTGCTGGGCCGCGTCTCCAGCCTGGACTTCTTTGTATCGCTGGCCCTGATGCCCGTCTCCATGGCGCTGGCCGGCCCCGCCGCAGAGGTGGTGCCCACGTGGGTGATCTTCCTGGTGGCCGGCGGCGTGTGCCCTGTCATGGCGGTAGTGGCAATGGTGGTGGCCCGGATGCCGGCCGACGAGTTGGCACACCCGCTGGACCGCAGTGCCGCGGACCGGGCGTCGGCGGACAGCCCCTAGGCCACGCTCCCCGCGCTGCGGGGCGCCGTCCCGCTGCGGGGCGCCGTCCCGGGTACCGCTGTCAGCGCCTTCCGGAGGGCCAGGAAAAGCAGCACCAGGCCGGCGGTCAGCAGGATGTGTCCGGTGCCGGCAATCCCGGCCAGGGCTTTGGAACCTGCGTCCGCGCCGGCGACAACGAGCGACCCCTTGACCAGCATCATTCCGCCGGTCACCACCACGCCGGCGTTCCAGGTCCGGAAGAACCAGGCCGACAGCTTCGGCGCGGCAGCGGAGAGGGCGAAGACCTTCTCCAGCATCAGCACTATCAGCAGGACGACGAAGCCCAGCACCAGCCAGTGCGTGTGCACCAGGCCCAGCTGGGACTCCCCGGTAAAGCCGTAGGCCTTGGTGAACTCACGGTAATAGAGGCCGGAGAGGACTCCGGCAATGGCATAGGCAAAAGAGGCATGGAAGAGTTTTTTCACCCCTCCAGTCTTTCACCGAAGCACGACGGCGGGATCAACCGTTCGGTTGATCCCGCCCGTCTGTTGGGACTACTGCGTGCTTAGCTGCGGGCGCGCACAATCGGGATGGACGCCGTCGGAAGTCCGCTCGGGAAGATGGTGGGCTCCGGCGCGCCGACGGGGGCCAGCGGCACCCGGGCAACGTCGTTGCCGACGGTGAGCACCTCACCGCGGACGTTGACGTCCAGCGGTTCGCCGTCCCGGATGCTGAGGCTGATCGATCCCTGGTCCAGCTCCACGAAGAGGAGGCGGTCCCGCACCTTGAGGTGGAAGGTCAGGCCATCCCATTCGGACGGCAGCCGCGGATCGAAGAACGGTACCTCGCCCTGGTCGCGCAGGCCAGCGAAGCCGCTGACCAGCGAGCTCCAGACACCGCCGGTGGAGGCAATGTGCACGCCGTCGATCGTGTTGCCGTGGGTGTCGTCAAGGTCGATGTACAGCGCATGGGTGAAGTGGTCCAGCGCGGCTTTCCCGTAGCCCACCTCGGCGGCCATGATCCCCTGGACGCAGGCGGACAGGGTGGAGTCGCCGGTGGTGATCGGATCGTAGAAGTCGAACGCCCGGCGCTTTTCCTCGGCCGTGAAGTCCTGCCACTGCAGGAACATCGCCAGCACGGTGTCCGCCTGCTTGAGGACCTGGTGGCGGTAGATCACCAGCGGGTGGAAGTTCAGCAGCAGCGGGTACTTGGACCGGGGCGTGCTCCAGTCCCACGGCTCCAGGGTCATGAAGTCGTTGTCCTGCGAATACACCTCGAGGTCTTCGTCGTAGGGCAGCTGCATCCGGAGCGCGGCCTGTTCCCAGAGTTCGCGTTCGGCGTCGTCAATTTCCGGGTGGTCCAGGGCAGCCGCGGTGCGGAGGTTGAACCGCGCCATGACGTTGGTGTAGAGGTTGTCGTTCACCACGGCCGTGTACTCGTCCGGGCCGGTGACGCCGTGGATATGGAACAGCCCGTCCTTGCCGAAGAAGCCAAGGGACACCCACATCCGGGCAGTCTCGATCAGCAGCTCCGCGCCCATGCCCTGCTTGAACTCCGCGTCGCCGCTGGCCCACATGTACCTGTTGGTGGCGAAGGCGACGGCGGCAGCAATGTGGAACTGCGCGGTGCCGGCGGCGTAATAGGCGCTGGCTTCGAGCCCGTTGATGGTGCGCCACGGGAACAGTGCGCCGTCCACGCTCAGTTCCTTGGCCCGGACCTTGGCGTCCGGCAGCATCTCGTGCCGGAACTCCAGCACCTGGCGCGCGTTGTCCGGGCTGGTGTAGGTCAGGTACGGCAGCAGGTACACTTCCTGGTCCCAGAAGTAGTGCCCCTCGTAGCCGGAGCCGCTGACGCCCTTGGCCGGGATGCCGGCAACGTCCGCGCGGGCGGTGGCCTGGGCCAGCTGGAAAAGGTTCCAGCGGATGGCCTGCTGCAGTTCGGGCTGGCCACCCACCACAATGTCCGTGGTGGCCCAGTAGTCCCGGTAATGCGCCTCGCTTTCGGCGAAGATCGCGCTGACGGGCTGCAGGGCGCCCTCCGCTGCTTCGGACGGGTCCTGCGGGGAACCGCCGTCCACGGCTCCTTCGCGGAAGGCCCGAGCCACGGCGTAGCTGGCGCTCTTCTCGAGGCGGAAGGGCTGGTCTGCGCTCACGGCGAGGACGTACCGGACGCTGCTGTCGTCCTGGTCCACCAGGGTCTCGAACGGTTGCACGTCGGCCGACGTCCAGTGGTCCACGGCCAGGCCGACCCGCTGCCGGGACTCGGCTGCTTCCCAGGAGAGACGCAGCGAGCCGTCCCCGCCGTCGAGCCGTACCGGCAGCAGGACGCGGCCGGCGTGCCGTCCGGCCCGGCGCGGATCGTGGGTGGAGTGGTCCTCCACGGGCTGGTCTTGGCGGTTGATGACGGAGGATGTGACGTCCGCGTAGATGTCCCGGTCCGCGGCGACTTCGAGGCTGATGCCCAGGGTGCCGCGGGACTGGTAGCCCACGGCCCTGCGCTCAGTGGTGGTCACGGTGGCACCGGAACGGCACTGCCAGGTGATCCGGCATTCGTAGATCCCGGTGGCGAAGTCAACGGAGCGGCGGTAGTCCAGCACCGTTGATTCGCTGAGGGTCAGCGTCTCGCCGTCGATAATCACCGTGAAGTTGTTGATATCCGGGATGTAGAGGATCCGCTGGCCCGTGCGGGCGAAGCCGTAGGCGTTCTCCGCGTGCTTGATGTCCCAGGTTTCGTGGAAGCCGTTGATGAAGCTTCCGGGCAGGTCAGCGTCCGCGGAGGCCCAGTGGGCGCCGCGGATGCCAAGATGGCCGTTGCCCAGGCTGAAGAGGGTTTCCAGGGTTCCGGCGTTTCCGGGAAGGTGGACTGTCTCCACGAGCTGCCAGGGGTCGTTAGGGAAACGAGCACGGTCAGAGGTGATGAGTGCCATGGCTGTTGGGGTTCCTTTTGGCGTTGGTGCAGGTTGGGGGGCGTGTTGTCGGTCTAGAGGAGTTCGTTCAGGTCCTCAACCACCAGGGTGGCGCCGGCGTCCAGGAGCGTCTGCCGGCCGGCTCCGCGGTCCACTCCAATCACCGAATGGAAGGTGCCTGCGCTACCGGCCTGGACGCCGGACACGGCGTCCTCCACCACCACGCACTCCTCGCTGGGGAGGCCCAGCAGTTGCGCCGCGTATTCGTAGGTGGCCGGGCTGGGCTTTCCGGGCAGTCCCGCGGCAGCGGCGGCGACGCCGTCCACCACCACCGGGAAGTGGTGCGCCAGTCCCGCCGCCTGCAGCACGGCCGGCGCGTTCCGGGAGGAGGAGACGACGGCGACTTTGAGTCCCAGCGAGAGTACGGCTTCCAGGAAGCGCACGGAGCCCTCGTAGGGTGCTACGCCGCCGGCTTCGACGATGTCGTTGAAAACCTTGTTCTTGCGGTTGCCGAGGCCGTGGACAGTGTCGCTGGCGGGATCGTCGTCCGCCGGGCCTTCGGGCAGCACGATGCTGCGCGAGGCGAGGAAGTCCCGGACGCCGTCGAACCGGGGCTTGCCGTCGATATGGTCGAAGTAGTCGCTTTCGCGGTAGCCGTCCGCTTCGGGAACGTCCCGCAAGTAGCCGTCGAAGAGCTCCTGCCAGGCGCGTTCGTGGACGATCGCCGTCGGCGTGAGCACGCCGTCGAGGTCGAAGAGGATGGCGGACGCGCCGGACCAGCTGGAGGTGGTGCTGTTACCGGTGGTGCTGTTGGAAAGCTCAGTCATGCGGTACTCGATGTCCTTTCAGACGGCGGCAGGGGAAGTGCGTGGATACTGCAGGTTTGGTGCGGACCGGAACCATCGGGTCCAGGGGCCGGGCCGGTGGAGTCGGGCGTCGGCGGCCGTAGCTGGCGTTTTCGCTCAGCGTTTCAGCGTTCTACTGACCGTTTTCACTCAACGTTTCCGTCGCGCGGTTTTGCGTTCGATCAGTTTGGTATCCAGCACGTGGCTGGCGGGGGCACTCAGCGGCCCCGGACGTTGGAGTCCTTCGATCAGCAGGTTGGCGGCGAAGGCGCCCTGATCGGCTACCGGCTGGGCGATTGTGCTCAGTCCCAGGAACCAACTCATCTGATGATCGTCTATTCCTATGATGGACACGTTTTTCGGCGCTGACAAACCGAGCTCGCGCAGGGCCATGAGGGCACCGAAGGCCGTTTCGTCGCATCCGGCGAAGATCGCGGAGGGCATCCGGCGGTTTTCGATGAGCTCGGTCATGGCCCGGCGGCCGCCTTCGATGCTCGAACCGGCGTCCATGACCAGGTCCGGGTCCACGGTTAAGTGGTGCTCGGCAAGCGCCCGGTGGAACCCTTTGAGCCGGTCCGTGGCCGTGGCCACGGTGCGCTCCCCCGGTTCGCGCCCGGAGAGGATGGCCAGGTCCCAGTGCCCCAGGCCGAGCAGGTGGTTGGTCGCCTTCCAGGCCGCGTCCTCGTTGTCGATTCCCACGTTGTCCCAGGGGACGTTGTGCATGCCCACGCTTGCGACCGCCAGTCCGGACGACGCCAGGGCGTCGATTTCAGCGTCGCTCAGGGCGATGTTGAGCAGCAGGACGCCGTCCACGCGCTGCGCCAGGGCATCCAGGTCGCCGAAAACCTTGCGGTGGACGCTGGGCGTGTTGCGCAGACTGATGAGCACGGTGTCGAAGCCGCTGTCGGCGAAGACTTCCTCGGCCGCCTCCACCGCTTGGGCGAAGAACCAAGCCGTCGCGGTGGGCGCGATGATGGCCACGGACCCGGTGGTGCCGCCGGCAAGGCGCGCTGCCGCCGAGGATGCTTTGTAACCGAGTTTGGTGGCGGCGTCCGCCACCTTCACCTGGGCCGTTTCCGAAACGTTGGGCAGCCCGCGCAGCGCACGGGAAACGGTACAGATGGACAGCCCCGACAATGCGGCAACGTCCTGGATGGTCACGCGCGGTGCTCTAGCCATGCAACACGGGCTCAGCCCTTTCTTCCTCTGAAGTCCTGGGCCCGGTACATGGCCGAAGAAGAGTGTAAGCGCTTACAAATTTAGCGCGCAACTGGTTTTTTCCGCGGGTGCGGAATGTTGCGGGTTTCCCGGGACCAGAGAGGGCGGTCTTGCCGCCCTCAGCGGAGAACGTAGTGGCGCAGGAAGGCGCTCACGTCAACCATTTCCGGCTTGGAAATTGTGTGCCCCATCCCCGGATAGGTCCGTGCAGTCAGCTGGGTATTCCGGTTGAGCCACTCCTCGGTGTGCTCCACGGCGGCGTCGTTGATCACCAGGTCGGCCTTGTCCCGGCCCCAAAAGAACGGCGGCTTGGCGTCGAACGATTCGCTCATGGCCAGCAGTTCGTTGTCCAGGACGAATCCGGACAGTCCCACCACGGCGCGGAAGTCGTGCGGCCGCAGCCGCAGCAGCGTGCTGGCCATGGCCATGCCCTGCGAAAAACCCAGCAGGCTTACGCTGCTGTGCTGCGCCTTGACTGAATTGATCCAGTCGAACACCTTGTTGCTGACGGAAATGACGTCAGCGAAGTCATGGGTCAGGAAATAGTCCAGCAGGAACCAGCCGTAGTCATCGCCGATCACCTTGGGCGCGCGCAGCGCCGCGCAAGTAAACTCGGGCGGCAGCTGGCCGAAGAGGTCCGACATGCGCACCTCGTCCGTTCCGTAGCCGTGCATCATGACCAGCAGCGGCGTGCCGGCGCGCTGGTTCTCCGGCCTGGACCATACGACTGTCTCCATCGCATCAGCCTAACTTTCCAGGGAAGGCCCTCAGCCCGCGGTGATCACGAGCGAGGCGCTGTGGCCCCCGAACCCGAACGCATTGGAGATGCCGGCCTTCGCCGCGGATCCCCGGGTTGTTTCCGAAACGATGTTGAGCTGGATGTCCGGGTCCGTGTTGTCGAGGTTGAGGGTGCCCGGAATGGCGCCCGTGCGGAGCGCCTGGATGGTGACGATGGCACCGAGTGCCCCGGCCCCGCCCAGCAGGTGACCGGTGAGGGATTTCGTGGAGGTAACCGGAACTGAATGTCCGACGACGGCGCCGATGGCTTCCGCTTCGAGCCGGTCCCCCACCGGGGTGGAGGTCGCGTGGGCATGCACGAAGCCGATGTCCTCCCCGGTGAGGCCGGCAGCGGCAATGGCTTTCTGCAGGACGCGGCGCTGCATGGCGGGGTCGGCCGCAACGATGTCCACGGCGTCGGAGGTGACGGCACTGCCTGCAATGACCCCGAGCACCTCGGCTCCGCGGGCGCGGGCGTGGTCTTCGCGCTCCAGGACAACGATCCCGGCGCCCTCGGCCATGACAAAGCCGTCCCGGTCGCGGTCAAAGGGCCGGGAGGCGGCCTGCGGGCTATCGTTGCGGGTGGAGAGCGCCCTGATCTGTGAGAACCCGCTGATGGTCAGGCCGTTGATGCAGGAGTCCACCCCGCCGGCGATCACCACGTCGGCGGCACCGCTCCGGATCATGTCGGCCGCCTGCGAAATCGCCTCAGCGCCGGAGGCGCAGGCACTGACTGGCGTCCGCGCCCCGCCGCGGGCGCCCACGTCGATGGAGACCCAGGCCGCGGGCCCATTGACCATGATCCGGGTAAGGGTGTGCGGGGAAACCCTGCGCGGCCCCTTGACCTCCAGGGTCCGGGTTTGCTCCAGGGTGGTATCCAGTCCTCCATAGCCGGAGCCGATGACGACGGCGAGGCGTTCCGGGTCGGTCCCGGGCCGGCCCGCGTGCGCCCAGGCTTCGCGGGCGGCGATGAGTGCCAGATGGCCGCAGCGGTCCATCCTCTTGTATTCCAGGGTGGAGAGCAGCGACGGGACATCGGCCGTAACGCGTCCTGCGATGCGCACCGGCAGCCCGGTGGCCCACTCCTCGTCGAGGGGTACGATCCCGGAGCGCCCGGCCAGGAGGGCGTCCCATGTTTCGCCGGCAGTGGAGCCGACGGGGGTCACTGCTCCCAGGCCGGTGACTACAACCGCGGGGAATGGTTCAGACATGGGTAACACTGCTCCTGGGATCTGTTGTCGCTGCGCGCTGATTGCCGCGGACGCAATACACAGTACGCGGGACACGCCTCGGGCCGCCGGTGTTACTCCGCCGCCGCCGGCAATATCACGGCAAATAACGACTGTGACACGACTCCGGCGCGCGGCGTCCGCTTCATTGAAACGGCCGGAGGCGGGCTGTAGCGTGTCGCTAGACAGCATGCTGATCAAGTTTTGCCCGCACGTCCCCCGGACAGCTAGGAGCAAGTCATGAGAATCGGTTCCTCCATTTTCCTTATCGCCCTCGGTGCCATCCTGGCGTGGGCCGTTACCCCGGGCCTGATCCCGTATGTGGACCAGACCCTGATCGGCTACATCCTGATGGCCGTTGGCGTCATAGGCCTGATCGCCTCGCTGGTCCTTGCATCGCCGGGGCGCACCCGCCGGGTAAGTGAAACCCGGTCAGTGGTGGACCCGAACACGGGCGAGCGCATTGTCCGCAATGAGAGCCGGGACGGCGGCATCTAGCCATGATCCTCCGGCCGCCGTTGTCCTCGGAAAGCCGACGGTCACCAGCGCACCGCATTGAGAACACCCCGGAAGCCGGGCCAGACCACCACGGTCCGGCCCGGCTTCCGCCGTCTTGAGAGGGACCCGCCCCGCGCGGCACCGGAGTTTTTGTCCACTTATCGCGACTTCGGAGGCCTCGAACTCCTTCGATCTGGACAAAAACTCCCCGGCGGGATCTTTGTTCGTGTTGTTTTCATTGACAAACCAACAAGAACAAAGATAAAGTCAAGCAATTCAACATCATGTGATGGCAGTCACTGATAGCAGTTCCGGAAATGCCAGCAGTATTTACGCAATGGAGGGTAAGTGTTCGCCGAGGAGCGCCAGCAGCTGATCGCAGGTCTAGTCGCCGAAAGCGGCCGTGCCAGCGTGACCGCCCTTGCCGAACGCTTCAACATCACCACCGAAACCGTCCGGCGCGACCTCGCCGCCCTGGAATCAGCCGGCACCGTCCGCCGGGTCCATGGCGGCGCCGTCGCCCCGGACCGGATCAGCACCACCGAGGAAAGCATCCTCGAGCGGACCATCCAGCGGCAGCCGGAGAAGCTGCGCATCGCCGAGGCCGCCCTGGCTTTCATCCCGCAAAACCCGGCCGGCAGCATCCTCGTGGATGCAGGCTCCACCACGGAAGCCCTGGCGGACCTGATCGCCCTGCGACTGGCTGACCCCTCCGCTTCGCCGTCCGCAGGTTCGGAGAACGAACTGGTGGTCATCACCCATGCTGTCCCCATCGCCGCGAAACTGGCTGGCGAGCCAGGCATCGCCCTCCACCTCCTGGGCGGCCGGGTCCGCGGCCTCACCCAGGCTGCGGTGGGGCAGTCCACCGTGGACGCTGCCCACCGGATCCGCCCGGACATCGCCTTCATCGGCGCCAACGGAATCCACTCGGCCTTCGGGCTGAGCACGCCCGATCCTGAAGAAGCAGCCGTCAAAGCTGCCTTCGTCCAATCGGCACGCCGCATTGTGGTGCTGGCCGATTCGTCCAAGCTGGATGCGGAAACGCTGGTCCAGTTCGCCTCGTTGAAAGATCTGGACACCTTGATTACAGACAGTGAACCCAGCCCGGAACTAGCAGCGGCGCTTGCTGACGCCGGCGTTGACGTGGTGATCGCGTGATTGTCACCCTGACCGCCAACCCGAGCCTGGACCGAACCGTGGGCCTCCCCTCGCCCCTGCTGCGCGGGGAAGTGCAGCGGGCCATCTCCGTCAGCCAGGAATCGGGCGGCAAAGGCGTCAACGTCTCCCGCGCCCTGGTGGCCTCCGGGCTGGAAACCGTAGCCGTCCTGCCGGGCGGCGACTCCGATCCCGTGCTGGCGGGGCTTCGTGACAGCGGCGTCCCCTTCGCCGCCCTTGCCATCCACGAGCCGCTGCGCACCAACGTGGCGTTGACGGAGCCGGACGGGGTCACCACCAAGATCAACGAACCCGGCCCGGTGCTGAGCGAAGACCAGCAGGAAGCCCTGATCGGGCTGCTGCTGGAGCGTTCCCGCGGTGCCAGCTGGGTCGTCCTCGCCGGTTCGCTCCCACCCGGAGTTCCGGCGGACTTCTATGCCACCGTCACCCGGCGGCTACGCTCCACACATGCCGGCAACGGCACACAACAGTCGACGCCGCTCATCGCCGTCGACTCGTCCGGCGCTCCCCTCGCCGCCGCCCTCTCGGGCGACGCGTCAGGCATGCCGGACCTCCTCAAGCCCAACGCCGAAGAACTGGCTGAACTGGCTGCCGCAGCCGGTTTCGCCACGGCGTCCACCGCTGACGAACTAGAAGCGGATCCGGAGGCTGCCGCGGCAGCCGCCGCCGCCGTCGTGCGTTCCGGTGTAGGTGCCGTGCTGGCAACGCTCGGTTCCAAGGGTGCGGTACTTGTGACGGCCGACGGCGCGTGGCTGGCCACGCATCCGCCGGTCAAAGCGGTCAGCACGGTCGGCGCGGGAGATTCATCCCTTGCCGGCTACCTGCTGGCCTCCAGCCTGGGCGCCGCCCCGGCCGACTGCCTCCGTCAGGCAGTGGCACATGGTGCCGCTGCCGCCTCCCTGCCGGGCTCCACAGTTCCGGCGGTCCACCAAACCACCCCTGATGCCGTAACCATCACGGCCCTCCGGAAGGACTGACAGTGACTCAGCTCATTACTACTGATCTGGTCGAGCTAGACCAGAACCTGGGCAACTCGCCCGAGGACGTGATCCGCCATTTGGCCGGCAGGGTTGCCGCCACAGGACGCGCCAGCGAGGCGGAAGGCCTCTTCACGGACGCCTTTGCCCGGGAGTCCAAAACCGCCACCGGCGTTCCCGGCGGAATTGCCATTCCGCACTGCCGCTCCACTGCGGTGACGGTGCCCACGCTGGCCATGGCCCGGCTCTCGCAGCCTGTGGACTTCGGCGCCAAGGACGGCCCGGCGGACCTCATCTTCTTCATCGCAGCCCCTGAAGGCGCGGACCAGGAGCACCTTAAGCTCCTGTCCAAGCTGGCCCGTTCGCTGATCAAGAAGGACTTCACCGCTTCCCTGCGGGCAGCCACCACCCAGGCCGACATTGTCGAACTGGTGGAGGGCGCCCTTGCCGACAAGCCCGCAGCCGCCGCAGAACCCGCAACAGCAAGCGCAGCGGCCGGGGCAAGCGCAGCCGCAGCACCGTCCGCCGGTGCCGCCACCGGCTCCCGGTCCGGGGGCCCCAAGCGCCTCGTGGCCGTGACGGCCTGCCCCACGGGAATCGCCCACACCTACATGGCCGCCGACTCCCTCGTGGCAGCTGCCAAAGAAGTCGGAGTGGACCTGCAGGTGGAAACCCAGGGCTCCTCCGGCGCCAAGCCGCTGGACCCCGCGGTGATCGCAGCCGCTGATGCCGTGATCTTCGCGGTGGACGTGGACGTCCGCGGCAAGGAGCGCTTCGCCGGCATGCCGGTCATCAACGCTCCGGTCAAGCGCGGCATCGACGAGCCGGACAAGATGGTCCAGGAGGCACTGGCCGCCGCGGACAACCCCAACGCCCGCCGTGTCCCGCACTACGGCGCGGAGGAGCAGGCTGAAGCCGAGGCCACCGAAAAGGGCGAGCACATCGGCCAGAAGCTAAAGAAGGCGCTCCTCACCGGCGTCAGCTACATGATCCCGTTCGTGGCAGGTGGCGGCCTCCTGATCGCCTTGGGCTTCCTGATGGGCGGCTACCTGATTACCCAGTTCGCGGACACCATTGTGGTGGACAACAGCATCTTCAACCTGCCTACCGAATACCCTGAAAACGCCTGGGGTCCGCTCGGCGCCTACCTCGGTGCAGTGCTCTTCAAGATCGGCGCCCTGTCCCTCGGCTTCCTGGTCCCCGCACTGGCCGGCTACATCGCCTACGGCATCGCCGACCGCCCGGGCATCGCCCCGGGCTTCGTGGCAGGCGCCGTCGCAGGGTTCATGGGTGCAGGCTTCCTGGGCGGCATCGTCGGCGGCCTCCTGGCCGGTTACATTGCCCATTCCATCGGCAAGATCCAGGTGGCCCGCTGGCTGCGCGGCCTGATGCCCGTGGTGATCATTCCGCTGGTGGCTTCGCTCGTGGCTTCCGGCCTGATGTTCCTGATCCTGGGCGCCCCGATCGTAGCCATCACCAAGGGCCTGAACGGTTGGCTCTCCGGACTCACCGGTGCCAGCGCCATCGCGCTCGGCGTCATCCTGGGCCTCATGATGTGCTTCGACCTCGGCGGCCCGGTCAACAAGGTTGCCTACTCGTTCGCCGTCGCCGGCCTGGGTGCCGCAACCCTGGACAACCAGGCACCGTGGCAGATCATGGCAGCCGTCATGGCCTCGGGCATGGTTCCGCCGCTGGCCATGGCCCTCGCCTCCACCGTCCTGGACAAGAAGCGTTTCAGCCTGGCCGAGCGTGAAAACGGCAAGGCCGCCTGGCTGCTGGGGGCATCCTTCATCTCCGAAGGCGCCATCCCGTTCGCCGCGGCCGACCCGCTCCGCGTCATCCCCGCCAGCATGCTCGGCGGCGCCGTGACCGGTGCCATCTCCATGGCAGCGGGCGTAGGCTCGAAGGCCCCGCACGGCGGCATCTTCGTCTTCTTCGCGATCGACAACTTCGTGATGTTCGTTGTGTCGATCCTTGTCGGTACCGTGATCACCGCCCTGGCAGTGATCGCCCTCAAGCGCTGGGCCGTCCGCAAGTCCGTTGATACCGTGGAGCCGGTTCCAGTAACTGTCTGACCCGGTTCGGACGCTTTCCAACCACCTGTCCCGACCTGATATCCAAGGAGCACACATGTTCGAACGCACCGCCACCATCGCAAGCCGCGTGGGCCTGCACGCCCGCCCCGCCGCCATCTTCGCCGAGGCGGCCGGCGAGTACCCGCACGAGATCACCATTGCCCGCCAGGGCGAGCCGGCCGACGAGGCCATGGACGCGGCCAGCATCCTGTCCCTCATGAGCCTGGGCGCCTCACACGGCGACGTTGTGGTCCTCCGCGCCGAGGGCGACGGCGCCGACACCGCCCTGGACCACCTGGTCCAGATCCTGGAAACCGATCACGACGCCGAGTAGCGGCACGGCGGGCTAGTACAGTCCGCCTCAGGTACAGCAGTCAGCGGCCGGCCCGCTGCGCCACCTCCCGTGTACGGGCGGGCGGCGCACGGGCCGGCCGCTGCTTTTTAACTCCCGGCTTTTGACTGCCGGCTTTTGGCTCCCTGCTTTTGACTCCCGGGCCCTGAACTAAGCAGCCTTAGTAAATCCTTGTGTTTGCCTGGCGGCCCGATTAGCGTGGCATTGTGGCGACACGCCGATCAACAGACCCGCAATCGGGGGCACGTTCCCCTGCGGAAAGAGGATGAGACAGTGGCTACCCTGCAGGAAACCATCGAGGTGGATGTTCCCGTGTCCACCGCCTACAACCAATGGACCCAGTTCGAGTCATTCCCGGAGTTCATGCGGGGAGTGGAGTCCGTCCAACAGATCGACGAGACGTCCCTGCATTTCCGGACGGACATCGCCGGGGTCAAGCGCGAATACAGCGCGCAGATCACCGAGCAGCTGCCGGACCGGCGCATCGCTTGGGTCAGCACGGACAAGCCGCGCAACGCCGGCGAGGTCTCCTTCGAACCCCTCGGCCCGGATCGGACCAGGGTCACCGTTGCGCTGGAATGGGAGCCCGAGGGGCTGCTGGAGAAAGCGGGCTCGGCGGTGGGAGCGGACAGCCACCAGATCAGCGCCGACCTCAAGCGGTTCAAGCAGTTCATCGAATCGCGCGGGATTGAGACAGGCGCCTGGCGTTCTGCCGTAGACAACGGAGAAGTCGAGGAAACCAGAGAAGAGGCAGGCTTCGCGGCGAACGCCCCGGCGCACCACGCACACGCGTCCGCTGCCCAAGCACCCCACCCGCAGCCGCCGCACACGCCCACCCCTTCGCCGCAGCGTCCGGCAGGAATGGACCCGTTCATTGACGACGCTGAACCATCGGATCCGAGCTGACCATGCCCGAGAAAAAGAACCCCGGCCTCAAGGACCCGGAGCTGTACGAAGAGCTCCGCGAAGACGGCGCCTCCAAGCAGAAAGCCGCCCGCATTTCCAATGCCGCCGCCAGCAGGGGGCGCTCCGCAGTGGGCCGCAAGGGCGGCAAGAGCGGCGATTATGAAGATTGGACGGTGGCCCAGCTGAAGGCCAAAGCCAAGGAAATAGGACTGACGGGTTACTCCAGCAAGAAGAAAAGCGAGCTCATTTCAGCGCTCAGAAACTCCTGACCGCGGCTGCAATGGGTTACCGTACCTCAGGCCCCTTTCCGCCGGCTCTTGGCCGGCTCCTTGGCGGCCGGCTCCGTCGCAGCTGCCTTGCCGGCCGTCTTGGCCGGAGCCTTGGCGGCTGCGGCCTTGGAAGCGGTTGCCTTGGAAGCGGTTGCCTTGGAAGCCGTCGAACGGGCCGCCGTCGTCTTGGCACCCGCGCCTTTCGACGCTGCGGACCGGCCCGAGGCAGCAGACCGGGAGGCCTTCGCGGGAGCCTTCCCGGCGTCGTCGGCCTGTGCCGCATCGGCACTGCCGCCGCCCCGCTTCTTTTCCAGGCTTCGCTTGAGGGCTTCCATCAGGTCGATCACTTCGCCGCTGCCCGCTTCGGCAGCCTCGGCGCCGAACGTCTGCTCCGTATCCAAGGACTCGCCCTGCTCGATCTTGGCGTCGATGAGCTTGCGGAGCTGCACCTGGTAGTCATCCGTGAACTGGCCGGGCTCAAAGTCCCCGGCCATGGAGTCCACCAGGGCCGCGGACATCTCGCGTTCCTGGGCGGAGATCCGGACGGTGGTTTCCAGGGCGGGGAACGCCGCTTCCCGCACCTCGTCGGCCCACAGCAGGGACTGCAGCACCAGGACGTCATCCCGGATCCGCAGGGCACCAAGCCGGGTCTTCTCGCGGAGCGCGAACTGCACCACGGCCACCCGATCCGTGTCCTCCAGCGCACGGCGGAGGAGCACATACGCCTTGGGCGACTTGGAGTCGGGTTCGAGGTAATAGCTCTTCTCGAACATGATGGGGTCGAGCTGCTCGGAGGGGACAAACTGCACCACTTCGATCTCGTGGCTGCTCTCCGCCGGGATGGACTTGAGCTCATCCTTGGTGAGGATCACCGTGCGGCCGTCTTCCTCGTAGGCCTTGTCGATGTCCGAATAGTCAACGATCTCGCCGCACACCTCGCAGCGGCGCTGGTAACGGATGCGCCCGCCGTCGGCGTTGTGGACCTGGTGGAGCCCGATGTCGTGGTCCTCGGTGGCGCTGTAGACCTTGACCGGCACGTTGACCAGCCCAAATGCGATAGCGCCTTTCCATATGGCTCTCATGGATCAAGTGAACATCACAGTCGCCCGGAGGTGAAGACCTTTGGCAGGCAGTAGGGAACGTGTCCGGGTCCAGGGCCGTGAACTGGTGGTCACCAACCTGGACAAGGTGATGTACCCGGAGACGGGCACCACCAAGGCGGACGTCCTGGCGTACTACGCCGCCGCCGCGCCGGTGCTGATCCCCGCCGCTGCGAACCGGCCGGCCACGCGCAAGCGCTGGGTCAACGGCGTGGGAACCGCGGATGCCCCGGGCCAGATGTTCTTCCAGAAGAACCTGGACGAGTCCACCCCGGGCTGGATTCCGCGGGCATCCATCCGCCACAAGGAGCGCACCAACCAGTACCCCCTTGTCAATGATGCCGCCACCCTGACGTGGCTGGCCCAGATGGGTTCCCTGGAAATCCACGTCCCCCAGTGGCGCGTGGACCCGCACGGGAATCCGATGAACCCGGACCGGCTGGTGCTGGACCTGGATCCCGGCGAAGGCGCCGGCCTGGCCGAGTGCGTCGAAGTGGCCCGGCTTGCCCGCGCCATCCTGAAGGACGTTGGCCTGGATCCCGTCCCGGTGACCAGCGGCAGCAAGGGCATCCACCTCTACGCCGGCCTCGACGGCACACAGAGCTCGGACCAGATCTCCGAGTTCGCCCACGAACTTGCCCGCGCGCTGGAATCGGACCACCCGGACCTGGCTGTCAGCGACATGAAGAAGACGCTCCGCACGGGCAAGGTGCTGGTGGACTGGAGCCAGAACAACGCGGCGAAGACCACTATCGTCCCGTACTCCCTCCGCGGCCGGCTCCGCCCCACTGTGGCCGCCCCCAGGACGTGGCGTGAGCTGGCCTCCCCCGCGCTGAAGCAGCTGGACTACCGGGAGGTCATGCGGCGGGTGAAAGATGGCAAGGATCCGTTCGCGGCGATCACCGCGGGCGGCGGCCACGTTCAGGCCCACCACGACGGCGGCGGTTCCGGCGGCGAATTCGGGCACCGCAACAGGGCAACGGCCGACGGCGGCAGCATGGACCCGAGGCTGGAAAAGTACCGCTCCATGCGGGATCCGGAAGGGACCCCCGAACCGTTCAGCGCCGACCGTCACCGGGCCGACCCCGCCGCCGGCACCATCAGGGAGCGGTTTGTGATCCAGGAGCACCACGCCAGCCGGTTGCATTACGACTTCCGGCTGGAGCGGGACGGCGTGCTGGTGTCCTGGGCTCTTCCGAAGGGCGTGCCGACATCAGGGGCGCAGAACCACCTTGCGGTCCAGACTGAAGACCACCCCATGGACTACCTCGATTTCGAGGGCACCATCCCCAAAGGCCAGTACGGTGCAGGGAACGTCACCATCTGGGACCACGGCTACTACGAATGCGACAAATGGATCGCGGGCAAGGAAGTCATCGCCACCCTCACGGGGGCGGACGGCGGCGGCCTTGGCGGAACAAGGAAGTTCGCGCTGATCCGGACCAGCCGGGACAGCGGCACCTCGAAATCGCCGGAGCAGGCCCAGTGGCTCATCCATCTGATGGACCGCAAACGGCACGGTGCGCCGGCAGCCTCCGGCACTCCCCCGGCCGCCGGCGCCCCCACAGAAGCACAAAAGCGGGACGAGCCGCCCCCGGACTCCCCGCCGGACTTCTCGCCGGATTTCCTGCCGATGCTGGCTAGCGCCGGGACCCCGGCCGACCTCCGCGGCCTGGACTGGCAGTTCGAACTGAAATGGGACGGCATCCGTGCGCTTATCATCGGCGACGCCGACAGGATCCGGCTCATCAGCCGTAACGGCAATGACATGACCGCAAGCTACCCGGAACTGACAGACCGCAGCTGCTGGCCGGAGCAGAGCTTCACCGCCGACGGCGAGATCGTCGCCGTCGGGCCTTCCGGGCGGCCCGATTTCGGGCTGCTGCAGACGCGGATGAAACTGACCAAGCCGGCCGACGTCGCCAATGCGCGGGCAGTGACTCCGGTACGGCTGATGGTGTTCGACCTGCTCTCCGACGCCGGCGAGGACCTCCGCAGGATGCCGCTCCGGAAGCGCCGGGCACGCTTGGAGCAGTTGGATTGGCCGGACGGCTGCCCCGTGCACCTGTCCGAAGTCCTGGACCACGAGGTGGAGCACATCCTCGAAAGCGCCAGGGAACTGGGCCTCGAAGGAATCATGGCCAAACGCCTTGACGGCCGGTATGTCAGCGGGGAGCGCAGCAGGTCCTGGCTGAAGCTGAAGTTCGAGCGCACCCAGGAAGTGGTGGTGGGCGGCTGGCGCCCCGGCAAGGGGTCGCGGCAAGGCTCCGTGGGGTCATTGCTGGTAGGCATCCCCGATGGCGCCAAGCTGCGCTACGTGGGACGCGTGGGCAGCGGATTCAGCGACCGGGAACTGAAGGAACTGCGGCTGCAGGTGGACACGCTGTCCAGGAAGACCTCTCCCTTCACCGAGGTTCCCGCTGCCGACGCCTCCGATGCGCACTGGGTGACTCCCGGACTGGTGGGCGAAGTTACCTTCGGGGAATGGACCGGCGGCGGGAAACTGCGGCACCCGGTGTGGCGCGGCTGGCGCCTGGACAAAAACGCCGACGACGTCGTGGCGGAATCGGGATGATGCGTCATCGCGTGACGGCACGGAAATGCCCCGGTGTCCGCCCTTTGCAGGCGGACACCGGGGCATTGGCGGGTCCGTAGCACCGGAAGCCGGCGCGCTCCGGCCCCTTAGTCGTGGTGCGGAATCTGCGGCCGGCTGGTCCGGTGGATGGCACCCACCGCAGTCTCGTGTTCGCGGCCGTGCAGTGTGCCGCGGTCCTTAGGATGCTTGTGTTTGCCGCTGCCGTCCGGCCATTTGGGCCCGTTTGCCGAGGCCGGGGTGGCGACGGGCTCAGTCTCCGGCGCGGGTACCTCGTCCATGGATTCCGTCAGGTGACTGGCGAGTTCCGGCTCCAGCTGTTCCCCAGGATTCTTCTCAGCCATTTGTGTTCTTCCTTTCCGCATTGAAATGAAGTGTCCACCCATAGTAGGACTGCAGTTACTCCTTGTCTGCAGGCCCTACCAGCGGACTTTTTTCTGGGCAGGGCCTTGCTTGCCGCTAGCCTGCGTGGGCTTGTGGCCGTGCGAGACGCTCTGCGAACCTGCGCCGCCGCGGGACTTGCTTGCCAGCATTTCCCGCTGGGCGTCCGTCAGCCGCGATTTGATGCCCTGGCCGGCGTCCGGTGCTCCGGCGTCCTGCGCTTCGGCATCCTGCGCTTCGCGATTCGGGCCTGACGTCTGTTCGGCGTTCCGGGTGGTGTCTTTGTCAGTCACGGATGTTCTCCTTGTGGTGCGGAATCGGGTGGCGGTCATGAGTTGCGGACGCACACGCTGCAAGATCGCGGTGGAGAAGTCACGACGACGAGAGTCGGCCTGGGGATCAACACGGAAGTACGCCTCCCATGGGTCAACCTTAGGCAGTAATCCGGCCGGTTGGGAACCCCCGGCTCGGACTGCTTCGGGCACCGGCCGGAAGCGGCGGCCGGGTCCATGAAGCGGCCCGTTTTCGGCCCGTTTGGGCCCATTTGGGCCGCGTAATCGAAAAAGCTTTGGTAACGATAGGCGACATCGCAGCGTTCCCAGTGCTGGCGCGGTGAAACGGCGCAAAACAATTTTCGTTTTGGCACCGTATCGGCCACGGAAACAGGGGATCATACGCCACTTAACTCGGAAACTCCATGGAATTCGCGTAAAATTGAAAGCCTGCCCGGAGCGGGGCAGCTACAAGTCGCAAGCAAATGACCTCCACGGGAGAAGCCCAAATGCCCAAAGACCGAAGCATGACCGACTCTTCAGCAGGCGTGAACAACGCCCGCGGAACCGACAATATTTTGCCTGAGGGCGGTGCGCCCCAAAGCGCCAAGAAGCCGAGGCTGCTGCCTCGCCGCAGGCTCAAGGAATCCGACGTCAATGTCGTGGACCAGCCCATGCTGAAGAAAGCACTGGGTGGAACCATCGTCGGCAACACCATGGAGTGGTACGACGTGGGAGTCTTCGGCTACCTCATCACCACCATGGGTCCGGTCTTCCTGCCGGAATCAGATCCCTCCACGCGAAACCTGTTCCTGCTGGGAACATTCGCCGCCACCTTCATTGCACGCCCCCTTGGCGGCGTGATCTTCGGCTGGCTGGGTGACAAGGTTGGCAGGCAGAAGATTCTGGCCACCACCCTCATGATCATGGCTGCGAGCACCTTCGCCATCGGCCTGCTGCCCGGCTACGCGCAGATCGGCCTGTGGGCGGCCGGCTTGTTGGTCCTGCTTAAGATCATTCAGGGCTTCTCCACCGGCGGCGAGTACGCCGGTGCCACAACTTTCGTCAGTGAATATGCCGCTGACAAGCGCAGGGGCTTCTTCGCCAGCTTCCTGGACCTCGGCAGCTACATGGGCTTTGCCATGGGTGCGGCACTTGTTTCGGTGCTGCAACTTACCCTGGGCCAGGAAACCATGGAGGACTGGGGCTGGCGCATTCCGTTCCTCGTGGCCGGACCGCTGGGCCTGATCGCCGTGTACTTCCGAAGCAAAATCGAGGAATCTCCGCAGTTCCAGGCAACCCTGGACGCGCAGGAGGAACTCGCCAAGAATGCCACCGACGGTGACGTCGCCTCGGCCAAGGGCCCGGTGGGAATCGTGAAGGCGTACTGGCGCCCCATCATCACCGCAATGGTTGTGGTGGCCGCGGCCAACACCGCCGGTTATGCCCTGACGTCCTACATGCCGACGTACCTCACGGACTCCAAGGGTTACGACGAACTCCACGGCACGCTGCTGACCATCCCGGTCCTGGTAGTCATGGCACTCTGCATTCCGCTCACCGGACGCCTCTCGGACCGCGTCGGCCGTCGCCCTGTCCTGTGGGTCGGCGCGCTGAGCACCATCGTCCTGGCTATTCCGGCGTTCATGTTGATCGGAATCGGCGAAATCTGGTCCACGCTGGCGGGCCTGGCACTGATCGCTTTCCCCGTCACGTTCTATGTGGCCAACCTGGCGTCCGCCTTGCCGGCCCAGTTCCCCACCTCCAGCCGTTACGGCGCCATGGGCATCTCCTACAACTTCGCGGTGGCCATCTTCGGCGGCACCACACCCTTCATTGTGGAACTGCTGATCAAGGTCACGGGCAACGACATGATGCCCGCCTACTACCTGATGGCGACCTCCGTGGCCGGTGCGATCGGAATCTACTTCCTGAAGGAATCCGCCAACCGCCCGCTGCCCGGCTCCATGCCTAGCGTGGACACCCAGGCCGAGGCCCGCGAACTGGTGGCAACCCAGGACGAGAATCCGCTGATCGACCTGGACGACATGCCGTTCGATGACTACACGCAGGCTACGGAAAAGACTCCGGTCAAGGCCTGACCCTGCCGCTGCTCCGCTTCACTAAAAGACCGTGATGCCACGACCGCTCAACGAGCGGACGTGGCATCACGGCTTTAACCCCGGCATAAGTTGATTCGAATCGTTCGCAGCGAACTGCTACGTTGTTAACTCAATTCGTTTGATTTATTCAACATATAGTCTGGGGCGATATGCATGACACATAAGTCGACATCTACAATCCAACGCAAAACCAAGCTCGGAGCCTTCGCCGTCGCTTTTGCGGCGATCGCCGTTTCATTCGGGGCAACGCCGGCCGTAGCAACCGGGACCAGCCCATCGGCCGCCGTTTCGAGCAGCACTCCCTGCGGATTTCACATGGACGGGATCCTCGCCCGCTACAACCATTGCAGCCACGACGGAAGCAACGTCTACGTCCAGGTCACGTCACTCGTTACTCCCGGAGCGCCTCCCGGCCTCGGCGGCGGCCTGACGCTGCTCTGCCTCTCTCCCGGCGATCACGCTTTGGTTCCCTTCGTGTACGGATTCATCACTGGGGCAACCTCGGACGGCACCAGGTGCAGCACGCCCAACGCCTGACCATTCGCTAGCCGCCGATCGGCCGGCTCTTGGATGCAGAAGCCCGTGCCGCGCGTTTCCCTTGCTGGAAACCCGCGGCGGCGGGCCTCTGTTGTTCCCGCCCGTTGTGACGTCCAATGTCCGTCCGCCCGCACCGGGGATGTGACGCCGCCGGACGCCGGGTGATAACTTCCCAGAGACACAGCCTGAAGGCGGCAACAAACGATTGGTGGTGCGAACGCGTGAACGCCCTGCGCCGGCATCTCCGCGACCTGCACAGCCTCGGCCCGGCCAACAGTGATCACCTGTCTGCCCTGCGCGTTGCCGTGAGCGTGGCCGTACCCTCGCTGGTCCTGCTCGTGTTCGGGCGGCCGGAGCTGATCATCTATGCCGTGTTTGGCGCCCTGACCGGAATGTACGGGCGTTCGGAGCCCCACCAGCTCCGCCTCAGGCACCAGGCCCAGGCAGCCCTGGTCCTGCTCAGCGGGGTTGGCGTTGGTATCTTCCTGTCCGTCAACCACCTGCATTCATGGTGGCTCGTGGGCGTGGAAGCGGTCCTGGCCGGCGTGGGTTCGGTGTTCTCCGACAGGGTGAACCTGAAGCCCAACGGCCCCTTCTTCGGCATCCTTGCGCTGGGCGCCTGTGCCTCAGTCCCCACAACCGTTCCCTGGTTTGCGGCGCTCTTCATCGCCGCCGCCTCAGCGGCGTTTTCAATCATCATCGGCTTTGGCGGCTGGGTGCGGGGCCGGAGGTGGCAGCCGGGAGCGACCCGGGCCGCGGCACCCCTGCGGGGACTGCGGCGCTACGCTGCGATGATCCACGCGGCGCGGTATGTGCTGGCAGTCGGAACTGCCGGCGCCATCGGCGTCCTCAGTGGCAGCGGCCACCCGCACTGGGCCATGGCCGCCGCAGCTGTTCCGCTTGCCGGAGCCGACCTGCCCAGCAGCGTGCACCGCGGCCTCCACCGCATGATGGGGACGTTCCTCGGGCTGGTGGTGGTCGCCGTCGTACTTCTTCCTGAGCCGTGGGCGCCGCTGACGTTCTTTCCCGGGGCGGAAGCCGCAGTGCTGGCATTTCTGGTCATCATCTTCCAGTTCACCACCGAGCTTTTCATGACGAGGCACTACGGCCTGGCCATGGTGTCCTTCACCCCTGTGATCCTGCTGATGACACAGCTTGCAGCCCCGGCCGACCCCTACGTCCTCATCACGGAACGTGCCGTGGAAACGGTGGTGGGGGCGGTGATCGGCATCCTGGTCATCGTGCTGGTCCGGCGCCGCCGCCGGACCGGCTAATCGCAGCAGCTACTCAGCAGGCCTGCGCGGGGGCCCGGACGTGAAGCGGGCAGGCAGCATCCTTGAGGCGGCGGCGACGATCTTGTACCGCTTGGTGGGGATGGAAACCGCACGGCCGCGGTCGTTGTCCGCCAGTCCTTCCCGGACCACGCGGTCAGCGTGCAGCCACAGCCAGCGCGGGGCCACGGTCTTGTCCATGCCCATGCGGTCGTGGAATTCGGTGTGGGTGAATCCCGGGCACACCGCCGTCACCTTCACCCCGCTCCCGGCATATGCCAGGTTGGCCCAGCGGCTGAAGGTCACCTGCCACGCCTTCGCCGCCGAGTAGCTGCCCCGGTTGGCGAAGGCGGCAACGCTGGCCACATTGATGATCCTTCCGGAACCCCGCGCCAGCATGCCCTGCAGCGCTGCATGGCAGAGTTCCATGGGCGTCTGCACATGCAACCTCAGGTGCCGGCGCTCCTCGTCCAGGCTGTTCTTGTCGAACGGCTTCAGCAACCCGATCCCCGCGTTGTTGACCAGGATTTCCACCGGCCGCGCAGGGTCGGAAAGGCGTTCGACGACGGCGGCCACCCCGGCGTCGTCCGTCAGGTCCGCGGACAGCACCTCCGCGGTGATGCTGTAGTTGTTTTCCAGTTCGTGCGCCGCGGCCCGCAGCCGCTCCGCGTCCCGCGCGACCAGGACCATGTGGTGGCCCTGCTCGGCGAGCTGGCGGGCAAACTCGGCGCCTAGGCCTGCGGTGGCGCCGGTGATCAGGGCTGTGGTTCCGGGAACTTGTTCCGTCATGGCAGAAGCCTAGTCCCTTGCGCCGGGCACCTCACCCGGGACTTCCCGGGCGGACGTTGCGAGCGGGTTCGCCAGCCGGCCTGCCATCTGCAGGCCCCCGGACGGGTCCGCCAGGTCCAGCATCTGCTGGTTGTTGCGCAGCTGCAGCCTGTTCAGGCAGGAGAACTGGAAGTCGGGCGCAAACAGGTCGTGGCGGGCAAATTGGTCCGCCAGCTCCGGGTGTTCCGCCTGGTAGTCGCGAATGGCTTCAGCCGCGATGCGCCAGAATTCGTTGCCGCCAAGCACCCCGTCTTCCTCGAGGAGGGCACCGAGGAACCGGAAGATGCAGTCGAACACATCGGTGAAGATGGCCAGGACCTTCTCACCGTCGGGAATATCCACCTTGATCCGGGACACGGCGTCCGGCAGCTCAAGCCGGTCCCCCATCACTACGATTTCCTCCGCAATGTCCTTCATCACCGCGCGCACGGGCACGCCGTTTTCCAGGACCAGGATCACGTTCTCCCCATGCGGCATGAACGCGAGCTCGTAGCGGTACAGGCAGTGCACCAGCGGGACGAGATAGGCCTCGAAGTACCGCCGCAGCCACTCCCCCGGCGCGAGCCCGGACTGTTCGATCAGCGCGGACACCAGGGGCCTGCCGGCCGAGTCAACGTGCAGCAGCGAGGCCATGGTGGCCAGCTGCTGCCCGTCCTTCAGCAACGGCAGCGGGCTTTCCCGCCACAGCGCCGACAGCATTTTCCGGTACGGCGAATCCTTGGCGGACGCCGCCTCGTAATAGCCGTTGTGGTATCCGATGGCGGCCACCTCGCGGATCATGGCAAGTCCCCTGCCCCGCAGGGCCTCATCGCTGCCGATCAGCTCCTGGAGCCAGTCATTGATGGCCGGGGTGGCCTTCATGTACAGCGGCGAGAGCCCGCGCATGAAGCCCATGTTCAGGACGGACATGGCCGTCTTGACGTAGGCCTTTTCCGGCGCGGACGTGTTGAAGAATGTCCTGATGGACTGCTGCGCCTGGTAACTGTCAGCCCCGATGCCGAGGTGGACAATATGATGCTGGGCGATTTCGGCGGCAAAGGTGACCGTCAGCTTGTTCTCCCACTGCCAGGGGTGCACCGGCATCAGAAAGTACCGGGCCGGGTCCAGTCCCAGGGCAGTGAGCCCGGCCTCGAAAGAGGCCAGGGTGTTCGCGCCCAGTTCGGCTTCAAGGTGGGCGGCATAGTCCAGTCCCTCGCTGGAGGTGAACACGGCCTTGCTCCGGTGCACTGCGATCCATTCCAGCTGAACAGGGGCGCCGGCTTCCGGAGCAAAGGCACGGTAATCGTTGATGCCGAAGCCCAGCCGGCCGTTGTTGGCCACGAAGCAGGGATGTCCCTCGGTCATGCTCCGCTCAATGGCCTGGAAGTCCGTGGCCGCATCCGCGCCGCGCGTCACGCCGGCCGCCAGCTCAGCGGAGGACGGCTGGCCCATCCACTGCTTGTATGCATGGCTGGAGAGCGTGCTGCTGATCTCCTCAAGATAGACAGGGAGCATCTCCGGCCGAATCCCCAGGGTGTCGCGGAATTCGGTGATGAACCGGAGCGCGTCCAGGGGCGCATCCTCCCCGTCCCGGCTACACATGATCGAGTCGGCATCCACGGACCAGTGCTCAAGGGGCCGGATAGTTGCGGAGAAGCGGTACTCAACCGTGGCGTCATCACTGAGCACCCGGTAGTGCTGGGACCGGGCTGCGGATTCCCTGCCGCCCCCGGCCGGGTCCCCGGCGCTGGTCCGTTCCGGACTGAGGATGCGCTCGTGGGAGAACTCGGCGAGCGCCTTGCGGACAAGGTGGCGGTTGGCCGCAGCCCAGCGTTGCGGGGTGAGGTGGGTTGCCGCGTTGCCCGCGGTCAGGACGGCTTCAAGGTCAGCGATGGTCATAGTGATGCTCCCTGGCGGATCGGGGACTGGCGGATCGGGGAAGAATGGAGGGCTGCACGGGCGGAGTGGAAAGCTCCCCGGGTGCAGAAACTGAGGAGGGCCTGCTTGTCCGGCAGTACGATCTCCCCGGCGGGCTGGAAACCCAGCCGCGCATTGAGGACATGGATTTTGTGGTTCCGGGCGTCCGGCTCAACCACCACGCGCTCCACTTTGTCCTTGGCGAAGAGCCGGTCCAAAACCGCTTCCATCGCGGCGGCGGTGTAGCCGGTGCGCGGCGGTCCGGCCGGCGGACCCACCAGGAGGTGCATGCCGATGTCCCCCGGCTGCACGGCGTAGAGGCCGGCCAGGGGCGAGAAGGCCGGAAGGTACTCCTCCATCAGGAAGGCGGGAACGCCGTCGTCGAGCCCCAGCAGCGCGTGGTGATGCCCGCTGGACTGGATCGTTGAGTATTCCTCAACAACGTCCGCCACGGTGGCGGACTGCATCCCCCAGAAAGCGGCATAAGGACGGGTCACCCAGCAGTGGAGGAGCTCCGCGTCGGATTCCGGATCGAAGCAGCGGAACGTGAAGCTCATGCCGGCACCAGTGCCGGGGCCGGCACCCCAAACTCCTGGAAGGCGATACTCCGTTCCACGGGGTAGACCTCGCGCCCGCAGATGCCGCGCAGGATGCACGAGTTGCGGTAGGCGGCCATGCCCAGGTCCGGCGTGACGAAGCCGTGCGTATGGAGTTCGGCGTTCTGGACGAAGATCTCCCCGGGCTCGACGCCGGTGCTGTAGTTGCGCTCCACCGCGAACCTGCCGGCGCCGTCGCGGGCGATGCGGTCCTGCACTCCGGCCAGGAACCCCGGCTCGCGGTAGCCGTAGCCGGTAGCAAACACCACCGCTTCGGTGTCCAGCGAGTAATCCGCGCACTGCTCCTCGTGCCGCAGCTGCAGGGTGTGTGTACCGGATGCCGGGTCCCAGGACGCCCCGGTGAGTGCCGAGTGCGTCAGCAGCCGCGTATCCACGGCGCCGGAGAGGCTCTTGGCATACAGGAGGTCGTAGATGGCGTCGATGAGCTCGGAGTTGATGCCTTTGTACAGGTTCTTCTGGCTCTTGATCAGGCCGTCGCGCCGCTCCTCCGGTAGCCCGTGGAAGTAGTCCACATACTCCGGCGACGTCATCTCCAGGGTGAGCTTGGTGTACTCCAGCGGGAAGAACCGGCCGGAGCGGGTGACCCAGTTGAGCTGGTACCCGTGGACGTCGATCTCCTGCAGCAGTTCGTAGTAGATTTCGGCGGCGCTCTGGCCGCTGCCCACGATGGTGATGCTCCGCTGCTTCTGCAGTTCGCTCTTCCGCGCCAGGTAGTCGGCGTTGTGGAGCACCACACCGCCGCCGGCGGCTCCCGCCTCGACTATTCCGTCGCAGGCAGCCGGCACGTAAGGCGATGTTCCGGTGCCCAGCACCAGCCGCCGGGCGCGCAGCACCTCAGGCCCTGCGGGACCGTCCACGGACAGGCTGTACACGCCGTCGTCGTACGTGATCTCCCGGACGTCCGTGCCGAAGCGCACCGAATCGAGCTGGCCGGCCACCCACTGGCAGTACTGGTTGTACTCGGCGCGCAGTGGGTAGAAGTTTTCCCGGATGTAGAAGCGGTAGAGCCTGCCCGTCTGCTTCAGGAAGTTCAGGAACGAATAGGGGGACGTGGGGTCGGCCAGCGTCACGAGGTCCGCCATGAACGGGACCTGCAGGTGGGCGGGCTCCAGCATCATGCCAGGGTGCCAGTCGAACGAGTGGCGGCGCTCCAGGAACACTGCGTCGACCCCGTCCACAGGCTCCGCAAGCGCGGCGAGTCCCAGGTTGAAGGGTCCGACGCCGATTCCGGCGACGTCGTAAATGCGGCCCGGGCCCGAGGTGCTGATGTTGGAGGTGCCGGATGCTGCGGCGTCGGGCTTGCCCGCGCTCATGCTGCGGCCTCCTGCCCGGCAAGCAGCGCTTCGCCGGTGCTGCGGAGCAGGTTGATGATCGCGCTGATGTCCTCCGGGGTGGCCTCGGCGTTGAGCAGCGTGAACTTCAGGTAATGCCTGCCGGCCACCTTGGTTCCGGCCACCACCGCGTCGCCCGAGGCAAACACCGCGGCCCGGATGGCCGGGTTAAGCGTGTCGGCGGAGTCCTCGGCCAGCCGGTTGTCGTCAGCAAGGACCGGACGGTACCGGAAAACCAGCGTGCTCAACTGCGGTTCGGCGGCCAGCTCAAAGTCCGGATCCGCCGCCAGGGCCTGCCCGGTGCGAGCCGCAAGGTCGATCGCTTCGTCCAGCAGGGCACCCACGGCATCCGCCCCCATGATCCGGAGCGTGAGCCAGAGCTTCAGCGCGTCAAAGCGCCGCGTGGTCTGGATGCTCTTGTCCACCTGGTTGGGAATGTCCGCCAGCGCGGCGCTCTCCGGATTGAGGTAGTCCGCATAGTAGGTCACGTGCTGCAGCGTGGCCCGGTCCCGGACCAGCAGGGCACTGGAGCTGACGGGCTGGAAGAAGGTCTTGTGGAAGTCCACGGTGACCGAGTCGGCCAGGCCGATTCCGTCCAGCCGGTGCCCGTAGCGGCCGGAGACCATGAGCCCGCCGCCGTAGGCGGCGTCCACGTGGAACCACGCCCCGTACGCCCTGGCGAGGGCTGCCAGCTCCGAGAGCGGATCCACCGCGCCGAAATCGGTTGTTCCGGCGGTTCCCACCACGGCCATCGGCACCAGGCCGGCGTCGGTAGCCTGCGCCAGTGCGGCCGCCAGCGCGGCCGGGTCCATCCGGTGGTCAGGTCCGTACGCGACCGGCACGACGGCGTCGTACCCCAGTCCCAGCATGGACACCGATTTCCGGATGCTGAAGTGGCTGTCCTCCGAGGCGAAGACCCGCAGCTTGTCCAGGAGGCCCGGCAGCCGCAGGGAATCATTCCCGGGCAGCTTCCGCAGTCCGGCGACAGCGTGGTTGCGGGCAATAAGCAGCGCCTGGAAGTTGGACTGGCTACCGCCGGACGTGAACACACCGTCCGCTGTGCCGCCGAGGGACAGCCGCTCCGCGGTCCAGTCGATGAGGCGGCGCTCGATCATGGTGGCGCCGGCGCTCTGGTCCCAGGTGTCCATGGAGGAATTCACGGCGGACAGGATGCTCTCTCCCACCAGCGCCGGGATGACCACGGGGCAGTTCAGGTGGGCCGCGTACTTCGCGTCGTGGAAGTAGACGGCATCCTTCAGGTAGACCTCTTCAAGTTCAGCCAGCGCGGCAGCGGTGTCCGGCAACGGTGCGCCCAGGTCGACGGCGGCGACGCGTTCCCTGAGTTCGCGGGGTCCGACGCCGGTGAACGGTTTGGTGGTCCGCTCCAGTTTGGTGGCCACGGCGGTGACGCCCTGGAGGACCTGGGCCACGTAGCGCGGCGCATTGCGGGAGTTGAACAGGTGGTTGGTGGCGGCGAGGGCGAGCTCCACCCGGGAGCCGAAGTCGTGCCCGGCAGTCGGGGAGGGGAAGCCCGGGGGTTTTTGGTCCACAGGGGGCAACAGCGTCACAAGGTTTTCCTTTGGTAGGCGTTTGGCGGCGCGCTAACGTAGCAAGGCAAGCCTTACTTAGGTAAACCTTTTAGTCAAACTTTTGTGAGCTAATTATTAAATTGGCGGTTTTCCGGGGTGTTTGAGGCTCAATGGGGCGTCATTGACTGTTCCCGATGCCGCGGTTAAGGCAGAATTTGCCGCCTAATGCGTGGCGGCGGCTGCTGACTTGCGGCGGCACAGCAGCGTCCAGCGGTTGCCGGCGTCCTCCTTGGCGTAGGAAAACTGGTCCAGGGCAACCTTGGCGAGGGCAAGTCCGCGGCCGCTCCCGGACATGTCGTCCGGCAGTTCGGCCGCCGACAGGTCGATGCCGGCGGGCCGGGCATTGTCCGTGAATTCGGCATACAGCCGCTCCGGTTCGCACTCAACTGCCAGGACGAACCGCACGGGATCCGTGCTGGCCGGCTGCGAGTGCTCGATGATGTTTGACGCCACCTCAATGAGCGCAGTCTCGAACCGGATACGGTCCATGGGCTCGATTCCGGGTTCGCCCGCCCAGACTTCCTCCAGCAGCTCATGGATCAGCTCCAGGCTTTCGGGAACCGCGGCGGCCCGCAGGCCGAACTGGCTGCTCATCAATAGGCCCCGTCCACCGAGGCGACCGGCTGCAGCACCTTGTTCAGGTTGGTCATTTCCAGGACCGCCGTGATCTGCGCTGTCGGGTTGGCCAGCCGGAGGTCACCGCCGGCCTGCCGCGTCTTTTTCAGCCCGGTAATCAGCGCGCCCAGGCCGGACGAGTCAATGAAATCGGTGCCGGCCAGGTCAACCACCAGCCGGACCGTGCCGTCGCTGATGAGCGCGTCAATGTTGGCGCCGAGGTGCGGCGCGGAGACCATGTTGAGTCGGCCCACGGGACGGATCACGCCCACTCCGTTGGCCAGGGTCTCGTTGGTGAATTCGATCATTGACTTACCTCTTTCTTCTTGTTGCTGTCCAGCCAAGCATCGTAGCCGGGGTATCGCACAGCCTCGATGACCACGCTGAAGATCAGCAGGTCGAAGGCTATCCACACAAAGTTGACGGAGCTGCCCAGGACGTCGCCCTGGCCCAGCAGCAGGCGGATCACGCCCACAGCGGCAGCCAGGACAAGGACAGTCATGGCAATCAGCTGCGGGCGGACCAGGTGCCATGGCAGCCGGTTGCGTTCCTGCAGCGTCTTGGGGGTGACCCGGAAGTCCAGGTCCCGGCCCAGGAACACGTTCCCGAACGCGGACGTGACGGACTTGATCCAGGTGGGGAATAGGGCCAGGGAATACTGCTGGCCACGCCACGTCTTCACGCCGCGCCCCACCACCAGGAAAAGGATCTGGTTCACCACCAGGAACGGGATGAGCCGGAGGAAGAACTCGTTACTCAGCGACTGCACCGGCAGGATCCCCAGCGTGAGGTAGATGACGGGGGCGGCGATGTAGGCCACCGCGGCGAACCCGGCAAGATAGCTCCACATGGTTGCCAGGTACATCAGCCGCTGGGCCACGCTCAGGCCTTTTTGCAGCAGCGGATTCTCCCGGAACATAACCTGCATGGTGCCCTGCGCCCACCGGAGCCGCTGCGTGAGCATCGAATCGAGGTCCTCGGGGGCCAGCCCGTCGGCCAGCTTTTCGTGGTGGTAGGCCGATTCCCAGCCGAGGGAATGCAGCCGCATGCACGTGGCCATGTCCTCGGTAACGGAGATGGTGGCCAGCGGCATCACGGCCTGCGCCTCGCCGGCCTTCTCGGCGTTGACGGATTCGATCAGGACGCGGACGGTTTCCACCGCTCCCAGCGGAGACCAGTCGCGCTGGGAGAGCCTGTCCAGCGCAACGTCGTCGATGACCGCAAGGGAGCCGTCGACGTCGATCGTCCGGGACAACCCCTCGATCGAGTTCAGCTCGGCGTGCAGGGCCGCGAAATCTTCAGCAACGAGGTTCCGGGCCACGGTGTCCACACGTTCCTGGAACCGGTAGGTGACGTCGGCGATGCTTTGGCCGTCACTGAGCTCACGGCGGACCTGCCGCAGGTCGGTCGCCACGGTGGTCAGCGCCCCAGCCAGCCGTTCCTGCCCGGGACCAAGCTGCCGCCTCGCCTTGGCCACCACCTTGTCCGCCGTCCGAAGCGCCTTGTTCAGCGCCAGCTCGGTTTCCGAGACGTAGCGCATCACGCCCAGCTGCATCAGGGCTTCTCGGCGGATGATCGCGTTGGAGCCGCAGAAGAACGCAGCATTCCACCCGTCCTTGCCCTGCTGGATGGGCCCGTAGAACAGCGGCGCCTGGCTGCCCAGCGGATCATTGGGCGGGACATTTACAAACACCTGGGGCGTCTGGACCAGCGCCATCCTGCGGTCGTTGAAATAGCCCAGGGTGTGGTCCAGGATCCTGGGGTCCGGGACCTGGTCGGCGTCAAGGATCAGCATGAACTCGCCGTCGGTGGCGAGGAGCGCATTGTTCAGGTTGCCGGCCTTCGCATGGCGCGGGCGGTTGGCCCAGTCCTCGGACCGGGTGATCCAGCCGATGCCTTCCGCTTCCGCGATGGCCCGCAGCTCGGCGCGGTTGCCGTCATCGAGGATCCAGGTCCGGTGCGGGTACTCGATGTTCTTCGCCGCCCGGGCCGTTCCCATTACAAGGTCAAACGGCTCGTTGTAGGTGGTGATGAACACGTCCACGGTCAGGCCCGGGGGCGGCGGTGGCGGCGTGTCCCGCTGCCGGTAACGCCACATGGTGACGCCGAACAGCAGGGAGTCCACCAGGGAGTATGTCTCGGCCAGGACCAGAGGAACCGCGATCCACCATGCCTCCCAGTTGATCGACACCATCCAGCGCCAAATGATGTAGTTCAGGCCCAGGATGGCCGTGGCCAGGACAATCAGCCTGATGGCCAGCTGGCGCGGGGTCATGGTTGCCTCCGTACAACGATTGCGGTTACGTCGTCCACTGCAGTGGCGGCCGAGGCCAGCGCGGCAATGGTGTCCACCAGATCGTTTGGATCAGGGTGTTCGATGGTCAGCAGGGCAATGTGCTGCAGGGCGTCGGCCGCGCCGCCAAAGAGGTCGAAGAGCCCGTCGGAAAAGATCAGCATCGTTTCGGACGGGGCCAGCGTGAAGCTTCCCTGGCTCCAGGCGCCGCGCGGCTCGATTCCCAGCGGCAGGTCGGCACCGGCGATCCTGCGGAAGCCGCCGTCGGGCTCCACCACCAGGCAGAAACCGTGGCCCGCGTCCGCAAAATCCACCCTGCCGGTGGTTTCCTCGAGATGCGCCAGGAACACCGTGACGAAGATGTTGGTCCGCAGCAGGTCGCCGGTGACGATCCGGGCCATGCCGGACATCACCTGGTCCAGCCGGTAGCGGCCGTCGCGGTCACGCTCGGTCAGTTCCGATGCAGTCCGCAGTCCCGCCCGCACGGTGGCGCCCATGATGGCCGCCGCGCTGCCCTTGCCCATCACGTCCGCTACGCCCAGCGCCGTCCCGTAATCCGTCTTGGCCCAGTCATAGTAGTCCCCGCCGACGCTGCACGACGGCGTGCACGTTGCCGCCAGCTCGTAGCCGGGCATGCGGGGGGTGCGGCCCGGCAGCAGGGCCTCCTGCACTTCCTTGGCCCGGGCAAGGTCGGTCCGCTCGATCAGTTCAGCCTGCGCCCAGGCTGCGAGCTCTTCGAACAGCTCAAGTTCGTCCGGTTGGAACACCCGGGGCCGGTCATCGTAGACGCAGAAGGAACCCACCACTTCGCCGTTCCTGTCCACCAGCGGTTCTCCGGCGTAGAAACGTATGTGGGCTTCCCCCGTGACCCCGGGCAGATTCCGGAACCGCCGGTCCACTGCCGCATTTTCCACGATCAGGCGCTCACCCGTGTCAGCGGTGGTGCTGCAGAAGACCTGGTTGAGCGGGACCTGGCGCCCGTCAAAGCCGTCGGCGGACTTAAACCACGCGGTGTCGCCGTCGAAGATGGTGATGGTGGCTATTGGGGCCCGGAACATCAACCGCGCCATCCGGGTGATGCGGTCGAATCGCTCTTCCGGCGGGGTGCCAACAATGTCCAGTCCGGCCACTGCGCGGGCACGCCTGCTGAGCCGGTCCTGCGGAAGTCCCCATGCTTCCGGCCCGGATTCCACCACGTCACGCCCCAGCACGCCCGGCTGTCCCCCTGGATCCTCGTCGGTTCAGTCAGCCGCCCGGTGAGGATCCGGCTCCGGTGTGAGACCGGTGGAGCTGGAAAGGCGGACTGTCCTGAGTCAGTCCAACCTTATCTGCCCGGCACGGAAAAGGGCTAAGGCCCGGAGCGAATTGTGAGCCGGGAACCGCGGTGCGGGGTCAGCCGGCCGCGACTTCCTCCTGCGATGGCCCCTCGGGTTCGGTCAGGTGCCGTTGATGGAGTTCCTCGGCGGCCAGTTCGTACCACGTGTGCGCGCCGAAGGCGGGGCTGCGGGTGTCCAGGTGCCGGTACAGTGCGTCGGCCAGTTTGCCGAGGGCGTCGTCGGACAACGCCTGGACAGTTGATGCGGGATCCAGGTTCCCTTCGAGGTACTCGGACAACTCCAGCCCGTCAATGGTGCGCTGTTCCCCGGCAACTGCCGGACCGCCGTCGATGTCGAACCCGGAGGTGGCATCAGCATCCAAAAGGGCGTTGATTTCGCCGTCCAGGGTCTCTTCGCCGCCCGCAAGCCCGGCGTGCTCAAGGCAGATGGGAAGTTCCGCGGGCTCGGCCAGGGTGAGCCGGAACGCTTCGGCGCCGCCGTCGGCCTTGTGGTCGGCGATGTGGCGCAGGTACATCAGGACCTCGGGGTCCAGATGGGAGGCTTTGTGGAGGTCGACGGTAATGTCCTGCTCCGGCGAGAGCCTGCGCCCGCGGCGCATGATGTGCAGCAGCACGGGGTAATTCGACTGAGTCAGGCATCCGGCGACTTCCAGAGTCACCCGTCCGGGATCAACATCCACACGGACCAGCACACGCAGCTTATGGTTCAAGGGTTCTCCCAATGAGACGTCCAAGAGCCAGCTTCATAACTCACCTAAACCATACGAAATTGTTGCCCGCGCCACAAGCTGACCTTTCGGCCAGAGTCCCACGGCCTCGCCCGGATCTAGACTTGAGATATGGACGAGATCACGCTGGACACATCAGTGGCGGGACAGGTGCAGGATCTGGTCATCAACAGCCAGGACGTCAACAGATTCCTGGCGGAGTTCTGTGAGCTTTCCGCCGACTCCCTCTCACGCACCCTGGGCCAGGACGTTTCCTGCGCTGTCACCCTGAACCGACACCACCGGACCACCACGGCGGCCTGGAGCAACCCGGAGGCACGCCTCTTCGACGAGATCCAGCAGAACTATGGCGACGGACCCTGCCTCCACGCGATGTCCACGGGTACCACGGTGCTGGTCCGGGATACCCGCGCTGACTCGCGGTGGCCGGAATACGGCCTCGCAGTTGCCTCACTGGGGCAGTTGAGCATGCTGGGCGTCCCCCTCACCCTGGACTCCGGCGCTTCCGCGGCGCTGAACGTGTTCGCTCCGGCCCCGGACGTCTTTAGGACTGCCGCGATTCAGAAGGCTGAGCTCTTCGCTTTGCAGGCAGAGAAGGCGCTTCGCCTCGCGGTAAGGATCAGCGTCCAGCAACAACTGGCTGAGGACCTGCGCTCCGCCATGGAGTCCCGCACGGCAATAGACCTCGCGGCCGGGATCATCATGGGCCAGAACAGGTGCTCGCAGTCAGAAGCGATGGCCATCCTCACCAAGGCTTCCAGCGGCCGGAACTTGAAACTCCGGGTCGTGGCGGAAAAGCTCGTGCAATCATTCACCCCCGGGTCGCCCTCCACGCACTTCGAGGGATAGGCAGCGGGACCACCGGCCGCATTCCCGGGAATTGCCGCACTCCGAGGAAGCGCCGCACTCCTAGGAAGCGCCGCACTCCTAGGAAGCGGTAACGGGGTCCGTGGGCGGCTGCTCGGGCCAGTCGATGAACTGGCCGTAGGCGTCGTGCTTCTTCAGGTAGCCGTAAATGAAGGGGCAATGCGGGATGATCCGTTTGCCGGCGGACACCACGTCATCGAGGGCGAAATGCGCCAGCACCTTTGCCAGGCCCTGCCCCTTGAACTCTTCCGCCGTGTCGGTGTGGATGAAGTCCACGTGCCCTGGTCTGTCCACGAAACGCGACTGGACCGCCAGCTTCCCGCCGACACGCAGCTCGTAGCGGTGAAGGGCATCATTCCGGGTGGTGGTGACGTCCGGGCTGAACGTGTCTTCAGTGGATACCGTGTTCTCCGTCATGGTTCGACATTGGCACTTAAAGGCCCCGGTGGCAATGGTCCGCCGGGGGCGCCCGGCGCGCCGCCGGGACGCACCGGAATCCGGCCAAGCAGGAGCACGGCCAGCGCAAAGCATGCGGCTCCTCCGCCCAGGAGGGCGAGCGTCAGCCCGTTGATGGCCGCGTCAACCACCGGGATGAAGACCGCCACGACGGCGAGGACCACCGCGGCGGCGGGCCGGCGGCGGGAGTGGGCTGACGCCGTCGGCCGTTCTTCCAACCGCCCGAACACAGCGAGGACAGGCAGCAGGAGCGCCATGACGCCGAGCAGGACCATCGGCCGCGACCACCACCATGCGGCGGTACCGGCCGGCGGCTTGGGGAAATCGGTGAGCAGGAGCAGCCCGGACATCGCGGCCAGCAGGGGCAGGTGCCACAGGTAGATGGTCATGGCGCGCCGTCCGGCCATCCCCACCACGGTCCGGACCCACCGTGCCGAGGCCGCACCGCTGAGCACCGGCCTGGAGAGCTGGAGCGCGGCCGCCTGCGCCGCGCCCAGGAGCAACAGGCAAAGGTTGGGGGGATTCAGGTTCACCAGCATGTTGCCGCGGTACAGCCCCAGGCCCGTCACCAGGCCCAGGATGAGGTTGCTGGCAATGATGACACCCACCAGCGTGGACGCGCCGGGCTTCCCGGGCGGGGCGTCGGCGAGCAGGAACCCCAGTTGCTGGACCGCGCACCAGAGGAACAGGATGTTGGCGTAGGCCAGCAGCGGCAGGGACCCGCGGAAGCAGTCGACGGCCACCACCAGGGCGGTGAGGCCGGCGAGTGTCAGCCAGGGTGCACGGTCATGGAGTGCCGCAAGCCAGGGGATGTTCAGCTGGGCCGCCAGGTACGCGGCCAGGAACCATAGCGGCATCCCGGCGCCGGTGACGATCAGCTCCACCACCTGCGGCTTGACGCCGGAGAGCCGCGCGGCCCACAGCCCGGCGAACATCACGGCCAGCAGCGCGGCGGCCGGGCGGACAAGCCGCAGCAGCCTGGCCTGGGCGAACTCGACGCCGTTGCCGCCGCGGGACTTGAGCCGCCGCCAGGACTGCAGTCCGGTGATTCCGCCCGCCACGAAGAAGAGCGGCATCACCATGAAGATCCAGATGACGGGCTCGAACCAGTCCTGCAGGGCGAGGGTGTTTTCGGTGGTGACGGTGCCGTCGGGGTGAAGCACGGGACTGACCATCATGGTGTGGCCCACCACCACCAGGGCCAGGCAGAAGAAACGGGCAAGGTCGATCACGGCGTCGCGGTCCGGAGCGGGCAGCTCCTGCCCTGCGCCTGCCTGCGGCTTCTGCTGCTGCGGAACACCCATTGCGCTCCTACGGAGGCGGAACGATTCTCTGCGTACTGTCCATTGTCCGCCGGGCCTCCGTCAAGGGCCAGAAGCCATGCCGCTCAGGCGGTGAGCAGCCCCAGGAGGCCGAGCACGACGGCGAGAAGCGGCGTCGTGCCTTGCGTGGCGGCCGCGCGGAGGTACTTGCGTCCGCTCAGCGCCAGGACGGCGGCAGCGAGCAGCATGGAACCGCAGGACGCGAAAATGAGGGTCCAGCCCACCAGCGGCTGGCCCCAAAGGACCGCGCCGAGGCCGATCAGCGCGCCGACGGCCAGGAACAGGTTGTAGAAGCCCTGGTTATAGGCCATCGGCCGGGTGGTCTCGGCGTCGGCCTGCGAGGCGACACCGAAGCGCTTCCACGTCGCCGGCCGGGTCCAGGTGACGGATTCCATCGTGAAGATGTAGACGTGCAGCAGGGCGGCGATGAACGCAAAAACGAGGGAGGCCGGGATCATGGCTCGATCCTAGCCTCCCCCGCCGGGAGTTTTTGTCCACTTATCGCGAGCTAACGGCCCTCCAACTCGCGATATATGGACAAAAACTCCTTACTTCGTGAGGGTGGACAGGGCGCCGCCGGCGAACTCCCTGGCCGAGGCGTTCCACTTCCCGAGCAAACCCTGGAGGTTCTCGCCGTCCGCACGATGCGGGCCGGTTTCGGATTCCAGCGTGGCCAGCACGCCGGTGCGGAGTTCGGTGTTGAAGTTCACCTTGCCCACGTTCATGGCGGCGGCCTTGACCAGCTCCTCCGCCGGAATGCCGGAGGCACCGTGCAGCACCAGCGGGATGTGGGTGCGCACTGCGATGTCCTGCAGCACGTCCCACCGCAGCTGCGGTTCCCCCTTGTACTTGCCGTGCACATTGCCCACGGCCACGGCCAGCAGCTGGGCGCCGGTGCGGGCCACGAAGTCCTCCACCTGGGCGGAGTCGGTCAGCCCGGCGGAACCTTGCGCGGAAGACCCTGTGGCGTCCGTGCCGAAAGCGCGGTCCTCGTCACCGGCCAGCCCGCCCAGTTCCGCTTCGATCACGACGTCGGCATGGCCTTGCGCTTCCAGCACGGCGCGCGCTTCGCGCACCAGGGCGATGTTTTCCTCGTACGGCAGCGACGAACCGTCCGCGAGGACCGAATCCGCCCCCGCCGCGACGGCGTCGGCAATCACCCGGAGATCGGACGCATGGTCCAGCTGCACGGCGATCGGGACGGCGGCGGAGTCCGCCAGGCCGCGGAGCGCCGTGATAAGCCGCAGCCCGTTGGGGGTGCCGGCCGTCTTCGGAGCCACCAGCAGGATGGCCCCGCGGCCGGCTTCTTCCGCCGCCTCCACCACGGCCAGGGCGGTGGTGAAGTCGTAGCATGTGAAGGCCGGGACGGCTGCGCCCTGCTGGAGGGCTGAAACTACCAGGTGGTCGAGTCGGGCACGCATCAGGCGCTCAGGCCTCCCACCAGGATCCAGGCGACGAAGGTCAGCGCGAAGCCGGCCAGTCCCAGGATGGTGGTGAGGACGGTCCAGGTGCGGAGGCCGTCGGACACGGTGAGCCCGTAGTAGCGCACCACTGTCCAGAAGCCGGCGTCGGTCACGTGGGACAGGCCCAGGGAGCCGAAGCCGATGGCGATGACCAGCACGGCGATCTGGGCGGGCGAGTAGCCGCCTTCCGCGACGGCCGAGGTCAGCAGGCCCGCGGTGGTGACAATGGCAACGGTGGCGGAACCCTGCGCTGCACGAAGGGCCAGGGAAATGATGAAGCCGAGGACGATCAGCGGCAGGCCCAGGTGGTCCAGGGTCTGCGAGAGTGCCGCGCCGATGCCGGAGGTGCGCAGCACTTCACCGAACACGCCGCCCGCGGCAACCACCATGAGGATCGAGGCGATGGGAGGCAGCGCACCTTCGAAGATCTCGCCTGTTTCGCGGAGGGACCAGTTGCGGCGGACGGCCAGCAGGAAGAACGACAGGCCGACGGCTACGAGCAGGGCCAGGAAGGGGTTGCCGACGAACGCCGCGACGCCGTACCAGAAGTTGTCCTTGCTGATGGTCAGGGTGCCTACGGTGCCGAGGAGGATCTGGACGATGGGTGCGGCGATGAGGAAGATGATCAGGCCGGGGCGCGGCGGGGCAACTGCCTGTGCTCCGGGGCCGTCGTGGCCCACGTGCACCAGGGATGTGGAACCGAATTCGTCGACCTGTGCCTTGACGCCGGGGAGCAGTTCGTATTCCTTGCGGTTCATGATGCTGGCAACCCAGTAGGACAGGAAGCCGAGGGGGATGCAGATGAGAAGTGAGATCAGCGTGATGAGCCCGATGTCGGCTCCGAAGACGCCCGCACCGGCGACAATACCCGGGTGCGGCGGTACGGCTACGTGAATGGACAGCATGATGCCGGCCATCGGCAGGCCGAACTTCACCGGGTGGACCTTGGCGATCTTGGAGAATGCGTAGACGATCGGCACCAGAACGATCACGCCGACTTCGAAGAACACCGGAATGGCCACCAGGAAGCCGACGGCGGTCAGTGCCACAGCCACCCGCTTGGCGCCGAGCTTCTCGGTGAAGTGGGAGGCCAGCGACTGGACGCCGCCGGATACCTCGATCATGCGGCCCAGAATTGCGCCCAGGGCGATCAGCAGTGCGACCTTGCCCATGGTGCCGCCAACGCCGGTGGCCACCACCGTGAAGACATCCTTCAGGGGGATCTGCGATGCGACGGCCACCAGGATGCTTACCGTCAGCAGCGCCACGAAGGCCTGGATTTTGAAGCGGATGATCATGACCAGCAGGAGTGCGATGCCGAGGGCGGCAATGGTCAGCAGCAGCGGAGTGCCCAGTTCCACGGCCGGCTTGATGGGTGCGGCATCGGCGGCCCGCGCCATCAATGAGTTGATCAGGGGATTCATTGGGGATTGTCTCCTTTGACGTCGCCGGCAACGCCCGGCGAGGTGGTTCGACGACGACGGAGGGGGGACCGCCGTCGTCGGGCTTTAGTTATATTGGAGTTTTTGTCCAGATAATGGCGCCAAAGAGCGCCCGAAGTCGCGATATCTGGACAAAAACTCCGGAGGGAGGGGTGGTTAGGCGGTGCGCTTGGTGGGGGCGACAACCTTGATGACGGCGGAGTCGTCGGCCGCGGCGAGGCCCTGTGCCTGGCCCAGGAGGTAGAGCTGCTCGGCTGCGGCGGCGACAGGGGCCGCCAGGCCGGCGGCACGGGTGGCCTTGCCCACGATGCCCATGTCCTTGACGAAGATGTCCAGGCGGCTCAGCACCTCGGCACCTTCCTCGTTGTAGGCCTCGAGGATGCGCGGGCCGCGGTTGGAAAGCATGAACGAACCCGCTGCACCGGCTTCGAGGGCCTTGAGCGTCTTCTCCTGGTCGAGGCCGAGCGCGTCGGCCAGGGCCAGGGCTTCGGCGGCGGCGGCGATGTGGACGCCGCAAAGGAGCTGGTTGACGGTCTTGAGCGCCTGGCCGTCGCCGGGCTTGTCGCCCACCACGGTGAGGGTGGAGGCCAGCAGCTCCAAGGCGGGGCGGGCCTTTTCCTGCGCCTCGGGCGATGCGCCCACCACGATCAGCAGATCGCCTTCACCGGCGCGCTTGGGGCCGCCGGAAAGGGGCGCATCCACCAGTTCGACGCCGTATTCGGCCAGCCGGTCCACCGTGGCCGGGATGGCGTCGGTACCTACGGTGCTGCCGAGGATCACAACGGCGCCCGGCTTGAGCACGGAGGCCACGCCGTTCTCGCCGAAGAGGACGTCGTTGAGCTGCTCCCCGTTGCGCACTGCCAGGAGCAGGGCGTCGGCACCTTCGGAGGCTTCGCGGGCGGAGGCGAAGGTGCGGATCCCGGCTTCTTCGGCGAGCTTCAGGCGCGGCTCGGCGATGTCGAAGCCGTGGACGGTGAGCTGGCTGGCGAGGCGGGTGGCCATGGGCAGGCCCATGGCGCCAAGGCCCAGGACAGTGATGGTGTAGTTGCTGGTCATGGTGTTCTCCATTGAATCTTGCGGTGGTGGGGAGGCTTAGAAGGTGTTGCTGAGCTTGCGGGTGACGTCGGCGAGGGACTGGTCGTCCCCCACATTGCCGGCGAACACGATGTACGGGATGCCCTTGGCGGGGCCGTCCACCGGTTCCCACAGGCTCACGATGCCCGGGAGCATGGGGCCGCGGACGATCGCGTGGCGGATTTCCAGGCCGTGCGCAGCGACGTCAGAGGACGTGATGCCGCCCTTGGCGATCACAAAGCGCGGCGGGAAGGTCTTGAGCGTGCGGTTCACGACGGCGACGACGGCGGCGGACACCGTGCGTGCGATCCGCAGGCTTTCGGCGGCGTCGTCGGTCCTGATGAGCAGGCGGCTGGTGTGGACGATGACGTCGCCGCCACGCAGCGCCTCAACCACTTTGTCCACCATCTCGTCGAGGTAGCCGGCTGCGCTATCGCCAAGCAGCTTCTCGACGTCGATCTCCACGATGCGTGCCGCGCTGTGCTGTTCGGTGAGGGCTTTGAGCTGGCGGGTGGTGACGCCGACGTGGGAGCCGACGACGATGAGCCCGCCCGCTTCCGACGGAGTATTGCCGGCATAGGCCTCTTCGCCGCTGAGCTCGGTTCGGATCTCCTGGCCGATCCGGGCGCGGACAAACGGCGGGCCCACGCGGTACAGGAGTTTCTTGCCGCGGCGTTCGGCTTCCTCGAGGCCCAGCGAGAGGGCGCGGAGGTCGTTTTCGGAGACGATGTCGGCCACGATCGGGGTGGAGTCGGTGGCGGACTCGATCGCGTCGGCGATGGCCTTGGCGGAGATTTGAGGATCGGTAGAGGCCCGGATGATGTTCAGGTCCAGGACGATCACGGAATCCGCGGCAAAGCGTCCCTGCGACTTTTCCTCCACGTACTTGGCCATTTCGGAGTTGGCGAAGCCGAAGGAGGCGTCCTTGGCGAACTCGGTCGCGGCCACCGGTGTCAGCGTGCCGGTTTCTTCCCCCGTACCGCGCATGTAGTGCACGCCGCCGATGGTGACCCGGCCGGCATCGGGAAACGCCGGAATGATGACGACGCCGTCAGTCGCCTCGCCGCTGACAGCGGAAACGGTGGCGGCGATGACGTCCGGCTCGAGCGGGTAGTGGCCGCGGAGGGTGGAGTCGCTGCGGCTCACGAACCCGAGCCGGAGGCCGGAACCGGCGCTGCCGGCTTCCGCCTCGAATGAGCGTGCCGCGGTCAGGGCGTTGCGGACGATTTCTTCGTTCCGTGCAGCAGCCTCGGCCGCGTCCAGGCTACGGGTGTTGGTCAGCACGTAGACCGCGGGCTTCGTCTGCTTCTCGCGGATGTGGGCGAACGCCCAGGTGAAATCGGCCACGTCCCAGCGGGTGAGGACAGGCAGGTCCGCAACGGACTGGGTGCCGGTGGGATCGTCGTCGAGCACTACGAGCACTCGGGGGGAGGCTGCCGAAGACGCCGCTACAGCGTCGGCAACCAGCTCAGCGGGAATCTGGACCTCTGCCGGAAAGGCTGCCAGCACATCTGCTTCAAGGGGCACTTTGCACTCCGTTGTGTATGAAATCTCTGTTGCGGGTAGGTACTTGTAAGATGTCAGACATCTAACATTTGAATGCTAGTGTGGCACAAGGCACAGGGACGCGCAAGTAGACTTGTCGGACAAATCGTCGCTCACCGCTGAACGGGGGAAAATTGGCACGTAAATCACTGGTCGGCGTGGTGGCCGATGAGCTCCTGGACCGGATCATTGCCGGCGAGTTTCCTCCCGGCTCCAGCGTTCCCGGCGAGTTGGAACTGAGCGCGAAGCACGAGGTCAGCCGCATGACAGTGCGCGAAGCCATGAAAACCCTCGAAGCACAGCGCATCCTGAGCGTGGAGCGCGGGCGGGGCACGTTCGTCAACCCGCTCAACCGCTGGGCCTCCCTGGAAGCCGTGCTCCGTGCAGCCTCGGAGGGCGTGAATGACGCCTCAGCTGCAATCCAGCTGATTGAGCTGCGCCGGATGCTGGAAACAGGGGCCTGCGAACTCGCGGCGAGCCGGATCAGCGACGCCGAGATAGGGGCGCTGCACGGCTACGTGGCAGCCATGCGCAAGGCCCATGACACCGACGACCTGGCGGGCTTCGTGGAAGCCGACCTCGCCTTCCACGACGTTATCCTCCGCGCGTCGGAGAACGTTTTTGTGGCCGTACTGTTCGAGCCGCTGCACCGCGTGCTGGAAAAGCGCCGGACGCAGACGTCCAAGTTCCGCGATATCCAGGAGCACGCGATCGGGCACCACCAGGCGATTGCCGACGCCCTGGAATCGCGGGACGCCGGACGCTCGCGCAGTGCCATGGACGCGCACATGCAGCAGACCCTGGATGACCTGAAGACATACGTGCTCGAGGCGAAAACCGCCTGACGGCTTTTGCCTCCCGGCGAGGGCGCGGCCGAAGAACGGGGTGCTCGCGGCTAGGCGAGCGAAAGGAAGAGCTTCTCCAGTTCAGCCTTGTCCAGGCTGGGGTCCTCCTGCTGCAGGCACTGCTGAAGGCCCGTGGCAATGATGGAGAAACCGGCCCGGTCCAGGGCGCTGGAAACAGCGGCCAACTGGGTGACTACACTTTTGCAGTCCCGGCCCTCTTCGATCATCCGGGTTACAGCCGCGAGCTGCCCCTGCGCGCGGCGCAGGCGGTTGATGACCGGCTTCATGTCGGCGGGATCGAGTTCCATTGCTTCCTCCGTGGCTCTAGGACTTCATCCATCTTATACCCCCCTTGGTATTGACTGCCGCTTGTGTAGCTGGAGTCACAACGGCCCGGGCCTTGGGATCACAGGGAATTGCGCCCTTCGACCCTGTTTCCGGGCCCGGGATGGGGCCACCATGGGAACGTGAGTACGTTCAGCATTCCTGGACCGGCGCGGACACCCTCCGCGGCGACCACTCCGGCTCCGCACCCCTGGAACCGATACGTGGCACTGGGAGATTCCTTCACTGAGGGGTACGGCGATCCGGAGCCACAAAGCCCCGGCGGTGTCCGGGGCTGGGCAGACCGGGTCGCGGAAGAGCTGAGCCTGGGCCACCAGGACTTCGCCTACGCAAACCTGGCGGTCAGGGGCCGCCTGCTCCAACAGATCATGGATGACCAACTGGGGCCCGCACTTGAACTCAGGCCCGACCTGGTCACACTTTCGGCCGGAGGCAACGACATTGTGTTCCGCGGCAGCGATCCGGACAAACTGGCGGAGAGGCTGGAGCCGGCCATCGGGCTCCTCAGCGCCACCGGGGCAACCGTGGTGCTCTTCACCGGCCCGGACTGGGGGAACACTCCGGTGTTCGGCCGCATCCGCGGCAAGGTAGCCATCTTCAACGAAAACCTGCGCACCTTAGCGGCCCGGCACGACGGCGTGGTGGCCGACCTGTGGACACTGCGCCAGTTGGCGGCTCCGCACATGTGGGATCCCGACCGTCTGCACTTCTCCCCGCTGGGCCACCACACCATTGCGGCCATGGTGCTGGAGACGCTCAACGTGCCCCACACCCTGAAGCCGCTGGAGCCCAAGGTGCTGCCCGCCAGCAGTTGGCGGGAGGCCAGAAGCAGTGACTTGGTCTGGGCCAAGGACTACCTTTTCCCGTGGGTGGTGCGCCGGGTCAGGCAACGGCCCGCGAACCTGGGCCTCAAAGCCAAACGACCGCAACCCGGCCCGATATTCGGTCCGGGAGTGGCGCACGGCCCCTTCCCCTCCGGCCCGCTTACCGCCGGAAAACCCTAGTCGCGCCGCGCTTCGTCCGCTAATCTGCAGGGACGGCCCGCAGTTCCGGGTGTCAATGGAGATTATGAGGAGCGAAGTTGTCGAATCACACCTACAGCATTTCTGAAATTGTCGGAACTTCAAACGAGGGTGTGGACGCTGCCGTCCGCAACGGGATCGCCGAGGCCGCCAAGACCCTCCGCAACCTGGACTGGTTCGAGGTCAAGGAAATCCGCGGCCACCTTGAAAACGGTCAGGTGGCCGACTGGCAGGTGACCATCAAACTGGGATTCCGCCTGGAGCGCTAATACCCTGAAATATCAGCGGGACGTTTCCCGCGACGTCTTGCGCCGCCAGACGGTGGGCGAGCCGTTGTAGGACGGGAAAATGTGTCCTTCAAAGAAGGTGTGGCCATCATGCGGCGCGTCCGCGGGAGCCCACAGTCCGGATGCCGGGCAGTGGGTTCCTGTGGCGCCGGCGGTGGCTACCCGCTCCCGGAGCAGTGCGATGCGCTTCATCGTTGAATCCCATCCTTGGTAGTGAAAAAATGTCTACCCCAAGGCTAGGAAAGCGGCCGGGTTCTCCCAATGGGCGTTTGCCCAGAATCAGCCCGGTTCGTGTGGCAGCTGCACAACCGCAGCGGCCGGCCCCGACGCCAAACCTTCCATTCCGGCACCGAAACTGCCCAGCAGGGTGAGTGAATCGGCCGATGCCGAACCCGGCTTCGCGGAAAATATCCGGAGGACCTGGTCCGGGTCCTCCGGCAGCACCAGGTTTTCGAAATCCAGCTCCAGGTCTCCAACCACCGGGTGCCGGAGCCGTATGCTGCCCGCTGACGGAGCGGCCACGCGGTGCCCGGCCCACCATTGGCGGAAGTGTTCGCTATGGACCGCGAGTTCACCCACCAGCTGATTGGCCTGGGCATCGTTCGGGTGCCGCCCGATATCCACGCGCAGGGCCCCGACGGCCTCGGCTGCCACAGCCTTCCACTCCGGGAACAGTTCGCGGGCGCGCGGGTCCAGCAAGAGCCAGCGCGTGAGGTTGCGCTCCCCCGCCGGCATGGCCGGGAAATCCGCAAACAGCAGGAAGGCCAACGGGTTGCCGGCCAGCACGTCGCTCCGGCGGCCCAGGACCAACGCGGGAACGTCACCCACTGCGCCCAGGAGCTGGCGAAGGGCCGGGCGGACGCCTTGGGCGGGGATCGGGGAGCGCTGCGATTCCGCGCAGTTCTCCAGAAGGTCCATCATGTGCGCCTGCTCGCTGGAATCCAGGCGCAGTGCCCGCGCCACCGAATCGAGCACCGCCCTTGACGGGTGGATGTTGCGGCCCTGCTCCAGGCGTGTGTAATAGTCCGTGCTCACATCCGCCAGCCGGGCTATCTCCTCGCGGCGCAGCCCGGGAACCCGCCGGGCGCCCGACGTTCCGGGCAAACCGGCATCCTCCGGCTTCAGCCGTGACCTCATGGCCTTCAGGAATTTTCCAAACTCGGCGCTCTGACCCATGCCTTCCATTGTGCACGGCCGGGAAGCTTCCGTTCTACAACGAACGTAGGACTGTCAGTCCTAGGAAAAGCAGGAACAGGCATGGCTACTGACAGTTCGCGGCAAACTGCATAGGCTCGAAACATAGCCAGCACGAAAGCGGTTTCCCGCTTGCCCTTCGACGATCCCTCGACCGGAAGAACCGACGATGTCCCAGACGCACCAAAACACCATCCCGCAGTTGACCCTCAACAACGGAGTCCAGATCCCGCAACTCGGCTTCGGCGTGTTCCAGGTGCCGCCGGAAGAAACCCAGCGCATCGTCGAAGATGCGCTCGAAGCCGGCTACCGCCACATAGATACCGCCGCCGCCTACCGAAACGAGGCCGGAGTGGGGGCTGCCATCGCCGCTTCGGGCATTCCCCGCGAGGACATCTTCATCACCACCAAGCTTCGCAACGGGGAACAGGGCAACGCCCACGAGGCGTTCCAGAACAGCCGCAAGGCACTCGGCGTCGAGTTCGTGGACCTCTACCTGATCCACTGGCCAGTCCCCTCCCAGGGGCTCTTCACCGAAGCCTGGAAAGCGATGGAGAAGCTCTACGCCAACAGCCAGATCCGCGCCATCGGCGTCTCGAACTTCCTCGGCGAGCACCTGGACACGCTCCTCCCGGCGGCGGACGTGGTCCCGGCGGTGAACCAGTTCGAGATCCACCCCACCTTCCAGCAGCAGGAACTGGCCGCCAAGTGCAGGGAACTCGGCATTGCCGTGGAGGCGTACAGCCCCCTCGGCCAGGGCGCCGACCTGAATGCAGCGGCTGTGAAGGATCTTGCCGGCAAATACGAGGCCACTCCGGCCCAGATCGTGCTGGCCTGGCACCTCGCCCACGGCACCATCGTCATCCCCAAGTCAGCCGATTCGCAGCGCATGCGGGAGAACCTGGGTGCCGTTGCCGTCGAGCTCTCCCCCGCCGAACTTAGCGAAATCACGGCCTTGGAGTCGGGTGCCCGTGCGGGCGCCGACCCCGCCGTCGCCGCCTTCAGCCAGATGTAACCAACCCCAGCCAGATAGGACATCTCAGCATGCAGTACACACACCTTGGCCGTTCGGGCCTGCAGGTTTCCCGCCTGTGCCTGGGCACCATGAACTTTGGACCCCAGACCGAAGAAGCGGCCGCGCACTCCATCATGGACTCCGCCCTGGACTCCGGCATCAACTTCTTTGACACCGCCAACGTCTACGGCGGCACCGACCACCGCGGCTGGACCGAGGAAATCATCGGCCGCTGGTTCGCTCAGGGCGGCGAGCGCCGCGAGCGCACGGTGCTGGCCACCAAGCTCTACGGCACCATGACGGACAGGCCCAACGAATCCAAGCTGTCCGCACTGAACATCAGGCGGGCGCTGGACGCGAGCCTCAAGCGGCTCCAGACCGACTACATCGACATCTACCAGTTCCACCACATCGACCGGAACACCCCCTGGGACGAGATCTGGCAGGCCATGGAGGTGGCTGTCCAGCAGGGCAAGATCCTCTATGCGGGCAGCAGCAACTTTGCCGGCTGGCACATCGCCCAGGCGCAGGAATCCGCTGCCCGGCGCAACTTCACCGGCCTGGTCAGCGAGCAGTCCATCTATAACCTCCTGACCCGCGACCTGGAACTGGAAGTCATTCCGGCCGCGCAGCAGTACGGGCTGGGGCTGATCCCCTGGTCGCCGCTGCACGGCGGCCTGCTGGGCGGTGTATTGAAGAAGGAGCGCGACGGCGTCCGGCGCACCGAAGGACGGGCGGCCGAAACCCTGAAAAAGCACCAGGAGCAGATCCGTCAGTACGAGGACCTGGCCGACGACCTGGGCCACGAGCCCGGAGACGTTGCCCTCGCCTGGCTGCTGCACCAGCCCGCGGTCACCGCACCGATCGTCGGCCCCCGAACGCAGGAACAGCTCGACGCTGCCATCCGCGCACTGGACGTGACGCTGGACGCCGACGCGCTCAAGCGCCTCGACGACATCTTCCCCGGGCACCGCACCGCCCCGGAAGACTACGCCTGGTGAGTTTTCCGGCAACCGTGGCGCCGCCGTCGGACATCCTGTTCATCGGCGGAACCGGCGTGATCAGCGCGGCGGCGGCAGAACACGCCGTCGCGCTGGGCCACCGGCTGACCATCCTCAACCGAGGGAAATCGGCCGGCCGGCCCACGCCGGAAGGCGCAGAAGTGGTCACCGCCGATATCCGGGACAGCGCGGCCGTGGGCGAGGCGCTGCGGGGCCGCACCTTCGACGCCGTGGCGGACTTCATTTCGTTCACCCCGGAGCATGCCGCGGCCGCCATCAAGCAGTTTTCCGGCAGGACCGGCCAGTACGTGTTCATCAGTTCCGCTTCCGCCTAC